>DATHVJ010000204.1:0-3385 GCA_035461345.1 Solirubrobacterales bacterium | reverse complement strand
AGGCGGCGATGGTGGCGGAGAACCGCCGCCACGCCGTGCCGGCCAGCGTCGACTCGATCCCGACGAGCGCGATGCAGGAGGACCACGTCTCGATGGGGTGGGGGGCGGCGCGCAAGCTGCGCGCCTCGCTGGGCAACCTCGGTCGCATCCTCGCCGTCGAGCTGTCCGCGGCGGCGCGGGGACTCGAACTGCGCTCCCCGCTCACCCCGGCCCCCGGCACCGCGGCGGCGCTTGCCGCGCTGAGAGACGAGGTTCCCGGCCCCGGCCCCGACCGTTGGCTCTCACCGGAGCTCGCCTCCGCCGAGCGGCTGGTCGGATCGGGTGACCTCCTCGACGCGGTCGACGCAGCGATCGGGGGTCTCGAGTGAGCGCGCGGACCGTGCGCGCGCCACGCGGCCCCGAGCTGTCTTGCCGCGGGTGGCCCCAGGAGGCCGCCCTGCGCATGCTGATGAACAACCTCGACCCCGAGGTCGCCGAGCGCCCCGGGGAGCTCGTCGTCTACGGCGGCGCCGGTCGGGCGGCGCGCTCGTGGGACGCGTTCGAGGCGATCGTCCGCACCCTGCGGGGCCTTGCCGACGACGAGACCCTGCTCGTCCAGTCGGGCAAGCCGGTGGGGGTGTTTCGCACCCACGAGTGGTCGCCCCGGGTGCTGATCGCGAACTCGAACCTGGTCGGAGAGTGGGACAACTGGGACGAGTTTCGCCGCCTCGAGCAGCTCGGGCTGACCATGTACGGGCAGATGACCGCCGGGTCGTGGATCTACATCGGCACCCAGGGGATCGTCCAGGGGACCTACGAGTGCTTCGCGGCGATCGCCCGGCGCCGCTTCGGCGGCTCGCTCGCCGGGACGATCACCGTGACCGCCGGGCTGGGCGGAATGGGAGGCGCCCAGCCGCTGGCGGTGACGATGAACGGGGGCGTGGCCCTGTGCGTCGAGGTCGATCCCGGGCGCATCCGGCGGCGGCTGGACACCGGCTTCCTCGACGAGGAGGCGGACGACCTCGAGGACGCGGTCGCCCGCTGCACCCGCGCTAAGGCGGAGCGGCGGGCGCTCAGCGTGGGGCTGTGCGCCAACGCCGCCGACGTGCTCCCCGCGCTGCGGTCGATGGGCTTCGAGGCCGACATCGTCACCGACCAGACGAGCGCCCACGACCCGCTCAGCGGCTACGTGCCCAACCTGATGAGCCTCGAGGAGGCGAAGGAGCTGCGCGCCGCCGATCCGGACGGGTATGTCGGCCGGGCCCGGGCCGCGATGGCGGCGCACTGCTCGGCGATGGTGGATTTTCTCGATGCCGGCGCTGAGGTGTTCGACTACGGCAACAGCCTCCGCGCCGAGGCCGAGCTCGGCGGGTTCGAGCGGGCGTTCGCCTACCCGGGCTTCGTTCCCGCCTACATCCGGCCGCTGTTCTGCGAGGGGAGGGGGCCGTTTCGGTGGGCGGCCCTGTCGGGGGATCCGGCGGACATCCACGCGACCGACCGGGCCGTGGTGGAGGAGCTGCCCGAGGACGAGGCGCTCGCGCGGTGGATCCGCCTCGCCTCCGACAAGGTGGTCTTCCAGGGGTTGCCGGCCCGGATCTGCTGGGCCGGCTACGGCGAGCGGGATCGACTCGCGCTGCGCTTCAACGAGATGGTCCGGCGGGGCGAGCTGAAGGCGCCGATCGTGATCGGCCGCGACCACCTCGACGCGGGCTCGGTCGCCTCGCCGTATCGCGAGACCGAGTCAATGGCGGACGGCTCCGACGCGATCGCCGACTGGCCGCTGCTCAACGCGCTCGTCAACACCGCGGCGGGAGCGTCGTGGGTCAGCATCCACGACGGCGGCGGCGTCGGGATCGGCCGCTCCATCCACGCCGGCATGGTGTGCGTCGCCGACGGCAGCGAGCTGGCGGCCGAGAAGCTCGAGCGCGTGATGCACGCCGACCCCGGCACGGGCGTCGCCCGGCATGCCGACGCGGGGTACGAGGGGGCGCTCCAGATCGCCGCCGAACGCGGCGTGCGGATCCCGATGCGCGAGGGCGCCGACGCGTGAGACTCCCTCGGGCGGGGCGATGACGAGCTACTGGTGCGAGCTCGCGTGGCTCGGCGGTGAGCGGGCCGAACAAGGTGTCGTGATCGAGGTCGCCGAAGGGCGGATCAACTCGCTTGCCACCGGCGTCGCCACCCCTCCGCCCGACGCCACCCGCCTCGAGGGCGTGACGATCCCGGGGCTCGCGAACGCGCACTCGCACGCCTTCCAGCGGGCGCTTCGCGGCCGCACCGAGGGCGGCGCCGGGTCGTTCTGGACGTGGCGGGAGCAGATGTACCGGGCCGCCGCCGCGCTCGACCCCGACAGCTATCTGGAGCTGGCGCGGGCGACGTTCGGCGAGATGGCCCTGGCGGGCATCACCGCGGTCGGCGAGTTCCACTACCTGCACCACGGCCCGGGCGGAGCCCCCTACGCCGACCCCAACGCGATGGGGAGCGCCCTGATCGAGGCCGCGGGCGAGGCCGGGATCCGGATCACGCTGCTCGATGCGTGCTACCTGCGAGGGGGCATCGACGTCGAGCTCGACGACGTGCAGCGCCGCTTCTCCGACGGGAGCGCCGATGCCTGGGCGGAGCGGGTCGACGCCCTGTCCGACGGGCCGACCGCGCGCATGGGCGCAGCGATCCACAGCGTCCGGGCCGTCGAGCCCGAGGCCGCCGCCCTCGTCGCGGCGTGGGCGGCGGAGCGCTCGCGCCCGCTGCACGCCCACGTCTCGGAGCAGCCGGCCGAGAACGAGGCCAGCCTCGACGCCTACGGCGGGACCCCGACGGCCGTGCTCGGTTCGGCCGGCGCGCTCTCGGATCGCTTCACGGCGGTCCACGCGACCCACCTCGCGGACTCCGACTTCGCGCTGCTCGGGGGGAGCGGCGCGTGCTGCTGTCTGTGTCCGACGACGGAGCGCGACCTCGGGGACGGCGTCGCGCCGGCCCGGCGCCTCGCCGAGGCGGGCGCGCGCCTGTCGCTCGGAACCGACTCCAATGCCGTGATCGACGTGTTCGAGGAGGCGCGCGCCGTGGAGCTCGACGAGCGCCTGGCGAGCGGGACGCGCGGGCTCCACGGCGCCGCCGAGCTCTTGCGCGCTGCGACAGAGGGTGGCCACGCGAGCCTGGGGTGGCCGGAGGCGGGCCGGATCACCACGGGAGCGCTCGCCGACCTCGCCACGGTCGGCCTCGACAGCCCACGGCTCGCGGGGACCGATCCGGCCCACGCCATCGAGTCTCTCGTCTTCGCCGCCGCCCCGTCCGATGTGCGCCATGTGATCGTGGGCGGGCGCTTCGTGGTGCGCGACGGCGCCCACGTCGGCCTCGACGTCGCCGCCGATCTGCGAGCCGCCCTCGCCCGGGTCCGCTGATGGGCACG
>DATHVJ010000203.1:0-4503 GCA_035461345.1 Solirubrobacterales bacterium | reverse complement strand
GCCGGGGGCGGCACCCCGAAGCGGTCGCGGTCGCCCTGGACGACCAGCATCGGGACGTCCACGGCGTCGAGCTCGGCTAGCCGGCTCGGCGACGGCGGCTTGCCCTTGCGCGCCGGCGGCTGCAGCGGGAACGCGAGGCAGAGTACGGCAGCGGCGCCGGTCTGCTCCACGGTCCGGCACGCCACGCGCGCTCCCAGCGAGCGGCCGCCGACGATCGACGGCAGACCACGCAACTCGTCCTCGGCGAGGTGCTCGAGGACCGCCGTCCAGGCCTCGTCGAGCCGCTTCGCCGGCGCCGGCGAGCGTCTCCCCGCGACCCGGTACGGCTGCTCGACCAGGGCGACAGTCACGCCCTCGGCTGTCGCCGCCTCCGTCGCCGCGACAAGATCGGGGGCCTCGACGCCCCCGCCGGCGCCGTGGCCGAGGACGAGCGCGGCGCGCGGCGCGTCGGCCGGATGGAGATGGGCGACCGCGTCTCCGCTCGGTGTGTCGATCCGGAGCTTGACCATCGATCTCGAGAGGTTAGACCTCAAGAGCCGTTGTCCTGAGGACCGCCTCCGTTCACGTCGGCTGGCTCGCGGGGCGGATCAGGATCTCGTTGACGTCGACGTGTGGAGGCTGCGTGAGGGCGTACACCACCGCGCGGCCGACATCCGCTCCGTCGAGCGCGTTCGTGGGCCGCTGGTCGAAGAACTCGGTGTCGGTCATCCCCGGCGCGACGAGCGTCACACGGATCGCCGAGCTGTCGTGGATCTGGCGCACCTCCTGGCGCAGCGACTCCGCGATCGCGCCCACCGCCCACTTGGTAGCCGAGTACAGCGATCCGGGGAGGGCGCGGCGTCCCGCGACCGAGCCGGTGATCACGTAGTGACCGCTGTCGCGGTCGAGGAAGGTGGGGAGGGTGGCGCGGATCGTCAGCGCCACCCCGAGGATGTTGGTCTCGATCATCGCCTTCCAGTGCGAGACCGACTCCTCCAGGAAGCCGCGCTTTGCGCCGAACCCGGCGTTCGCGAACACGGCGTCGATGCGGCCGAACCTGCCCAGGGCGGCCTCGGCGATCCCCTCGACGTCGGCCCACTTCGTGACGTCGCAGCTGCGCGCGATCGCCCGCTCGGCGCCGCCCAGCTCACGCGCCAGCTTGTCGAGCTCCTTCTTGCGCCGCGCCCCGAGCACGACGCGGTACCCCGCCGCAGCGGCCTCGCGCGCGGTCGCGGCCCCGATTCCGCTGCTCGCGCCGGTGATCAGGAGCACGGGGTCGTCGGCCATGGCGGCATTCTCGCACTGCGATAATTGGAGTCCCTCACCGGATGGACCCCGATCGCAAGCGCAAGATCCGCCTCGGCGTCGCCCTCGGCACGGCCGTGCTGCTCGCAGCCGCGCTCGTGTACACGTCGTTCAGCGCCTCCACCGAGGCAAAGCAGCCCTCCGACCTGCTGACGGCGAGCTCGGGTGGGACCTACGACCTCACCGGCAAGGTCGTCGCCGACTCGGTCCGGCGCTCGGACGATGGGCTGAGGTTCGAGATCGAGGACCGCGACGGCTCGGCGAGCCTGCCGGTCGCGTACACGGGGGCGGTCCCGGACCCGTTTCGGGAGGGTCGCGAGGTGATCGTCACGGGGGAGATGGAGAACGGCACGTTCGTCGCCGAACGGGACAGCCTCGTCACCAAGTGCCCGTCGAAGTTCAGCGACGAGGCCGAGGAGGATCCCGAGCACGTGATCATCGACGAGTGATCGTGCCGTCCGCCCGCACATGATCGTCCTCGGCTCGGCGTGCCTGATCCTGGCGCTGGTGGCCGCGGTGTACGCGGTCGGCGCTGCACTCGCCGGGACCCGCGGGGACCGCCGCTGGGTCGACTCCTCGCGTCGCGCAGTGTACGCGCTGGCCGCGCTGCTGACCCTCGCAGTCGTGATCGTCGAGGCCGCTTTCCTGCGCTCCGACTTCTCCTTCCGCCTCGTCGCCGACCACTCGTCTACCACGACGCCGACCGGCTACAAGCTGACGGCGATGTGGTCGAGCCAGGGCGGCTCGCTGCTGCTGTGGGCGTGGGTGCTGTCGGTGGCGTCGTCGGCGGTCCTGTACGTGACCCGCGGACGTCACCGCGAGATCGTCCCGTGGGCGACGGCGGTGATGATGGGAGTCGGGGCGTTCTTCTGCGGCCTGATGCTGCTCGCCGGCCCCGAGGCGAACCCGTTTGCGCGCCTCGACCCGGCGCCCGCCGAGGGCGCCGGCCTGATGCCGCTGCTGCGCCACCCGGCGATGGCGATGCACCCCCCGATGCTGTACTCGGGCTACGTCTTCTTCACGATCCCGTTCGCGTTCGCGATCGGCGCCCTGGTCACGCGGCGGCTCGACGCGAGCTGGATCCGCTCGACCCGCCGGTTCGCGCTCATCGCATGGGCCTTCCTGACGGTCGGGATCGTGCTCGGCGCGCGGTGGTCGTACAGCGAGCTCGGATGGGGCGGCTACTGGGCGTGGGACCCGGTCGAGAACGCGTCGCTGATGCCGTGGCTGGTTGGGACAGCCTTCCTGCACTCGATCATGGTCCAGGAGCGACGCGGGATGCTCAAGGTGTGGAACCTCTCGCTGATCGTCGCGGCGTTCTCGCTGGCCCTTTTGGGGACCTTCCTCGTGCGCTCCGGGATCCTCGACTCGATCCACGCCTTCGGGGCGTCGACCGTCGGCCCGCCGATCCTGGTCCTGATCGGGTGCGTGGTGCTGGGCTCGGTCGGGCTGATCATCTCCCGCCTCGACGATCTGCGGCCCGAGCGCCGGCTCGACTCCGCGTTCTCGCGCGAGGCGATCTTCCTCGTCAACAACCTGCTCCTGGTCGGGCTGTGCGCGGTGATCTTCTGGGGCACGTTCTTCCCGCTCGTCTCGGAGGCGATCACAGGGACGCGCTCGTCGGTGGGACCGCCGTTCTTCAACCGGCTCGCAACCCCGCTTGCGATCGTGCTGGTGCTGTTCACCGGGATCGGACCGCTGATCGCGTGGCGGCGGATGAGCTGGCGCTCGGCGTGGGGAGTAGTGCGCTGGCCGCTCGCGGCGGCGGCCGTAGTCACGATCGCGCTGGTCGCGTTCACGGACGCGCGCGGAGAGCCGTTCGCGCTCATCCTGTTCGCGTTCGCGGCCTTCGCGCTGACCGCGCTGGCACAGGAGTTCGCTAAGGGTGTCTCGTCGCGTCGCGCGCTGTCCGGCGGGTCGGCGCCTGCGGCCCTGATCGCAATCGTGTCGCGCAACCGCCGTCGCTACGGCGGCTACCTGGTTCACGTCGGGATCGCCGTGCTGCTGATCGGAGTCGCGGGCTCGACGAGCTTCCAGACGAGCCGCGACGTGTTCCTTTCGCCCGGCGAATCGGCGACCGTGGGCGACTACGAGGTCACCTACGTGGAGCCGACGCAGAGCGTCAGCGGCAGCGAGGAGCGTCTAACCCTGGGGGCCGTGCTCGACGTCCGCCGCGACGGCGAGCACTTCACGACCCTGCGCCCAACCCGCAACTACTACTCGAACCGCAACGCCGATCCGGCGTCGCCGGTGCGCGGGTTCTTCGAGGGCGAAGCGACGAGCGAGGTGGGCCGGACCGACGGGCTCGGCGAGGACTTCTGGACCGCGATGCAGCCGGACCTGACCCGCCTCGACCCGGTGATTGAGCGGGTCGACCAGCGCCTGGCGGCGATCGGCGAGCGGGTCGACGGGGCCGACCCGGACGCGCAGGGCCAGCTCGCCGCGCTGCAGGGCGCCGCGATCCGCGGCGTCGCAAACCGCTACGCGGAGGACCCGCCGCCCGCAAACTTCCGCGTCAACGTCAACCCGCTCGTGACCTGGATCTGGATCGGGTGGGGGATCGCGCTGGTGGGCGCGCTGATCGCGCTGTGGCCCGGCGCCGGCGCCCGCCGGCGCAAGGTCGGCGACGTGTACGCGGCCCGCCTCGCCCGGGAGCTCTCGCGGGCCTGACGGAGCTTCTCCTCATAGCGCTGATCCTGCTCTTGGTGGCGGTGTTCGTCACCGCGCCGCTGCGGCGGTCCGCCGCCCGCGAGCCCGACGGGGCGGAGGATTCGCGGGTCGCCGAGCTCGAGGCCCGCAAGGAAGCGAAGTACCGCGAGATCCGCGACGCCGAGATGGACCGCGAGTCCGGAAAGCTCACCCAGGAGGAGTGGCGGCGGATCGACCGCGAGCTGCGGCGCGAGGCGGTTCAGATCCTCAAGCAGCTGGATCGGGTTCGGGGGGACGAAGAAGAAGGGACTCGCGCCGGGACCCGATAGCTACACTCCCCAGCCGTGGAGACCCTTCTCGGCGCTGTCCAGGTCCTGATCTCCATCGTCCTGATCTTCCTCGTGTTGCTGCACTCCGGCAAGGACACGGGGCTATCGGGCGCGTTCGGGATCGGTCAGAGCGGAAGCACGTTCGGCGGCGGCTCGCTCGTCGAGCGCAACCTCGACCGCTGGACGATCTTCTTCGCGATCCTGTTCGCGGTCAACACGCTCGTCCTCCTGAAGATCTAGC
>DATHVJ010000202.1:0-4279 GCA_035461345.1 Solirubrobacterales bacterium | reverse complement strand
GCCGAAGACCGACCAGCACGAGGAAGATCCTTCGCGCCGTACTCGTCGTCAAGCAGGGATCCGATCTCGGGGCGGCTGTAAGGTCAGCGTGGGGATGACCCTGCAGGCCCGACTGCTGCTGCTGGTATCGGCGCTCGCCCTGTTCGCCGTCGCGGCGACGGCGATTCCGCTCACGCTCAACTCCCGCAGCAGCACCCTCGACCAGACGAGGCAGGAGGCCGAGCGGCTCGCCGGCGTGGTGGCGCGCAGCGCCGCCTACTCCGATCGCGCCTGGCGGGACGTCGAGGGCGCGATCGGCAAGCAGATGGTGGTCCAGGCGGCGATCACCGCCGAGTGGATCGCGGCGGCCGAGCGGGCGGGAATGCCTCCTGCGGCGATCAACGATCGCCTGCGCGCGGTGACCCGGCGCACGACGCTCGACGAGTTCTGGGTGACCGACCCCACCGGGCACGCCTACCTCCACAGTGTCCCCGGGATCGACTTCACGTTCAGCCCCGATCCCCGCGAGCAGCGGCAGGCCTCGGCGTTCTCGCCGCTGCTCCGAGGCGACCGCAAGGTGGTCGTCCAGCGCGCCCAGCGGCGCGAGGTCGACGATCGGATCTTCAAGTACGTGGGCGTCTCCGGGGTCGACGAGCCGCGGATCGTGCAGGTGGGATACGAGGCCTCCTACCTCGCCGCGCTGCGCCGCCAGGTCGGGCTGGTGCGGCTGGTCGACCAGACCGCCGGCTCGCCCGGGGTCGAATCGGTTCGTGTCGTCAACCGCGAGCTCAGTACGCGCGTCGTTCGGATCTCCGGGGACGGTGAGGATGCCCCCCTCGACGGGCGCGAGACGGAGGCGCTTCGCCGCGCGGAGGAGGAGGGTGAGCCGCGGAACTTCGAGCAGGGCGACGTTCTCACGGTGGCGGCGCCGATCAGCGCTGAGCGGACCGGGGACGTGATCGGGGGCGTCCTCGTCGCCCTCTCGACTGCGCACGTCGAGGAGCAGCAGCGCGACGACCTCCTGCTCACGATCGGGGTCGCTGCGGCCGTCCTGGTGATCGGCCTTATCGCCGCGCTCATCGGCGCGCGCCGCGTTGCCCGTCCTGTCGGTGAGCTGACCGCGGCCGCGATGGCGGTACAGAACGCGAGCTATGCCCCAGGATCGCTCGATTCCGTTGCCGCGCGCCGCGACGAGATCGGGCGTCTCGCCCAGGTCTTCGATCAGATGGCGCGCGAGGTGCGCGCGCGGGAGGAGCGCATGCAGCGCGAGATCAAGCAGCTCTCCGTCCAGATCGACGAGACCAAGCGTCGCAGGCAGGTCGCGGAGATCACCGAGACCGACTATTTCCGCGACCTCCAGCGCCGTGCCAAGGAGCTGCGCGGGCGTGGCGACGGCGAGGGGAGTTGAAGGCCGCTCGGAGCCTCAGCCGCGCGGAGCGGCGGGCTCGGTTGACGCCAACACGCGCTCGGCGACGCGGACCATCTCCTTCGAAATCGGGTGGTCGGGCTCCCGCACGCAGAAGACGCCACCGCTCGCGAGCCGCGCAACGTCCTCCGAGAGAGGGAGGATGCCCGCGACCGGGAGGTCGTATGTCTTCTCGATCTCGGCGCGAAGTGCATCGAGGTCATAGTCGGGGAGAGCCTTGTTGACGACCAGCAGGATCTCCGGGACCTCGAGCTTGCGCGCCACGTCGACCGTCACCGCCGTCCCCTGGAAGTCCTGCTGATCGGGGCGCAGCACCAGCACCAGCAGCTTGGAGATCGTGATCGAGAGCAGCGTCTCCTCGTTGAGTCCCGGGTGGGTGTCGATCAGCAGGTAGTCAAGTTGCAGGCGCTCGCCGAGCGCGTTGAAGCCGTCGTTGAGGACGCCGACGTCGTAGCCGTCGCGCAGCACGCGGGTGATCTCGCCGACCTTGATGCTGGAGGGGACGAGGTGGACGCCGCCGCCGATCACCGCCAGCTCACCGCCGTCGACGCCGAGCTCTGCCCCGACGTCGTAGGCCGCGTCCTCGATCGCGCAGTCGCCCCACAGGTAATTGTTGAGCGAGCGGTCCATCCGCTCGTCGTCGAGCCCGAAGAGGATGTGGATTCCCGGCGACTGGATGTCGGTGTCGACGATGCCGACCCGCTTGCCCATGCGCGCGACCGAGACCGCGAGGTTGGCGGTCGTGTTCGACTTGCCGGTGCCTCCCCGGAAGGAGTGGATCGAGATGATGTCGGTCATCGCCCGCCTGACGCGCGCACGTGCGGATTATCCACCCGCTCGGCGCCTACCATCGTGCTAATGGCCGATCCGGGCGAGTTCCTGTCTCGCGACGAGGTGCTCGGGGGCCTGCCGGCGCGGCGCGCGCGGACGCTTCTCTTCCTGATCGAGCAGCACAGCGCCCTGCACGCCTCCGAGCGCGAGGTCGGGACGATGGCCCTGCTCGGCGAGCGCTCGGCCGAGGCGCGGGAGCTCGCCTGGATCGAGGCCTTCGCCCTCGGCCGGGATGCTCCCAGGGCGCCGTCGATCCGGGAGATCGAGGCCGCGGCAGGGCGCTGGGCGCCGCTCGTCGCGGCGTCGCCCGAGGTCCGGGCCCCGACCCTGCGGCTGCTCGCTGAGCGCCACCGCCTCCAGTACAGGCGCGTCCCGGGCATTCGGGACGCCCTCGGGGCGGACGACGAGCGCGTGGCGGAGGCCTTCGAGCGCCAGACCGGCGAGCCGCTGGCGAGCGTCTGGGCGGCCCGGATCGGCGCGCTCGACCGGCTGCGCTGGGCGCTCTCGGCGCCGGGGCGCTGGCTCGAGCGAGCGTCGGCGTTTCGTGCTGCGGCGGCCCTCACCTTCCTGCTCAGCATGGGCCAAACGGTGGTCATCGTCCCGATCGCCGTCGCAACCGTGGGACCGCTGGCCGCCGCGGGCAGCATCGCGGTGATCGGTCTTCTTGCCGTGGCCGCGACCGCCGCAGTGGCGGAGGCGGCCACCCGAAACGGGGAGGTCCGGTTCCGCGCCGGCTTCTTCGGTCGCCTCGTCACGAGCACCCTGGGTCCCAGCGCCGGGGCGGTTCCATCGCTCTTGGGCATCGCCGGTGTCGCCCTCCCCACGCTCTCGGCGTTCATCGGCCTCGCGCTGTTGCTCAACCTGGCGATCCCGCTGCCGGCGGAGTTTTGGGTGCTGCTCCTCGGGGCGCTGGCGATCGCCGTCCCGCTCGCCAGCCGGCGGACCGCGTCGTTCGGGGGCCTGATGATGTTCGGCCTCATCAGCATCGCCCTGCTGGGCGTGCTCAGCGTCCTCGCCCTCCTCGACGCCACGCTCTCGGGCGGGCTGAGCGCGCCGGGGCTGGGGCCCCCAAATGACGTCGGCCTCGACCTCGCCCTCGGTGTGATCATCGGGGTGCTGCTCGGCTCCTACGCGGACCCGGTCTACACGGTGCAGATCGGGCGGATCGTCCTTCCCCGCGATCCCGGTGGCACCGAGTACGTGCGGGGCTCGGTCGCCGGGATGGCGGCCTTCGTAGTGCTCACCGCATTGTTCAGCGCGGCCCTCCTGTTCAGCATCCCGGCCGCCGAGCTCGCCGGCGAGCAGGGCTCTGCGCTCGACACCGCTGCCGAGGAGCTCGGCGCCGTCGCCGTTGTGCTCGGCGTCCTGATCGGGATCGGCCTGTTCGGGATCCGCCTGTACGGCAACGCGATCGCCCTGTTCGACTTCGTTGCCGAGCGGCTGCCCGGGGCCCCCGCGATCAGGGTCGTCCTGCGGGCGGGCCGCGGGCGCGTGCTGTTGGGGCGCCCCGGCCACGAGGACGCGCCCCGGGTCGCACTCGCCTACCCGGGGATGAGTGGGGGCCATGCCCAGCTCGAGCTCACGCTGAGCGGCGCGGGTTCACCACGAACAATCGCGGTCCCGCTGCCGGCGTCGGGCGCTGCACAGGCCTTCGAGGGGTCTGGAGCGGACGAGCTCTCGATTGAGGTGCTCGAGGCCGACGAGCGGGTCTTGCACCTCGGGCTGCGCACCTCGATGACCATCTCCTACGACGGCGAGCAGGAGATCCTGGGCCCGGGCGTCGCCGAGAGCCTCCTCCCCGGCGACGACGATGCCCGCCTCATGGGATGGCTCTTGCGTGAAGGTGAGGCCGGCCCGGCTGCCGCCGCTCGACGATTCGGTTGGTCCGAGGAGGAAGCGCGAGCGCGGCTCGAGGCGATGGCCGACGCCGGCCGCGCCCGGGCCCTGGAGAGCGGCAACTACGTCGCGCAGATGGCCGTTCGGCGGGGACGCCAGCTCGATCCGGAGCTATGGACCCGGCTCGGCGCCGAGGAGGTGAACCGC
>DATHVJ010000201.1:0-3531 GCA_035461345.1 Solirubrobacterales bacterium | reverse complement strand
GCCCGACGCCGACGTCTATCGGGGGCGGGACGCGCTGCGCGCCTTCCTCGAGGAGTTCCTGGAGTCGTGGGACCGCTTTCACCAGGAGGTGGAGGAGGTCGTCGTCGTGGGTGATCGCGCGGCGCTGATGATCCATCTGACCGCGCGCGGACGAGGAAGCGGCGCCGAGGTGAACGCGCGCTACGCGCACGTGTGGACGCTGCGCGATGGACTCGGCGTTCGCGTCGACGCTTACTACGACCGCGACGCCGCCCTGCGGGCGATCAAGCCGTAGGCCCCCGCCGCGACGACACTGACCCACAGCGCGACGTACAGCGCCGTCCCGAGACCGCTCGACGTGAGGTCGTCGGAGTGGATCGCCACTGCGGCGAGCTCGAGGACGCCGAGGGTCGTGTATGCGAGCGCCGCTCCCTCGAGCCGGTCGAGGTCGTCCTCCCACAGGGCGGCGGCTGCGGCGATGCCGAAGCCGACCAGGAACGCCCCGATCGCCTCCGCGGTCAGCGGCGTCAGCGTCCACGGCCACAGCGCGTCGGCGGAGGTGGGCGCCACGAACAGGGCGCCTCCGAGCGCGAGCATCACCGTCGCCTGAGCGATCAGCAGCGCCCGGGCGCCGAGCGCGATCCCCCCGGCGCCCGGGTGCACGGGCCCGGCTGCGCGGTGCTGGCGGAGGACCAGGAGGGCGAGCAACGGCGGCACCGTCACGTAGACGACGAGCCAGAACCAGCCGAAGATGCTGTCGAGGTCGAACTTGTCGAGCCGGATCAGCGTCGCCACGAGCAGCAGCACGGCGATCACGAACACCGGCGGGATCGCGGGGCGCACGCGGGGCCAGCTCCGCTGAGCGGCCGCCCACGCAAGCAGCACGCACGCCGCCCAGTAGGCGGCGCCGAGGAAGGCTGCCGTCGCCGGTGGCTCGATCGTCCACGAGAAGAACCGGTCGGTCTCGGACGCGAGGACGAAAAGCAGCACCCCGGCGATCAGCGCCAGCAGCGCCGCGACACGGAAGAACCACCGCAACCCCCGGATGACCATCCGGGCGCGAAGCTACTGGAAAAGACGCGCGATCTGCGAGCAGATCGCGCGGTTTGCGGCGACTACCGGATCGGATCGCCGTTCGGACTCACGACCAACCACAGACCCCCGAACTCGTCGACGCCCTGGCACAGGACCTCGTTCGACCCCTCGTCGACGTAGTAGTAGAGCGGGTGCCCGTCGTAGGTGGCGAGGTCCCGGCCCTCGTGGTCGGTGGTCCCGAGCAGGTTCTGGTCGACACCCTTGCCGGCGCGGGGCTCGCCCTTGGTGTAGAACGGCGGCCACGCTTCGGCGCACGCGCCGAAGCACTCGCTGCGATCGGTCTTTTCCTTGTCGAACGCGTACAGCGTCCGCCCCTCGTCGTCGACGAGGATCTCGCCGAACTCGGAGTCACCGACCTCGACGAGCGATCCGTCCGGCTTCGCCGCTTGCCCGCCGGCACCGCCGTCCGAGCCGGCCGGCTTCGCCGCCTCGGTGGTCGTCGTCGCCGCGACGCCGTCGCCCGAGTCGTCGTCGCCCCCGCATCCCGCGAGGACGAGCGCTGCCAGCGCCGCGGTCAGGGTCAGCGTTCGGTTCATCGGCCTGCGATGATCATCCACCCGGGGTTACGAGTTTCTTACCACCAGCATATGCTTGGCGGCGATGTCGCAGGCGACGCTGCACACGAACGCCGGCGCGGTGACCCTCGAGCTGTTCGACGACGACGCACCGAAGACCGTCGAGAACTTCCGCAAGCTGGCAGCGGACGGCTTCTACGACATGCTCGTCTTCCACCGCGTGATACCCGAGTTCATGATCCAGGGCGGCTGTCCGGAGGGCACCGGCGCCGGGGGCCCCGGGTACACGTTCGAAGACGAGATCAACGACCACAAGGTCGTGCGCGGCGCGCTCGCGATGGCGAACGCCGGGCCGAACACGAACGGGTCCCAGTTCTTCATCGTCACCGCGGACGAGGCCCCGTGGCTCGACGGGAAGCACACAGTGTTCGGCCGCGTCACCGATGGGATGGACACGGTCGTCGCGATCGAGTCGACACCCACTGACGCCTCCGATCGCCCGCTCGAGCCGCAGGCGATCGAGCGCGTCGAGCTGTCCGAGTAGGCGCGGCTCCGGCTTCGCGCGCGCCCGGCAGTAGGCGGGGCCCACCCGCGGGCGCCACCCGTCCGCGCCCTGCTGCTACTATCCCGCGGCTCTTTCTTGACTAGTTTGGTCAACCAACTCATCTACCGCAGATGAAAGGGGAACCAGATGCAGAAGCTGATCGTGCTCGGGTTCGTCGGTCTCCTGGCGCAGCTGATCGACGGCGCGCTCGGGATGGCCTACGGCGTCACCTCCACCACCCTGCTGCTGACCGCCGGAGTCGCACCCGCCGCCGCGTCGGCGAGCGTTCACCTCGCCGAGCTCGGGACTACCGCCGCATCCGGGTTCGCCCACTGGCGGTTCGGCAACATCGATCGGCGCGTGGTCGCCCTGATGACCGTGCCCGGCGCAATCGGGGCGTTCCTCGGCGCGATCGTGCTCACCTCGCTTCCGGCCGAGGTCGCCGCGCCCGCGATCGCGATCTTCCTGTTCGCGCTCGGCGCGTACATCCTGATCCGGTTCGCGACCCGCACTTTCCCGCCCCGGCCCCGCGGGCGCAGGCTGCCGTGGTTCGTCCTCTCCCCCCTCGGGGCGTTCGCGGGGTTCATGGACGCCGCGGGGGGCGGCGGCTGGGGGCCGATCGGGACCCCGACCCTGCTTTCGTCGGGCCGCCTCGAGCCGCGCAAGGTGATCGGCTCGGTCGACACCGGCGAGTTCCTGGTCGCGCTCGGGGCGTCTCTCGGGTTCCTGGTCTCGCTCAGCCTCGCCCACATCAACCTCGCGTGGGTGGGGGCGCTGCTCGCCGGGGGAGTGATCGCGGCGCCGATCGCGGCCTGGCTCGTCAAGCGGCTGCCGCCGCGCATCCTCGGCAGCGCGGTAGGCAGCGTGATCCTGCTCACCAACGCGAGGACGTTCATGGAGGCGATCGGCGTCGAGGGCCGGGTCGTGGCCGCCGCGTACGTCGCGCTCGCGATCCTCGCCGTGATCTCGGTGTGGTCGGCGCTGGCGATCCACAGGCGCGAGCGCCAGCTCGAGGCGCGACCGGGAGTGGCCGTGCTGTAGGGCCGGCCGGACACTCGTTCCCACGATTGCCGACCGAGTCAAGCTCGACACTCACGCTGTCGATAACTCGACCAGTGCCAAACGACCAGGGAGATTCGATGCGACTCCGAATCTGTGTACCGCTGGCTGCCGGCGCGCTGGTGGCGGCGATGATCGTGCCCGCGGCAGCGTTCGCCCACGGGACGCATGTCAAGGCGAAGATGTCCGGGAGCAAGGTCGTCGGCGCCGCCGGCGCCCCGAACGGCAAGGGGACCGCCAACCTTCACCTGCTGCGAGGCAAGGGCCAGGTGAAGTACAAGATCAAGTTCAGCCGGATCGGCGGCAAGTCCGGCCTCAACATCGGCGTCTACAGGGGCA
>DATHVJ010000200.1:0-11195 GCA_035461345.1 Solirubrobacterales bacterium | reverse complement strand
TCCTCGCCCTGCAGCCGCGGCTTGGTCACGCCCGAGAACGCCGGATAGCGAAGCCCGTCGAATCCGGAGACGGCGGCGATGTCCCACAGGTCGTCGTTCCCCAGCAGCCCCTCCACCTCGTACACCTGGTTCTCGTCGATCTTCAGCGCGCCGACGAGCTGGTGGCGCAGCCGCGGGTCCATGCTCCGCTCGACCTCCAGCCTCACCACCTCGCCGAACCGCCGCCGGCGCAGCTCGTCCTCGACCGCCTGCAGCAGATCGTCGGCCTCGTCGGAGACGTCGTAGTCGGTGTCGCGCGTAACCCGGAACAGGGCGTGGTCGACGACCTCCATGCCGGGGAACAGCGATCCGAGGTTGTGCGCGATCACGTCCTCGAGTGCCACGAACGTGTGCCCGTCGCCCAGTGAGACGAAGCGCCGCAGCAGCTCCTTCGGCACCTTCACCCGGGCCATCACCTCGACTTCCTGGTCGGGATCCCTGAGGATCACGCCGAGGCTCAGCGACAGGTTCGAGATGTACGGGAACGGCCGCCCGAGACCGATCACGAGCGGCGTGAGCGTCGGGAAGATGCGGTTCTCGAACAGCTCCTCCAGCTCGGCGAGCTCCTCCGAGTTCGCCGACGCGACCGAGATCAGCCTGATGCCCTGCTCCGACAGCGCCGGGCGCAGGTCGCGCGCAAAGCACGAGGTGAGGCGGCCGCGGAGGCCCGCGACCCGGTCGTGGATCGCCTCGAGCTGCTCGGTGGCGCTCATCCCGTCCGCGCCGCGCGCGTCCCTGCCGGCCTCGACCTGGTCGTGGAGGTTCGCGACCCGGACCATAAAGAACTCGTCCAGGTTGTCCTCGTAGATGGCGCAGAACTTGACCCGCTCCAACAGCGGCACCGAGGTGTCCTCGGCGAGTTGCAGCACGCGGTCGTTGAAGTCCAGCCACGACAGCTCGCGGTTGAAGTACAGCGAGCTGTCCTCGAGGTCGGGGCGCTCGGGGGCCGCGACCGGAGCCGGCTGCTCGACCGGCGCCTCGTCGCCGACGAGCGTGCCGCGGTCCGACTCACCTCGATTCGTCATCAGCCTCCCGGGTGGGGATGTCCATGCTAGCGGCGGCCGGCGTGCTGCCGATCGGCGTCGATCGCGCGCAGGTTCTCCTCCAGCTCGGGCAGGAACGGGAGCTCGGGCTGCGACCCGCGCAGCTCGATCAGAGTGCGCCGGTAATGATCGAGCTGAGCGTCGCTCACCGAGGCGCCCCCGTTCATCAGCGCCCGGGTCTTCGCCAGCTTGTCGGCCGCGTATATCGCGGCCGCACCGGAGTTAGCCGCCACCCTCGCGCGGTGCTCCGCCTTGCGCGCCTCGTACGGCTCGATCGAGTCGTCCTCGGTCATCGCGGCCACCAGCCCGCCGACCTCGGGTCCGAACCGTACGACGATCTCGTTCGGGTCGGTGTCCGTGTCCTCGAGCACGTCGTGCAGGAAGCCCGCCGCCACGATCTCGGGATCGAAGCCGTGCTCGTCGAGCAGCTTCGCGACCGCCGCCGGGTGATCGATGCCGGTGTTCTTGCGCCGCCCCGGCCCGCAGTGGGCATCGTCCGCCAGCTCGTACGCCTCCTCGAGGAGGCTCGATCCGCGCGCGAATTGCGGAACCCCAGGCAAGCGCACACACATTAGCCGCACCGTGACTGCCGCTGTCAAGCGGCGACACGGAGATCGCAGACGTGTCAGGCCGCTGCGTCTGGCCGTGTTCCGGGAACGCCCGATCTGGCCTCGGCATCCGTCAGCTCGGCCGCCGCGCGACGCGCTCGCTCGACCGCGTGCTGTTCGTCGCTCTCCGCGTCGGCCAGCTTCTCGCGGGCGCGCTCGGCGCGTCTCGCGGCCCGACGGCGCTCGCGGGCCCGTGCGAGGTGGCGCTCCGCAGCGCGCTCCAGCCGATCCCACGTTCCGTTTTCCTCCTGCTGGCGCCACAGCTCGCAGAAACGGTCGAACAGCAGCTTGCGCCGCGCCTCGATGTAGACGGCGAGCGAGTCGAGGCCGCGGTACGCCGTCCGGTGCGGCGCCTGGGCGACCAGCCGAGGATCGAGATCGGGGGCGTCGCCGGCCCGCGCGCGAATCGCGTCGGCGTCCTGCTCGCGCAGCTCCTCGAGGTGCTCGCGGACGCGCGGCAACATCACCTCGCAGTCGCGCAGCTCGCCGAGCACGTCCTGGAGGTCGCGCGCGCGGCGTCGCGCCGTCTCCCCCGGGCGGCCGAAGCAGAACTCGGTCGCCTCGAGCACATAGCGGAGCCGTTTCGCCGCGATCCGCATGTCGTGCTGCGCCTTGACCTTGCGCTTGTCGATCGCGCGCGGGGCGAACGAGCGCAGCTCGTCGAGCCGCACCTTGACGATCCGCGCCGCGTTCTCGGCGAGCGGCGCCCCGGGGTCGAGCTTCTTGACTCGGCGCGCCTTCACGACCCGCTCCCGTTCGACCGCGCCGCCTCGCTCGGAGGCGACTCCTCGGGCGCCAGCGCCCACGCCTCGGCGACGAGGTCGCCGAGGCGCTCGCGCAGCGCCTCGAGCCGGTCGGCGGCCACCAAGCCGGCCAGCTCCTCGTTCGCTCGAAGCTGCTCGGCGCGCAGGCGGTCGATCAGGCTGTCGATCCCGGGCCGATCCGGTGCCGCCATCGTCGCCCCCAGCTCCTCGAGCGCGGCGATGGCGACATCGCGGTCGCGACGCTCGCCGAGCGCGTCGGCCAGCGACTTCACGTCGCCGAGATCCTCAGCCAGCCGCTTGCCGGGGAAGCACGGCTCGAACACCTCGAGCGCGGCACGCAGCCGCCTGGTGGCGACGCGCATGTCGTGCACGCGCTCGATGTCCCCGGTGTCCAGCACCCCCGCCGAGTGGTCGACGAGCTCCTGCGCGCGAACGGCGACGATCCTGGCGGCGGCGGCGGCGTACGAGCCGTCCCCCGACAGTCCGTGTATCTCACGCGCTTTCGCCACGCCGATCCGCGGGCGAGTGTAACGCGGAACGCCGGGTCGCTCAGGCCAGCTCGGCGCTGCTCGCGCCGCCGCCGTCTCCATTGCTCAGGGAGCCGTTCAGCAGGTCCAGGATCACGCCCTCGCGCAGCCCGCCCTTGCCGATCTGGAGCGGCTGCGCGAGGAGTTCGGAGAGCTTCTCCAGCAACAGCACGCCGGTCGGGAGGATCCTCACGCGGGTGGGATCGAGCTCGAACCGGCGGGCGACCTCTCCTACCTCGTCGGTGGAGAAGATACGCATCGCCCGTTCCAGGGTCTCGTACTCGAGCACGGCCCCGACCACCTTGCGCAGCGAGGTCGCGCTGCCGCCGACCGCCACGGCCTGCGCGGGCTGGGGGAGCTCGGCGTCCTCGAAGAACTCGGCGATGTGCTCCCGGACGGCGCGGAACTCCGCCGCCGACGGTGGGTCGCTGGTCAGGAAGTTGTCCGCGAGCGAGCCCGAGCCGATCGCGAACGAACGCACCTCCCCGACTCCTCCCTCGATCGTCCCGACGATCACCTCGCTCGAGCCGCCACCCACGTCGACAACGCCGATCTCGCCGCTCGCTGGATGGCCGAGCGTCTTCGTCGCGCCGATGAACGCGAGTCGGCCCTCCTCGTGCTCGCTCAGCACGTCGACCTCCACCCCGGCCACGCGCTGGATCTCGGACACCATCTCGTCGCGGTTGTCCGCCTCGCGGATGGCCGCCGTGGCGACGGTGCGGATCCTCTCCGCCCCAACCTCCTCGGCGAGCCGCACCTGCGTCGCCACCGTGTCGGCGATCTCGGCGACCTTCTCCGCCTTGATCGCGCCGTTCTCGCGCGCGGCCTTGTTGATCCGGGTGTAGGTCCGCTGCTCCATGACCGTGCGCAGCTGGCCCTTGCGGGGTTCGGCGACCAGCACACGGGTCGTGTTCGATCCGATGTCGATCGCGGCGCACAGCATCGAGGACGGGCGCCATCTTCGCAGAGCCCGCGGACCCGGCGCCCGCAATCACAGGCCCACAACGTCGGCGAGCGGGGCGGGCTCGGGCTGCGCGGGCGCGGGCGCCGGGCTGGGTCGGACGCGCGGCGCGCGCGAAGCGAGCGCGCCCGCCGCGCGTCCCAGTCCCCCGGGAAGGCTGCGCGCCGCGATCCCGGCGGTCGCCTGGGCGAGCTTCAGCCGGCTGCCCTGCTCGCCGCACGGCTGGACGAGGCCGGCGCGCACACTGGCGAGGAACTCCCGCGGCGACCGCGCCGGCGGGCCCTCGGTGTAGGTGAGCCCGACGTGGATCCCTCCGTGGTCGTCGGAGCCCCCGATCCCGACGCCACCGCACGCCTCGCGGAACGCCACCGCCGCGGCATTCAGCGCCGAGCCGAAGTAGCCGCTGCGGACCTCCCACACCGGGAACAGCTGCGCAAGCCGACGGCGGTGGCGCAGCGTGAGCGGCTGCTCCACCTCCCAGAAGGGATGCGCGAGCGCAGCGACGATGCCGCGGCCGTGGAGGTACTCGGCGCACGCCTCGACGTCGTGGGCGCGCTCTTGGAGTGCCGCGTGGTCGTCGGGATCGATCCCGAAGCACAGCACGTGCACCTCGCGCGGCTCTCCCGCAAAGCGCGCCGTGAGCTCGACCGAGACGAAGAAGTCGGGGCGGTCGGCGAGCCGCATCGCGCCGTCGATCGTGTCGTGGTCCGTGATCGTCACGAAGTCCATGCCGCGGCGCTTGGCGAGCTCGTAGATCGCCTCGGGCTCGGTCGCGCACTCGCCGAACACGAACGCCTTGCGGACCTCGGGCTTGGTCCGCCTCGAGGCGACCGAGTGACAGTGCATGTCGACCCTCGTCCCCGGCCCCATGTCACGCCAGTGTGTCCCGGGGCCGTGCCGATCGGGTTAACGGATCGCGACTCTGAGGTGAACTGGGTGTAAACCGGGCTACTGAGCCGTCGGCTGCGGCGCGGCCTCGCCGGGGTGCGAGGCGTCCTCGAACTCCCGGAACAGCCCGGTGACGACGAACGCCACCTGCTCGCCGACGTCGACGGCGTTGTCGCCGATCCGCTCGAGCGCCCGGGCTACGAGCATCATCGTCATCGCCCACTCGCGGCGGTCCGCCTCGTCGCCGATCCGCAGAGCGATCGCGAACGACTCGCGGTTGAGGTTGTCGATCACGTCGTCCTGGCGCACCAGGTCGCGGGCGAGCCCTACGTCGCGGTCGGCGAACGCGCGCTTCGCCTGCGTGATCAGGCTCCGAGCCTGCTTCCCCATCGTGACGATGTCGCGAAGCATCTCCTCGTCGGCGGGCGGGTCGTGCCCGGCGACGGGGATCAGCTTGCCGATGTTCACGCACTGGTCGCCCATCCGCTCCATGCATTTCATGACGTGAAGCAGCGCCGAGATCAGCCGCAGGTCGCTGGCCACCGGCGCCTGGGTCGCCAGCAGCGTCAGGATCGACTGGTGAATCTCGAGGTAGCGGCCGTCGATGCGGTCGTCGTCGGCGATGACGAGCTCCGCCAGCTCCACGTCCTGGTTCTCGATCGCCTCGATCGTGCGGTCCAACGTCGCCACGACCAGATCGAGCCCCTCCAACGCGCGGCGCTCGAGCTCGACGAGCTCCTCTTGGTAGCGAAGCCTCGTCTCCTCGGGCATCCTCAGCCGACCTTCCCGGTCACGTAGTCCTCGGTGCGCTTGTCGGACGGGTTGGTGAAGATCTTCTCGGTCTCGTCGTACTCGATGATCCGCCCCCAGCGGTTCTGCTCGGTGGCGTCCAGCTCGACGATCAGGAACGCGGTCATGTCCGAGATCCGCGCCGCCTGCTGCATGTTGTGGGTCACGATCACGATCGAGTAGTCGTCCTTGAGCTCGAGCTTCAGATCCTCGATCTTCCCGGTCGAGATCGGGTCCAGCGCCGAACACGGCTCGTCCATCAGGATCACGTCGGGCTCGACGGCGATGCAGCGGGCGATGCACAGGCGCTGCTGCTGGCCGCCGGACAGACCGTACGCGTTGTCGTGCAAACGGTCCTTGACCTCGTCCCAAAGCGCCCCGCGCCGCAGCGCCCTCTCGACGATCTCGTCCATGTCCCCCTTCATCCCCAGCGTCCGGGGGCCGAAGGCGATGTTGTCGTAGATCGACTTCGGGAACGGGTTCGGCTTCTGGAACACCATCCCGATCAGCTTCCGTGCCTGCACGGGGTCCACCTTGGGGCCGTACAGGTCCTCGCCGTGGTAGAGGATCTGGCCCTGCACCTCAGCCGACGGGATCAGGTCGTTCATGCGGTTGAAGCACCGGATCAGCGTGCTCTTCCCGCACCCCGAGGGGCCGATCAGTGCCGTGATGTTGTTCCTGTACACGTCGAGGCTGATGTCACGCACCGCCGGCTTGCCGCCGTACAGCACCGCGACGTCGACGAGCTCGAACACCCTGTCGCGCGTCACGCCCTTCTGCGGACGCTCGCCCTCCGTGACAGCGATGCCGTGACTCAGGCCGCGACGGTGCTCGGCAGGCCCGGCTGACGGCTCATCGGTGCGTCGTTGCTGCTCGGTCACGTGCTCCGTCACTCTAGATCACCTACCACCTCTGCTCGTATCTGTTCCGTAGCCAGATCGCGAACGAGTTCATCGCCAGCAGCACGGCCAGCATCACGATGATCCCGGCCGCGGCGAGCTCCCGAAGCTCGGATTGAGCTTGCTTCGCCTGCTCGAAGATCAGCACCGGCAGCGCGGTGAAATCGCCGCTGAAGGGATCGCTGGGATCCGCGGTGACGAACGTCGCTGCGCCGAGCAACAGCAGCGGCGCGGCCTCGCCAAACGCTCGCGATATTGCCAGGATCACCCCGGTGAGGATTCCCGGCACCGCCGCCGGCAGCACCTGGTGACGAACCGTCTGCCACTGCGTCGCGCCGAGCGCCATCGATCCCTCACGGATGGAGGGGGGCACCGCGCGAATGGCTTCCCGAGCGGCGATGATCACGGTTGGGAGCACGAGCAGCGCCAGGGTCATCGAGCCCGCGGCCAGCACGAAACCGAGATCGAGCGGTCCGCGGACGATGAACGCGAGCCCCAGGATCCCGTAGACGATCGACGGAACCCCGGCGAGGTTCTGGATGTTGAGCTCGATGAGGCGATTCCACCACCGCTCCCGGTTCGCGTACTCCTCGAGATAGATCGCTGCGCCCACTCCCAACGGAACCACCAGCAGGACCACGCCCCCAATCAGCCACAGGCTGCCGAGAATCGCTGTTCGGAAGCCGGCGTTATCGGCGTCCCGCGAGGTGGGCTCGGTGAGCAGGTTCAGCGACAAGCTGCCCTCCCCCTCGACGAACGCATCGATCAGCAACGCCGCGAGCCCGATCAGGGCGATGCTGACCGCGAACATGATCAGCGCCTGAAAGATGAGACTCCTGACCGCCTCTCCGGTGGGTCGATCGTGCAGCGCCGCCATGGTGGCCGAGCGTGCGCCGGCGACCGCAAGGCGCGCCCGCTCCGTGCGGGGCTCGAACTCGTCGCTCACTCGTACGCCTCCCTGTATCTGCGAACGAGCCGGATGCTGATCAGGTTCGCAACGAGAGTGATGACGAACAGCAGCGCCCCAACCGCGAAGACCGTGTCGTACTCGATCGTCCCCGTCGCGATGTCCCCCGTCGCGGTGACGCCGATGTATGCGGTCATCGCCTGGATCGGCTCGACCGGGTTGAGCGTCAGGTTCGGAGTGTTCCCGGCAACGAGGATGACGATCATCGTCTCGCCGACCGCGCGCGAGAACGCGAGCACGATCGAGGCCACGGTCCCCGACAGCGCGGCCGGGAAGACGACGCGAAGCGCCACTCGCATCTTGCCCGCCCCGAGCGCGTAGGCGCCCTCGCGGAGCCCGGCCGGAACCGACCTCATCGCGTCATCCGAGATCGAGGAGATGATCGGGACGATCATCAGACCGACGCACAGAGCGGCGGCGCCGGCGTTGAAGAAGCCGGGGGGGCCGCCCAGGAACTCTCCCGGCCAGATGTCCTGAAGCAGCGGGGTGACGAGTGAGACGCCGAAGAAGCCGATCGCGACCGTGGGAATTCCGGCGAGGACCTCCAGCACGGGCTTCACGATCTTGCGGACCCGCGGCCCCGCGTATTCGCTGAGGTAGATCGCGGCACCGAGCCCGATTGGGATCGCGAACAAAAGTCCCCATAACACGACGCTGAGCGTGCCTAGCACCAGCGGCAACACCCCGAACAGCTCCTGCGCGGGCGCCCACTCGCTCTTGAGGAAGAAATCGCCCGGCGAGACCTCCTGGAAGAAGCCGAAGGCCGGCCCGAGCAGTGAGATCACGATCGCCGTCGTCGTGATCACGGACAGCGCGGCGCAAACAGCGAGCGCCGCGAAGATCGCCTTCTCGCCCCAACGACGGCTCGGGGCCTCCAGCCGGCTGGAGAGCCCAACCGGGCTGGAGACCCCGATGTCCCGTGCTTCCACTGTGCCTACTTCGCGCGCGGCTCCGTCGCTACCTCAGGACCCGGCGAGCTGCTCGACCTTGTCCTCCGACGCGGTGGTCTGCTCCTCGGTCATCGGGATGAAGGTCGCGTCGGTCGTGATCTGGTCCTGATTGTCGATGTAGTACCGGACGAACTCCACCACGACCTCGTCCTTCAGCGCCTCCCCGGACGGGTAGATGAACAGCGGCCGGCCAAGCGGCTTGTAGGTGCCGTCCTGGACCGTCTCCTCCGACGGAGCGACGCAGCCGTCGCCGCCGTCGATCTCGAGCGTCTTGACCGTGTCGCCGGCCTCCTCGACGAACGAGAAGGGGACGTAGGCCATCGCCCACTCGTCACCGGCGACGCCGTTGATGGCGGCGTTGTCGTCCTCGCCGATGCTGTTGTAATCGGTGCGGATCACGCCCTCCTCACCGTTGATCGCCTCGGTCCAGTAGTCGTACGTTCCGGAGTCCGACCCGGGGCCGAACAGCTCGAGATCCTCGTCGCCGACATCGGTTTCGAGGCCCTCGATGTCGGCCCAGCTGTCGACCGTGGAGCCCTTGTCCCAGACGGACCTGAGCTGCTCGACGGTCATGCAGGTGACCGGGTTGTTGGGGTTCACGATCGCGCTGAGCGCGTCGTTGGCGACCTGGACCTCTTCGTACTCGACGCCGTTCTCACCGCAGATCTCCTCCTCCGCGGGATCGATCGGCCGCGAGGCGTCCGAGATATCGGTCTCGCCGGCGCAGAACTTCTCGAATCCGCCGCTGGTCCCCGAGGTTCCGACAGTCACCTGGGCGTCGGGGTTCTCGCCCTGAAACAGCTCCGCGGCCGTCTCCGTGAGGGGAGCAACCGTGCTGGAGCCGTCGGCACGGATCTGGCCCGACAGACCGGAAGCGCCGTCCCCGCCGTCGTCATCGTCGCCGCCACACGCGGCCATGCCGAGGGCGAGGACGCCGAACGCAGCAAGCGCAAGCCACCACTTCTTAGTGATCACTGCTTCTCCTTGCATTGAGGGGTTTGATCGGTGTCCTTGGCCGGGGACACGCGGGCCGATCGGGTCGATGGCGCACGGGCTCCCCTGTAGTTGGGGACGCTGTCAGCCGCCGGGCGGGACTGTGTTAAAGCCGAGTAGCACCGGTGTGAAAAAGCGGTGAACGCCTGCAGGGGCCGGAGCCCGTCCCGCGACGGTCAACCCACGGCCTCGCCCTGATTCGCTCGTGCGCCGCGGTCACCGGGCGGCCGCAGACGGGACACGTGTCGACGAGCGACGCGCGCCCGCCGAGCCCCGCCAACGCCCCCTTGACCGCTCGATCGTCCATAAACCAGAACACCCACCAGCCTGTCGCCTTGCACTCGCGGGCTTCGCCCGCTCTGCTCGGCGCCAGCATGAGTTGAGGCTACGGCGACGTGCCCTCCCTCGTGTGTCGAGGCGGTGAACCGGCGATGAACGAGCGGTTACGCCTTCTGGGCAGACGGCGCCGGTTCGCGGGCTTGGGCGGCGTCGGCCGCGGGCTCCGCGACAGGCGCCTCGGCGGGCGGCTGGTCGGCGGCCCCGCCGAGCGTCTCATCGGGCTCGAACCGGTAACCGACCCCGAAGTGGGTGTGGATGTACTCCCACCCGGCCGAAAGCTTTTCGAGCTTGCGGCGCAGCTTGCGCACGAACACGTCCACGGAGCGGTCGCCGTGGGCCATCGCGTAGCCCCACACCCGCTGGTAGATCTCCTCGCGCTCGATCACCTTTCCCTCTGCCTCGGCGAGAACCTGGAGCAACTCGAACTCGCGCCGCGTCAGCCCCACGCTTTGCCCGCTGACGAACGCCTGGAACTGGTCGGCGCGGATCTCGAGCTCGCCGGCGACCAGCGGGCCGACGTCGGAGTTGGCGCGGCCGCGTCGGCGCCGGCGGACGACTCCCTCGATCCGCGCCATCACCTCCTCTGGGTGGGACGGCTTGTTGATCCAGTCGTCGGCGCCGAGTCGCAGCCCGCGCACCCGCTGGGCGACGGTCGAGCCGGCGGTGCAGACGACGACCCCGAGGTCGGGCAGAACGCCGCACACGCGGTCGAGGAAGCTCCACCCCTCGGGGCCGAGGATCGTGATGTCGACGAGCAGCGCGTTGAGCTTCATCGCCACGAGCTCGTCGGTCGGCACGCCGCTTGACAGCACCCGGCACTCCCAGCCCGCCGCGTCGACGCGCTTCGACAGCACCCTGACGAAGGCGCTGTCGGTGTCGATCACCGCCAGCCGCAGCGCCCCAGGTTGCGTGCTCATCGAGCGTGCCCCGCCGTACCCGACTGCACGATGACTGCGGGCATGGCCATCTCGGTCCCGATCTTACTGTGGCCCCAGACGGGGAAACTGCCGTTCACAGGAGTTTCACATCCAAGATCCTGCAAATCGCGGTAATCAGCGTCGGCCCCTTATCCGGATCTTCACTCACTGCCGGCCCCCACCCATCAGGCTGACTGCGCTCACGAGACTCCTCTCTCGTCAGCGCGCGCGCGACCCTCTCCCTGCCCCAGGGTCGCGCGCCACGTCTTGGCAGACGACGTCGGCGACTCGCTCGGCCGCGTGTCCATCCCACAGCGGCGGCGGGTCGCCGTCCGCGCCCGCGCCGACCTGCAGCAGGGCCGGGATCTCCGCGATCCGCCCGGGGTCGAGGCCGAGCACGGTGTTGGTGCCGGCGCGGACCGTCACCGGGCGCTCGGTGTTGGCGCGCAGGGTGAAGCACGGGATCCCGAGGTAGGTGGTCTCCTCCTGGATCCCGCCCGAGTCGGTCAGC
>DATHVJ010000199.1:0-2283 GCA_035461345.1 Solirubrobacterales bacterium | reverse complement strand
GCGACTCGGCCTGCGCCCGGACCGTACTTCAGCGGTTCGACACCGGCGCCGGTGTCCCGGACTCCTCGGAGGCACCAGATGCGTCGGTGGCGCGGACCGGGGCGGGAATCAGGGCGGCCCCTGCGACCACGAGACCGAACGCAAGCATCCGTCCGGTGATCTCCAGCCCCCCCGCGCCAACCGGATCACGGAAGACCAGAAGGCCGCCGACGATCGCGGTCAGGTTGGCCGCGACGGATGTCAGCGCGATGACCTCGACGCCCGGGCCGAGCTGCAGCCCGCGGGCCGAGGCATAGAAGGCGATCACCGAGGCGGCCACGGCTGCGCCGGTCCACGGGCTGATCAGCTCGAGCGCCCCGTCTTGAACTGTGTCCGCCAGGTACTTGATCGCGATATCGGAGACGCCGAAGAGCGCCCCGGCGGCCGCGCCGAGGAGCAGACCTTGCGCCGCGAGCGGGATGCGGCTATGGGTCGAGCTTGCGGCGATCGCGGTCGCGACGACAAAGACGCCGCACTCGATCGCAATCAACGCCGCCAGGGCGTAGCCCGGCGGATCGGCGTCGTCCGAGCCCGAGGTCAACCCGATGATCGCGAGCCCCGCCGCCGTGACGATCACGCCGGCCCACTGACGGCGTCCGAGCCGGAACCCGAAGAAGCGCTCGGCGAAGACGGCGAGGAACACCAGCCCGCCCGACAGGACGGCCTGGACGATCGACAGCGGCGCCAGCGCGAGCGCGCCGACGTGCAGCACCCAGGCGCCGATCGCCACCACCCAGCCGATCGCGAACCACCTGGAGCGGAATAGATCGACCGCGCTTCGCAGCGGGTGCCGCACCCGCACGGGAGGCGCGAGCACCGCGCCGCGGTGCTTGAGCAGAAAGGCGACGCTGGTCGCGACCGCGCACGCCAGGGCGAGGGCGAGTCCGAGGATCACGCCGGAGACCGTCTCCTAGAGGTATGAAGGGTGGAAGGGTGCCGCCGATTCACGAAGTAGACCCTTGCGTCTCCCGGGCCGAAGTCTCGCAGCTGCCGCTGCTCCTCCTTCGGACGCCAGGCGGCAGATGGCCAGCTCGCAAGGAAAGCGAAACCGACTGCGCCTTCTCCGACCGCCCTGGCGGTGGACCAGCCGTCATGTAGCGTCGTTTCGATGGGTTCCCTCGGTGCGCTGATCGGAAGCGGCGGTGCCGGTCGCGGGTAGCGAACCGATCGGCATCGAGCCGCGGCCGAAGGGCGCGAGTCGGCTGGGCCGAACGGTTGCCGGCCTCCGCGACTTCGGTCGCCGCCGACGCACGCTGATCACGATCTTCGGCTCGCTGGCCACCGCCGCGATCCTCGCGTTCCTCCTCGCCGGGCGCCGCGACGAGTTCGCGGCGGCGCTCTCGATCGCTGCGTGGGTGGTCGCAGTGACCGTGCTGCTGCAGATCGTCGCGTTGCTGGCGCGCAGCGAGGCGTGGCATCTGTCGATCGAGGCGGCGGGCGGGACCGTCGACCGGCGGGTCCTCTATCGCGCGTCGAGCATGGGTATCCTGGGAGGCCTGCTCAACGCGCAGGCGGCGGTCGCCGCGCGGATCGCCGCGCTGCGCCACTCGTCCCCCGACGTCAGCCCGCAGGTTCCGACGCTGATCGCCGCCGAGTTCCCGATCCTCGCCGTCGAGGCGATGCTGGCCGCGCTGGCGTCGTTCACGCTGGTGGCGCCGCTCGGCCTGCCGTGGTGGCTGCCGATCATCGGCCTTGCTGTGATCGGGACGGCGAGCGCCGGGCTGCGGCAGCTCGCCCTCCGGAAGAGCCGCGAGCTGTGGAGGGGCCTCGCCGTCCTCCGCAGCGTGAACGGGGGAAGTCGCGTGATCGGCTTCGTGCTGGTGGCCGTGTTCGCGCAGATCTTCCGCAACTGGCTATTGCTCCATGCGGTCGGCGTCGATGCCTCCATCTTCGACGCCACCGCGGTGCTGATCGCGGTGGTGACGCTCGCTCAGCTTCCCGTCGGTCCCGGCGTCGGCGCCGCGGCCGCGGTGCTCATCCTCGGCAGCGACGGAGTCGCGGCCGCGGCGGCGGCCGGGGTCCTGATGACCGTGACGGGCACGGTCGGCGGACTGTGCTTCGCGGGGTGGGCCGGCGCCGACCGGCTGTGGCTCGTAAGCCGCCGGGCCGCATTGCGGCGCGCTCGTGCCCGAGCCTCGGGGTTGCGCTGAGGAGGCACGGACGACCGCGTTTGCGCCCGAGTCGCACCAGGGTCGGAGACCGTTCCGACCGAGGCCGGCACGCTCGCGCGGCCATCCCGGCGCC
>DATHVJ010000198.1:0-12579 GCA_035461345.1 Solirubrobacterales bacterium | reverse complement strand
GTCAGGCGCTTGATCCCGCGCTCGCGCGCCCACAGGATCATGTCGTGGACGACGGCGTTCGTGGGTCGCAGGCGCTGGTACGCGTGATCGGCTCCGCCGAGGTAGGAGTAGGCGTCGTCGTCGTCGTGCAGGTAGAGCGTCGCCGCGATCACCCGCCCGTCGTGCTCGGCGAGCACGACGCGGGCGTTGTCCGGCATCCGCTCGAGGAAGGCGGGAAAGTAGGACGGAGCGACCCGGTAGGCGTCGAGCGCGCCGCGGCGCTCCATCGTTAGCTCGTAGATCCTGTGCAGCTCGAGCGCCTGCGCCTCGGTCTGCGCCTCGAATACGCGCACTCCCTCGCGCCGTGCGCGGTTGATGTTCTTGCGGCACGCGTGGGTGAACGACTCGCGCCACAAGCGGTCCGGGTCGAGCGTGAGATCGACGTACACGATCTCGCGGTCGAGGTGCAGGTCGGCCGAGTCGAGCACCTCGGCGCGGGCGCGCCACGGGTGCAGGTGGCCGAACTCGGTCACCACCCCTTCGTCCGCGCACCAGCGCTCGAACGCGTCGACGAATGCCGCGCGGCCGTCGGCATCGAGCGGGCCGCGCGCGAACGGCCCCGTGTACGGTGGCGTCGCGGCGTCGAAGAGCGGCGTCGCGGCGGGAGCGGCGAACGGCAGCTCGGCGACCGGGCGCAGCATCAGCGAGTGCACGATCGCTCCTCCCGGCACCGATAGCGTGAACAGTCGCGGCTCGGCCCCGGCGTGCCGATGCTGGATCGCGGCGAACTCGAAGCTTCCGAAAGCGGCCGCGCCGGCCGGGAGCAGCTCCCGCCACCGGTCCTCGTCGGCGAGGGTCAGCACCTCGGCGGCAGCCGTGCGCTCCCCGCTCATCCCTCGTACAGCCCCCTTCCGGTGAGGATCAGCCTCACCGTGCGGGCGAGGATCCGCAGGTCGAGCGCCAGCGAGCGGTTGTCGACGTACCACACGTCGAGCTCGATCCTCTCCTCCCAGCTCAGCGACCCGCGGCCGTTGACCTGGGCCCACCCCGTGATCCCGGGCCTGACCTCGAGCCGGCGGCGCTGACGAGGCGTGTACTGCGCGACCTGCTCGGAGATCGTCGGCCGCGGCCCGACGATCGCCATCTCGCCGCGCAGCACATTGACGAGGTTCGGGACCTCGTCCAGCGACAGGCGCCGCAGCACGGCGCCGACCCGCGTCACCCGCGGGTCCCCCTCGAGCAAAGGCTCCCATACCTCCTCGGGCGTGGGGTCGGAGCCGGTGACCATCGTCCGCAGCTTGTACATCGCGAACCGGCAACCGCCGATCCCGACCCGCTGCTGACGGTAGATCACAGAGCCGGGCGTCTCGAGCCGGATCGCGATCGTGGCCACGACCAGCACCGGGGCGGCGAGCAGGAGGCCGAGGGCGGCGAGGAGCACGTCCGCCGCGCGCGGCAGGCCCGACCGGCTCACCGCGTCCCCTCGACCTTCTCCCACGTCACCGCGGTTCGCGATCGCAGCCGATCCCACAGCCCGACCAAGATCGAGGCTTCGACCATCGCGTAGTAGTGGGCCATGCGCAGCGGACGGAGCGGGACGAACGCCCCCAGCACGGCCGCGGTCGCGAACGCCGCCTGGATCCCAAGCGTGACTGCGTACACGGCCCCGTCGCCCACCAGCGCGATGTTGGTCCCGAGCGCGAGCAGGTGCAGGAACGGCGACGCGTAGCGCAGCGCGCGATGCGAGAGCATCTGGAAGCCGTACAGGACGCCGTACCCCCGCGGCGACAGCATCCCGTCCCGCAGCACCACCCCCCACGTGCGGCTCATCATCCTGCGCTTGCGGGCGAACTCCCCGCCGATCGTTGGCGCCATCTTCTCCTCCGCCACAGCGTCGGGCGCGTACACGGCGCGCCAGCCCCGCTTCGTCATCGCGAACGGGAACGAGAGGTCGTGGCCGCGCGCCGAGTCGAGGACCAGGTAGGCGTCGGGCCGGGCCGCGTAGATCGCTCCGTTTCCGGCCGTGATCCCACCGAGGTCGGACTCGAGCCGCCGCACCGCCATCTCGTAGCGCCAGTAGGCCCCCTCCTCGGTCCCGGGGCCGTCGGCGGACAGCCTGAGCTGGCCGCAGGCGTAGCCGACGCGCGGGTGGGCGAACGGCTCGACCAACCGCCGCAGTGCGCCGGGCGCCCAGAACGAGTTCGCGTCCGAGAACGCGAGCAGCTCCCCGCGGGCCTGCTCGACGGCCGCGTTCTGGGCCGCGACCTTCCCCTGGCGCGGGAGGTCGAGGACGAGGTCGGCGCCCGCGGCGCGCGCCGTCGCGACCGTGGAGTCCGCGGACCCGTCCGAGGCCACGATCAGCTCGAGCCGCCCCCGCGGGTAGTCGAGCGCCAGCGCGTTGCGCAGCTTGCGCTCGATCACCTCCTCCTCGTCGTGGGCGGCCACGATCAGCGACACGGTGGGCAGCTCCCGCGCCGGCGCCGGCGGGGGCGGCGCCTTGCGAAGCCGCGAGATCGCCCACAGACACAGGGGATAGGTGAGCTGCGTGTGGACCAGCAGCGCGACGGACGCCCAGAACGCGATCTCGAGCGCGAGCATCGCCGGCTCAGCCGAGCAGCGATCCGTAGAGGTCGAGGGTCCGTTTCGCGATCCCCTCCCATGAGTACGGCCCCTCGGCGGCTGCGGCGGCTGCGGCCCCGAGCCGGCGCCGCGCGCCTTCGTCGCCGAGCAGCTCGTTGAGCGCCGTCGCCATCGCCGCGGCGTCGCCGGGCGGCACGATCACCGCGGCGCCGTCGCGCTCGGCGACCTCCGGGAAGCCGCCGACGGCGCTCAGCAGCAGCGGCTTGCCGAACGCGAGCGCGATGTGCAGGACCCCGGACTGCTCGGCGTTGAGGTGCGGGAGCACGACGACGTCGGCGCGACGAAAGTACGCGGGGAGCTCGGCGTCGGGGATGAACCGGGGGACGATCCGCACCCGGTCGGGAATCGCGGCGGCAAGCTCGCGCACGCGGTCGAGCGGCATGCGCGGCATCCCGACCACCCACAACTCCGCGTCGGGCACTGAGCGGAATGCCTCGAGCGCGACCTCGATTCCCTTGTGGGGCCGGATGAGACCGAAGCAAAGCACCACCGGGCGCTCGACCCGGGCCAGGTCCGGCGGAAGCGAGGCCTCCTCGGGCAACCGGGTGAGGTAGTCGAGGGCGCCGTGCGGAATCAGCGTGATCCGGCCGGGGTCGAAGCGCAGCTCGTCGCGCAGCCGGCGGGCGGCGTGCTCGCTGTGCACGACGACCGCGTCCATTCGCGACAGCAGCCGCCGCTCGCGAACGGCTCCGACCCGGCCGCTCGCCGGGCGCTCGTGGAAGGTGAACACCTGGGGCGGGCGCTCCGAGGTGCCGTTGCGCAGCGCCGGCGGAGGGAGAAACGCCCAGTCGACACTCGGCATCGTCAGCCATTGGTAATGGACGATGTCGGCGGCGCCGGCCCGGCGCCGGTAGCGCAGCATGTCGGCGACGTGCTCGCCGAGCTTGAATGCCCGGCGACCGCGGGCGTCGAGCCCTCGCCGGGCGCTGCGGCGGTAGAACGCCTCGGCGACGCGGTAGCCGTCCGCGGGCGGCACCGGGCCGTACAGGAACCGGCTCGTGACGAGCTCGACGTCGGCTCCGGCGCGGGCCAGCGCTGCGCACAGCGAGCGGTCGTACGGGGCGCTGTACGCGGACGGATCCACTATCTGAACCTGCATTGGCGAGAATTATCGGCCTTGCTCCTCTCCTACTGCGTGGTGAACACGAACGGTCGCGCCTACCTGCTCGCATGCCTGGACGCGATCGCGCGCGCCCATCCGGCGCGGATCGAGCACGAGGTGCTCGTGCTCGACAACGCCTCCGACGACGGGTCCGCCGCGGCCGTGCGCGAGCGCCATCCCGAGGCGCGGTTGATTGAGCGCGTGACGCGGGCAGGCAAGGCCGAGAACGACACCCGCCTGCTGCGCGAGGCGCGCGGCCGGTACTGCCTGCTCCTCAACGAGGACTCCGAGCTCGCGCCGGGCGCGGCCGAGGCACTCGTCGACGCGCTCGAGGGCGACCCCGGCGCGGCGGTCGCCGGCGCCCAGCTCGTCACGACAGGCGGCGAGCCGAAGGCGTGCGCATGGCGGCTGCCAGGCGTCGGAACGGCGCTGATGACCGCGGCGTTCCTGCAGCGCAGGCTCGTCGTCCAGAGCCGCGGTAGCGACGTTAGGCCGGTCGGCTGGGTCCAGTCCTCGGCGATGCTGGTGCGACACGAGGCGGCGGCGGCGGTCGGCTATCTCGATCCGGAGTTCTTCATCTACTCGGACGAGACCGACTTCTGCAAGCGCCTTGGCGACGCCCGGTGGCGGATCCTGTTCGTCCCCAGCGCGCGCGCCGTGCACCACGACCAGCTGTCCACCGACCCGGTCGCGCGTACGCGGCGAACGGTCGAGTTTCAGCGCAACCGCGACCTGTACATGCGCAAGCACCACTCGGCGATCGCGCGGATCGCCGCCCGCGCGCTCAGCGCGTGGTTCTACGCCGTGCGGGCGCTCGTCGCGCCGCTCAAGGGCGGGGGATCACGCTGGTACCTGCTCAACGCCCGCCAGGCGCTGCGCCCGTGGCGCGGCGAGGGAGTCCGCGAGGCGGCGGAGAGCTACAACCGGAGGCGCGCGGGCTAGCGGTTCTTCTTCGTCTTCAGCTCCGAGACCTTGCCCTGGAGCTTGGAGGTCTGCTGCTGCTGCTCGGAGTCGATCTTCAGATCGCCGACTTCCTCGCCTCGAGTGCGATCACGAGCCCGGCCGCTCCGAGCCCGACCGTGACCCGCGTCCTCCCTCCACCATGCGACGACCCTATGGCAGCGGCAGCGTCCGGCGGCTAGGCCCCGCCGCGGTCCTCGTCGCGGCGCTCGACCTCGTACACCTCCTGGGTCAGCCGTGGGCGCGCGCCGCGTGGCTCCTCGGCGGCGACCGCCGGCTCGGGCGGACCGGCCGCGCGCAGCTCGCGCATGCGCTCCAGCACCGCGGATGGACGCATCAGCCGCCCGATCGTGTGCCTTTCCTCCGGGGTGGGGAAGCGCGCCGCCCACAGGACGAGCGGATAGGAGAGCCACAGCGCGGCGCGGGTCAGCAGCCCGAGCGCGCCCTCGGTCGGCAGCAACAGCTCGCCCGCGGCGACAAGCGCCGCGGCGACGGCGACGATCAGCGCCAGGCGCGGCCACTCGTAGGGGACCGGGAACAGGCGCTGGGTGAACGCATACATCAGGACCAGGACGACGACGTAGGACCCGATCAGCGCCACCGCGGCGCCGACGATCCCGAGCGGCGGCACGAGCGCGATGTTGAGCCCGATGTTGGCGCCGGTGGCGGCGATCGTGGCGGGGAAGTTGTACTCGGTGCGGCCGGTGCGTCCGAGCACGACGACCAGCACGAGGTACAACGCATAGAGGGTGATTCCGGTCGCGAGCGGACCGACCGCCTCGTGAGCGTCGAAGAACTCGGGCGCGGCGAGCAGGCGCACCAGCCACCGCGCTTCGAGCCACAGCCCGACGACCGCGAACGCGCACACCGCCAGGAACCAGGTGACGATCAACGCGTACGCGCCGCGCGCCTCGTCGTCGTCGCGGATCGAGTAGGCGAGCGGCGGCCACGCAAGCTGGAAGCCCCGCACCAGCACGTTTATCCCCTGCGCGAACTTGATCGCGAGCGCGTACAACCCCGCCTCCGCGAGGCCCGCCAGCCGCACGAGGATGATCCGGTCGATGAAGTTGAGCGAGTACAGGGACAGCTCCGCCGGCATGGTGGGAAGCCCGAAGCGCAGCATGCGCCGCAGCAGGCCCCAGTCGGGCACAAGGCCGAGGCGATCCCGCTGGGTGACCACCAGCCACGCCACCATCGGCACCGTGGCCAGGTAGACCGCGCCGATCAGGCCGTCGGCGCCCTGGTCCTCGAGCACGACCAGCCACACCGTCAGCGGGATCGCCATCACGACGCCGGCCATGTTGAAGACGAAGTAGGCGCGGGCGCGCTCGTCGATCCGCAGCAGCGTTGCGAGGTACTCGAACAGCGTGAAGATCCACAGCCCGAGGATCGCGATCCGGGCCAGCCCGGCGTCGGGCTCGTCGAGGAGCAGCTCCGAGATCGGCCCCGCGAATGGAAGCGCGACCGCGACCGCGACCGTCGTCGTCCAGGACAGCGACGCGAAGCCGGTCCGCACGACCTCGTCGGGACGCTCGTCGGCGAGGTAGTAGTAGCGCAGCAGCGCCTCGATGACGCCGAAGCGGATCACGATGCTCGTCGCGATCACCGCCACCAGCATCACCTCGGCGGCGCCGTAGTCGGAGGGCGTCAGGTAGCGCGTGTACAGCGGCAGCAGGACGACCGCGAGCAGCTTCGAGATCACGCTCGACGCCGTGTAGGCGGTGCCCGTGGTCGCCAGGCGACGGAGGTGGGAGAGCACGCCCCGGTCCCTCTAGGCGGCTTGCACGCGCGATCGCGCGGGCGGCGGCTCGGCGGCCGGGCGCGGGGCCCGCTCGGCGAGCGACGACGGGATCGGTCCCCGCGCAAGCGCCAGGCCGACGCCCAGCAGCGCCCACGTCGCCGGGTCGGTGAGGAAGCCGGCGTAGGCGAGGCTGTGCACGATCATCGCCACGAAGCACGCGACCAGCGCCGTGCGCGCCGCGGGGATGCCGGGCGCCGCCCCGAACAGGGCAGCCAGCCCCGCCGCGACCATCGCCGCGTAGACGATCAGCCCCACCGCCCCCTGCTCGGCCGCGATCGTGACCGGCTCGGAGTGCGAGACAGCCGCGCCTTCGGGCTCTTCGACGTCGAGGTAGCGGTCGGAGAACTCCTCCTGGAACGAGCCGGACCCGTACCCGTACGCCGGCCTGTCGCCGGCGAGCTCGAGCCCGCCTCGCAGCAGCGTCACCCGCCCGCTGCTGCGAACGTCGAGCGAGCGCTCGGAGGTCGGCTCCACCCCGGACAGCAGCACGAGCGCGATCGCGACGATGACGGCCACCGCCCCCGCCGCCAGCGACCACCGCGGGCCCCAGCGGGGCGCGATGACGACGATCAGGCCCGCGATCAGCGCCACGTCGCTCGACTGCGAGTAGGCAAGGGTCAGCCCGCCGATCAGCACTGCACAAGCGACCGCCGCGGCGACGGCGCGGCCGGAGCGAGGCGTCCACACCATGTACGCCGCGGCGGCCAGGATCGCGAGCGTCAGGTAGCGGCCGAATACGTTCGGGTCCCAGAACAGCGAGTTGACGCGGAAGTACGTGTGGACCTCGTTGCCCGCGATCACGGTCGGGTTCCAAAACAGCTCCCGCGCCGCCGCCTGCCATATCCCGGTGCCGACGAGCACCAGCGCCTCGGCCACCACGACGACCAGGAGAGCGCCGAGAAGCGAGCGCGTCCAGCGGACGTCGACGAGCAGCGCGAACATCGCCGCGAACGGCACGAGGAAGAACGCCGCAGTCTCGGTCGCCTTCGAGAGGTCACTGGAGTAGGCGCTCTGGAGCGCGTACAGCACCAGGAACGCCGCCAGCAGCCACGGGAGCGCCGACACCGCCAGGTCGACTCCCCGCGCCACGGGCCCGTCCCGCGCCGGCGTGCGCGGGTCGGGGGCGGGCTCGCCGCGCAGCGCGCGGACGAGCGCCGTGACGGCGCCCGCGGCGACGGCGAGGTAGAGCGGCACGAGGAGGTTCGACGTCTCGCCCCCGAGCTCGACCGGGATCCGGAAGGCCAGCACACCGACCACCACGAGCGGCAGCGCGGCCGGCCAGCGGAGCATCGCCGCAGTCAGGGCAGCGATCGCGACCGCGGCGGCGGCGAGCGCCGCGGCGATCCTCGCCGGGCTGTCGCGGAGCTCGACGAAGCGCTCCGTGTCCCAGACGTCGCCGGCGACGAGGATCGGCGCCAGCACGAGCGCGAGGAGCATCGCGGCGGCCCGCAGGCGCCGATCGCGGGCGACGAGCGCCGTCGCTGCGGCGCCGCAGGCGACCACGATCCCGGTCCAGGCGAGAGCCGCCACGGCTCAGCCCTCGACCTCGTCGACGGGGTGCCCGGCGTTCGGGCGCACCGTCATCCGGCTGTGCTCGGGGATGATGTCCCGGTCCTGGTCGCGAAGCAGGATCCGGACCCAGTAGCGCCCGGGCTCGACGACGCGGCCGGAGTCCCGCCGTCCGTCCCAGTGGAAGACCTGCTGGGTGTCGCCGCCGGACAGCGTGCCTCCGTCGAGCAGCGTCCTCACGGGCCGGTCCGCCGAGGTGACGATCTCGACCATGGCGTCGTCGCTCGTGCGGCGCTGCCGCCATTCGATCCTCACCCGCTCGCCGGAGTCCGACGGCGAGATCGCGCGCGGGCGGACCTCGACGAGGTCGAGCACCTCGCCCCGCTGCCGCGCCTCCTGGATCACCGCAAGCGACGCGAAGGCGGCCACGAAGACGGCCGCCAGGAGGACCCCCGCGAGGAGGTTGGGGGCGGAGGCGGGTTTCGCCTGCACCCGCGGCAGATTACCCGTGGTGCGAGCGTGGAACCCGCGCGCGGTCCCGCCGCGGGCCTAGAGCTGCGCCCGGTCCTCGCCGGCTATCACGACCACGTCGGCTCCCTCGGCGAGCGCGCTTGACTCGGGCTCGATCAGGTCGACCGCGTCGATCCCGAGGTCGCGGGCGACGGCCCTCGCCTCGTCCTCGTGGCCGCGCTCGAACAGCACCATCGACTCGTCGACGGGGACGTCGCTGTTCGTGACCACCCCGAGCGCGTACCCGCTCGTGTCCACGTCGTCGCCGACCTTCGCCGCCAGGCCGGGCACGGCGGTGCCGTTGAGTACCGCCACGTCGACGTCGGCCTTGACGACACCCGCCTCCTCGACCGTCGGCTCGGGGCCATCGGCGACCTCGTCTCCCCCGCCGGAGAGCTGAAGCGAGATCAGCGCGACGGCGAGCCCGAGCGCGAACACGCTGCCGACGATCCACATCAGCTGCCTGGTGCCGGGTCCGCGGCTCAGCCACCGGCGCCACCCGGGCTGCCTCAGCGCCGCCCGCTCGGCCGTGATCCGGGTGGTCGCGGGCCGGTCCGCGGCGACGCGGGCGGCCGGGCTTTGGGACATCGCCGCGGCGTCGCGCGCTGCCGCGCGGACCTCCGCCCGGGCCGCCTCTGCGGCCCCCGTCGCCCGTGCGACCGCCGCCTGCTGCGCGACCCGTGCAGTGGCGATCGCCGCCTCGACCGCCTGCTCGGCAGCCTCCGGCTCGCGCTCCGACCACGCGCGCAGGCGGCGGATGTCGCGCGCCTGGGACAGGAACAGCGGCAGGAAGATCGCCAGGCCGACGAACGACGCGGCGCCCACGTACACCCCTACCTCTTGCACGACGTCCATCGCAGCCTCGGCCGGGCTACAGCTCCGAGTCCTCGGTGCCGATCACCACGGCCACCGGCGCGTTCTTGGCGAGCGGCTTGATCTCCGAGGTCATCTCGAGCAGGTCGGTCTTGCCAAGCGGCTTGCGGAGGTCGGTCGAAACGCGCTCCGCGGACGGCTGGTCCTTGGGCGCGTACATGACCACGCTGTCGACGAAGCTCGAGCCGGCGTCCCCGATCCGGCCGAGCTTGTACCCATCCTTCTTGAGCTTCTTCGCAACCGCTTGGGCGAGGCCAGGCACCCCGGGCGCCCCGCCGACCCCGGTCCCGTTGAGGACCGCGACCTCGATCTGACCCGGTCGCACCGTCTCTTCCCCGCCGGCCGCCGATCCGTCGTCACCACCGACGAGGCCGAAGGCGCCAGTTACCACGACGACCGCGATCAGCGCGATCCCGGCGGCGGCCGCGGCGAGGTACCGAAGCTGCGGAAGGCGGCCGGAGGCGCCGGCGGGCGGCCTGAGCCGGGACATCACCCGGTCTCGCAACGAGGGGGCGGGAGCCGGCTCGCTCTCGGCTGGCTCGATCCCCGCCTCGCGGGCGGCCGCCGCGGCGGCCTCCTCGGCGGCCTCCGCGGCACGTTCGGGGGCTCGCCCGGCCCATTCCCGCAGCCGCCGAACGTCGCGGGCTTGCTGGAAGTAGAGCAACACCAGAACCGCGAGAGCCACGAACGCCACGAGGCCGAGGAAGGCCCCGATCTGCTCGATCAGATCCATGGCCGCGTGATGTTATGGGGATTGGTCGGGACTCCAGCCTGGAACCCGGCGAAAGCGGACGCGAAGCGGAGCATTTCGCGGGCGTTGTTCTTCAGGCCGTCGCTGCCTCGCGCTGCTCGGCGACCAGGGTCACGACGTGCTCGGCGAACCCCGTCTCGTCGCCGGTCGCCACCAGCCGCTCCAGGTCGTTGACGGTCCGCTCGACCCACTCCGGCTCGAGCGGCGAGGCTCGCACCGCGCGGAGGATCCGGCTCGCCTCGGTGGGCTCGGAGCGCTCGTCGGCGTTGAACAGCTCCTCGTGGATCTTCTCGCCGGGCCGCCGCCCGATGATCTCGATCGCGACATCTTGCTCCGGCTCGTAGCCCGCGAGGCGGATCATGTTCCGCGCCAGGTCGAGGATCCGCACCGGCTCCCCCATCTCGAGCACGAATACCTCGCCCGAGGCGCCTCCCAGGTCGCCGGCTCGGATCACGAGCTGTACCGCCTCGGGGATGGTCATGAAGTACCGCGTCATGTCGGGGTCGGTGACCGTGACGGGGCCGCCGTGCTCGATCTGGGCGCGGAAGATCGGGACGACGCTGCCCGAGGATCCGAGCACGTTCCCGAACCGGACGCACACGAAGCGGGTCCCCGGATGACGGTGGCCCGCGGCCTCGACGATCCACTCCGCCATCGCCTTCGAGGCGCCCATCACGGTCCCTGGATTGACCGCCTTGTCTGTCGACACGAGGACGAACCGCTCCGCGCCGGCGGCGGCCGCGGTCTCAGCCGTGACCCGGGTGGCGATCGCGTTGTTGCGCACGGCCTCGAGCGGGTTCGACTCCATCAGCGGGACGTGCTTGTAGGCGGCGGCGTGGAACACGACCTCCGGCTTGAACCGCTGCATCACCTCCAGCATCCGGTCGGCCTCCTTGCAGTCGGCGAGCACCGACTCGACGCGGGAGAAATGCCACTCCCCGACGATCTCGCGGTCGATCCCGAACAGGTTGTCCTCGGCGTGGTCGAGAAGGATCAACAGCCGCGGCCGCACACGGGCGATCTGCCGCGACAGCTCGGAGCCGATCGAGCCGCCCGCGCCGGTGACGAGGACGATCCGATCGCGGAGGTAGGACCCGACGCGGTCGAGCTCCATGACCACCGGGTCGCGGCCGAGGACGTCCTCGACCTGGACCTCGCGCAGCTGCCGGGTGAGCTGGACGCCGCCCCGCAGGAGCTCGAACACGGTGGGAAGCGTGCGGACGTGGATCTCCCGCTCGCGGCAAGCCGTCACCACCCTGCCCCGCAGGACGCCGGGCGCGGACGGGATAGCGATGATCACCTCGTCCGGCTTCGTCTGATCGAGGAGGCGACCGATCCCGTCCGTTGACCCGAGCACCTTGAGCCCGAGCAGGCGCATCCCCCGCTTGCGGGGGTCGTCGTCGACGAACCCGATCGCCTTCGACCCCAGGTTGGGGTTCAGCAGCATCTCGCGCACTACCATCTGGCCGCCGGAGCCCGCGCCGACGATCAGCGCCTCGCGGCCCTTTCGCCGGCGCGCGGAGCGCGCCGGACGCTCGGCGACGAACCGGCCGGCCATCCTCACGCCGGCGACGAACAGCAGGCAGAGCAGAAAGTCCATGACGACGACCGAGCGCGGGATCCCGGTCGAGAACGGCTGCGCGACCGTGAACACGACCACCAGCACGGCGCTCGCGATCGCGACGGCGCGCAAGATCATCGGGAAGTCCCCGAACGCGAAGTAGCGCCACCACTTGTGGTTGAGGCCGAGCGCGGTGAACAGCACCGCCTTGCCGAGCGCGACGAACCCAATCGATCCCCACAGGATCGTCCAGTAGCGCTCCGGCATCCCGCCCGAGACGTCGAGGAAGCGAAGCTGGAAGGCGAGGAAGAATGCCGCCGCGGAGACCGCCGCGTCGGTCAGGAACTGCACCATCCGGTGCCTGTAGACGGGGTCGTTCAGGCGCTGCACGGCGCACCGAGTGTAGAGCGGCCCCGCCTACCCCGACAGGACAAGCTCGACCTCGTGACAGATTCCGTCCCCATGACGCGAACCAGCCGAACACGGACGTCGGCCCGGCGCAGCTTGTGCACGAGCTCGACGGGGCGAACCCGCAGACGGCTGGAAGTAGTCCTCGATCTCGAACCGCTCCGCCAGCGCCGTGCGGTCGATGTCGGTGAACGTGTTCTTGCGGCTGTGAACGTAAAGCACGCGTGCCATCGGCGAGCCATTGTCCACCAGGCCACTAACCTGCGAGGTTCCTCATGACCGACTTCATCGTCGATCCCATCGTCGAGTTCGCGACGGACGTCATCGACGCCACCGGGCTTCCCGGCGTGTTCGTGCTGATGGCGCTGGAGAGCGCGTGCATCCCGGTGCCCAGCGAGGCGATCATGCTGTTCGCCGGGTTCAACGTCTCGGAGGGGAACATGACGCTGTTCGGAATCGTGGCGGCCGGCGTGCTCGGCAACGTG
>DATHVJ010000197.1:0-6205 GCA_035461345.1 Solirubrobacterales bacterium | reverse complement strand
TCTGTGAGGCCGGCCCGCAGCCGCTCGAGCTCCGCGATTCGCTCCTCGATGCGCGCCGTCCAGGAGCTCGACAGCTTCGCCCAGTCGGACCGTGTCGGGACACGGTTCTCGGGCAGCTTCGCCAGCTCGGGCGCGATCTCGTCGAGGGTCAGCCCGATGCGCTGCGCGAAGACGATGAACGCGATCCGCCTCAGCACCGCGCGCTTGTAGTGGCGATGGCCCGAGCCCGCGCGCTCCGACTCGATCAGGCCCCGCTGCTCGTAGAAGCGCAGCGCCGAGGCGGCGACCCCGCTGCGCCGTGCGGCCTCGCCTATCGAGAGCAGCTCGTCGTCCATTTGCCCGAAGCAAACCACGAATCCGCCCTTGACTTCAAGCTCACTTGAGCTTGTAGTTTGATCTGTCCCCACTCGAAAGGAGCGGCCGATGACGACCAGGTACCAGACCGCGAGCGAACGGATCACCGAGGAGGTCACCTCGTGGCCCGGCGTCGAGGCCGGTCCGGGCAGCCGCGGCGAGTTTTCGTTCAACGTCGGCCGGCGCGAGATCGGCCACCTGCACGGTGACCACGCGGCGCATTTCATGTTCCCGAAACAGGTCGGGCTCGAGCTCAAGGCCGAGGGCCGGGTCGTCGACCATCCCGTGTTCCCGGGCAAGCCGGGGCCCGCCGCCAGGCGGATCGCGGACGAGGATGACATCGCCGACGTCATCGAGCTGATGCGCCTCAACTACGACCGGGTCGTCGCTCGCTACGGTGTAGGTGCGGGGCGTTGACTGCTGTCGCGATGAGTTCTCCGGCGCCCCGCGGTCTATACCTGAGAGCACCGATGGAATCCATGCTGGCGATAGAAGCGAGCGGTCTCCGGAAATCGTTCGGCGACACACAGGCGGTGTCCGGCGTCGACCTCGCGGTCCGCCGGGGCAGCGTCTACGGCATGCTCGGCCCGAACGGCGCCGGCAAGACGACGACGATCCGGATGCTCGCGACCCTGTTGCGTCCGGACGGTGGCGAGGCGCGCGTGCTCGGCCACGACATCGTCGCCGAAGCGGACGAGGTCCGCGGTTGCGTCGGCCTCACCGGCCAGCTCGCGTCGGTCGACGAGGACCTCACCGGGCGCGAGAACCTGATCCTGATCGGCCGGCTGCTGGGGCTCAAGCGGCCCGCCGCGAAGGAGCGCGCGAGCGAGCTCCTCGACGCGTTCGGCCTTGGCGACGCCGCCGGCCGCCTGGTCAAGAACTACTCCGGCGGCATGCGGCGGCGGCTCGACATCGCCGCGAGCATCGTGGTCACGCCGGAGCTGATGTTCCTCGACGAGCCCACCACCGGACTCGACCCGCGGTCCCGGAACCAGGTGTGGGACATCATCCGCCACCTCGCCGCCCAGGGGACGACGATCCTCCTCTGCACGCAGTACCTCGACGAGGCCGACCAGCTCGCCGACGGGATCGCCGTGATCGACCACGGCAAGGTGATCGCGGAGGGAACCCCGGCCCAGCTCAAGGTCTCCGTGGGCGGCAGCAAGCTGCACATCCGCCTCCTCGACCCCGAGCAGCGCGACGAGGCCGCCGGCATCATCGGGCGCGTGCTCGGCGCCGACTGCCACATGGAGCCGGACCCCTCGTCGTTGTCCACCTCGTGCGCCGATCCCGATCGGGCCGCGGAGGCGGTCGGCGAGCTGACCCGATCCGGGATCGGGGTGGCGAACTTCTCGCTCGGCCAGCCGAGCCTCGACGAGGTGTTCCTGGCGCTCACCGGTCATCCCGCCGAGGAGCCCGACGTCAATGCGGCAAGTTCGCGAGCGAACCTGCCGGTCGGTGCTGGGCGCGACGGAGACGAGGGACGACGGTGAGCACGGAGCCCACGACGCAGGTCCAGACCGCGCCCGGCGTCGAGGAGGAGGCGCTTCGCAAGGCGCTCGCCTCGACCGCCCGGCCACCGCGGGCAAGCGCAGCATCGGCGGCGCTGACGTTCGGGTGGCGCGGGATGCTCAAGGTCCGCCACGTCCCCGAGCAGCTCCTCGACGTGACGATCACGCCGGTGATGTTCGTGCTCATGTTCACCTACCTGTTCGGCGGCGCGATCGCGGGCTCGACCGGCGAGTACCTCGACTACATCCTGCCCGGGATCCTCGTGATGTCGGTGCTGTTCACGACGGTGTACTCGGGCGTGGCGCTGAACACCGACCTCACGAGGGGGGTCGTCGACCGCTTCCGCTCGCTGCCAATCTGGCGCCCGTCGCCGCTCGTCGGCGCGCTGCTCGGCGACAGCGTGCGCTACGTGGTCGCAGGGACGGTGATCGTCGTCCTCGGCGTGATCCTCGGCTACCGACCCAGCAACGGCGTCCCCGGGGTGATCGGGGCGCTGGCGCTGGTCGTGCTGTTCGCCTTCGGCCTCTCATGGGTGTTCACGACCCTGGGGCTCGTGATGCGGGCGCCGAACGCGGTCATGAACGCCGGCTTCATGGGGATCTTCCCGCTCACGTTCCTCAGCAACGTGTTCGTCGACCCCGACACGCTGCCGAGCGCGCTCGAAGCGTTCGTCGACGTCAACCCGATCTCGATCCTGGCGACCGCCTCGCGCGGGCTGATGGACGGGAGCGTCGCGGCCGGCGACCTCGCGGTCGTCTTCGGGACCGCCGCCGCGCTGACGGCGATCTTCATGCCGCTGACGACGTACCTGTACCGCCGGGCCTGACCCAGCGGGGGCTTCAGCGGCCCGAGGAGCCGAACCCGGCGAGGCCGCGCGAGGTCTCGTCGAGCGAGACCGCCTCGACCGGCTTCGTGTCAGCGAACGGCGTCACGAGGAGCTGCGCGATGCGATCGCCTGCGGCGACCTCGAACGCCTCGGTGCGGTCGGCGTTCAGCAGCAGCACCTGGACCTCGCCGCGGTAGCCCGAGTCGACCAGGCCGGGCGCGTTTGGGAGCGTGACCCCGTGGCGCTTGGCGAGCCCCGAGCGGGGTAGCACGAGGCCGGCGTGGCCGGCGGGGATCGCCACCGCTATCCCCGTTCCGACGCTGGCTCGCTCGCCCGGCTCCAGCCGCGCGGCCTCGGCCGCGTAGAGGTCGAGGCCGGCGTCGCCCTCGTGGGCGCGTGGCGGAAGGCGGGCGTCGGCCCGCAGGCGGGTGACCTCGAGCTCCACCGGGCCGCAGGCTACCCGCGAGCGCGGCCGAGATCGCGTGTGCGCGCCCGATCGCCGTCGCCGTTGAGCGCAAACTCGGCGAACCTGTGCGCGAGCGCAGCCGGTATACGCGCCTTCACCCGCACTCCCTCGGCGCGATCCTCGCGCTCGACGTCTCCGGCGACCCTGTGCAGCTCCGAGAGCCGGTCACCGGCCGAGTACGGAAGCAGCAGGTCGACCGGCGCGAGCCGCTGCTCGAACGACTCCTCGATCCGGTCCCGGAGCTCGTCGAGTCCCTCGCCCGTCTCGGCGGAGATCCCGACCACCTCGCGGCGCCCGACCAGCAGGTCGCGGCGCTCGTCCTCGTCGAGCAGATCGATCTTGTTGTAGGCGACGAGCCGCGGCTTGTCGCCGGCGCCGATCTCGTCAAGCACCGCGTCGACCGCCGCGATCGACTCCGCCCGGCGCTCGGCGGGCTCGGCCGCGTCGACCACGTGCACGATCAGGTCCGCGAGCACCGTCTCCTCCAGCGTCGCCTTGAACGCCTGCACGAGCTGATGCGGGAGTTTGCGGATGAACCCGACCGTGTCAGTCACGAGATAGCGGCGGCCGCCGCGCTCGAACGCCCTCGTCGTCGGGTCCAGGGTGTGGAACAGCCTCTCCCCCACCCCGACGCCCGCGCCGGTCAGCGCGTTGAGCAGCGTCGACTTGCCGGCGTTCGTGTACCCGGCCAGGGCGACGGCGGGCAGCGACGCCCGTTCGCGCGCGGCGCGCATCACACCGCGGTTTCGCTCCAACCGACCCAGCCGGCGGCGAAGCGTGGCGATCCGGTCGCGGGCGAGCCGGCGGTCGGTCTCGATCTGGCTCTCGCCCGGGCCCCTGGTCCCGATCCCGCCGTCCATGCGTCCGGCGCCGAGGCGCTCGAGGTGCGTCCACAGCCCGCGCATCCGCGCCAGGTTGTACTCGAGCTGCGCCAACTCCACCTGGAGCTTGCCCTCGGCGCTCTGGGCGTGGTCGGCGAAGATGTCGAGGATCACCGCCGTGCGATCGATCACGGGCACCCCGAGCGCCGACTCCAGGTTGCGCTCCTGGCGCGGGGCGAGCTCGTCGTCGCAGGCGACGAGGTTGGCGTCGTGTGCGCGCAGGGCCTGCTTCAGGTCGCGCAGCTTGCCGCGGCCGAGGTAGCGGTCCGGGTCCGGCGCCCGGCGCCGCTGGACGAGCTCACCGGCTGTCGCCACTCCCGCGGTGCGGAGCAGCTCCTTGAGCTCGGTGAGCGGGTCGTCATCGCGAGCGTCCGGGATGACTCCGATCGCGAGCGCGCGCTGACGCGCACGCGGATTCGAAACCCCCGCCCCGTCCACGCGCTGGCCCGTCTCTGTGGATCTCCCTTGGCGGGTTCTGGGCACTGACACAAGTGTAGGCTCCGCGCATGAAGGTCTTCGTGACGGGCGGAACGGGGTTCATCGGCGGCCAGGTGGTGCGCAAGCTGCGCGATCGCGGCGACGAGGTCGTCGCCCTGGTCAGAACCGCCGAGAAGGGCCTGCCGCTGAGCGACATGGGCTGCGACCTCGCCCCCGGCACCCTGTCGGACGAGCGCGCGCTGCGCGATGGGATGCGCGGGTGCGACGCCGTCATCCACGGCGCGGCGGTGTACGAGGTCGGGATCCCGAAGAGCGAGCACGATGCGATGTACGAGGCGAACGTGCGCGGCACCGAGCGCGTCCTGCGCGCCGCGCTCGACGAGAAGATCCCCAAGGTCGTGTACGTGTCGACCGTCGGCGCGTTCGGCAACACCCGCGGCAAGGTCGTCGACGAGAGCTACCGGCACCCCGGCACAGAGTTCACCTCGTACTACGAGAAGACGAAGTACGAGGCGCACCAGATCGCGCGGCGGCTGATCGAGGACGAGGGCCTGCCGTGCGTGATCGTGCAGCCCGGCGGGGTATACGGGCCCGACGACCACTCGGCAGTCGGCACCCAGATCAACCAGTTCCTCGCCGGGCGGATGCCGCTGATCGCGTTCCCCGACCTCGGCATGAACATGGTCCACGTCGAGGACGTCGCCGACGGGGTGCTGCTGGCGCTCGACAAGGGCGAGCTCGGCGAGTCCTACGTGCTCGGCGGCCAGATCACGACGATGCGCGAGCTGATCGAGACGGTGGCCAGGGTGAGCGGCCGCAAGGCGCCGAAGCGCGCGATCCCGACGTCGCTGATGAAGGCGATGACCCCGGTCGGCCCCCTGGTCGGCAAGGCGATGGGACAGCCGCCCAACCTCTCGGAGCTGATCAGCTCCGCCGACGGCGTCACGTTCTGGGCCAAGCACGGCAAGGCGATCGAGCGGCTCGGCTACTCGCCACGCGGGCTAGAGCAGGGGATTCGCGACACGCTTCAGGCCGAGGGCAAGATTCCGGCGGCCGCCTGAGCGCGCCCTGCTGTGGGCCGGCTACACCGCGGTGTTCGCCCCGGCGGCCTCGCTGCTGACGTCGCACGGCGACGTCTGACTTGCCGAATCGCCGCTGCCCCGGAGCATCGGCGGCGCCGAGTCCAGCTCAGCGCCGGATCTGGTACCGAAGCTCGACCATCCCGGTGTCGAAGGCGCGCGTCCCTGTCAGCTGCATCGGGCCGCCCGGGAGGCGGCGGTCGAACAGCGGTTTGCCCGACCCGAGCACCACGGGCACGACGGTTACGAACACGTCATCCAGCAGGCCATCACGGGCGAACTGCGACGCGACGTTGCCGCCGCCGACGACCCACAGGTTTCGCTCCCCTGCCATTTCGATCATCTCGGGGTGCAGCTCGCGAACCGGGGCATCGGCGATCCGGACGTCGACCTCGTCCCCATCCGGCAGCGGGAGGTCGCGCGAGCTGAGGACCCAGTACGGCTTCCCCTTGTACGGCCATTGCCGCCCTCCGCGGATATGCTCGAGCACGAACTCGTACGTCACGGAGCCGCTGACCAGCGCTCCGACACCAGCGTAGAACTCGTCGTAGCCGGCCTTCCCGGGGCTGGTCTCGCCGCCCTCGTAGCTCCCCTCGTACGAGGTCAGCCACTCGAGCGTGTCGTCGGCCTCGGCTATGTAGCCGTCGAG
>DATHVJ010000196.1:0-3343 GCA_035461345.1 Solirubrobacterales bacterium | reverse complement strand
CGACCGAGGACGCCGTAAGGGGACTGACGCTGGAGGTCCCGGCCGGCGAGATCTGCGTGCTCGTCGGCCCGTCCGGATGCGGGAAGACGACCGCGATGCGGATGGTCAACCGCATGGTCGAGATAACCGACGGCGACATCCTCGTCGGCGGCAGCACGGTGCGCGAGCGCGGTCCCGCGGAGCTGCGGCGCGAGATCGGCTACGTGATCCAACAGATCGGGCTGTTCCCGCACCGGACGATCGCCGACAACATCGCCACGGTCCCGAGGCTGCTCGGGTGGGAGCGCGACCGGATCGACGCACGGGTCGCCGAGCTGCTCGGCGTCGTGGGGCTCGACGGCGATATCTCGGGACGGTTCCCAGCCCAGCTCTCGGGCGGACAACAGCAGCGGGTCGGCGTCGCGCGGGCGCTGGCGGCGAACCCGGGCGTGATGCTGATGGACGAGCCGTTCGGCGCCGTCGACCCGATCAACCGGGAGCGCCTCCAGAACGAGTTCCTGCGCCTCCAGGCGGAGCTGCGCAAGACGATCCTGTTCGTCACCCACGACATCGACGAGGCGATCAAGATGGGCGACCGGATCGCGATCATGCACCAGGGCGGCCGCCTGGCGCAGTACGCCACCCCGGCCGAGCTGCTGATGGCGCCGGTGGACGACTTCGTCGAGGACTTCGTCGGCGCCGACCGCGCGCTGAAGCGCCTCGCCCTGATGCGGGTCGCCGACATCGACCTGTGGGAGGCGCCGCTCGCGTTCCCGGGACAGGCGACCTCCGAGGTACGCGCGAAGCTCGAGGGCGCCGAGGTGCCGCATCCACTCGTGGTCGATGCGGAGCGGCGCCCGCTCGGGTGGATGTCCGCTGCCGACCTCGCGGGTGACACGGTCCCGACGCGGCCCGTCACGAGCCCCGACCCGGTGCTGGAGCTGGACGACGTGATGCGCGACGCGCTCTCGGACCTGCTCCAGGCCGAGACCCGGTACGCCCCGGTCGTCGACGCCCAGCGGAGGCTCGCGGGCGTTCTCTCGGTCGAGATCATCTCCGAGTTCCTAACCTCGGACGAGGCGCTGGTCGAGGAGCATCCGGCCGTCGAGCGGCCGCTGGCGGAGGCCGAGGAGGCGGGGTGAACCCCGGGGTCGCGACGCTCCTTCCCGCCGCCCAGGGAGAGGACTTCTTCAGGGAGCGCAGCGACACCGGCTGCGTGCAGGAGAACGGGTTCTTCTGCCCGCAGTGGGCATTCGACAACTTCGACCGCTACGTGTCGCCGCTGCTGGAGCACATCGTGCTCGTGTCGGTGTCCGTGGTCGCCGGCTTTGCGATCGCGGTCGCCCTCGCCGTCCTCTCGCACGGGCGGCGATGGCTGGTGCCGCCGCTGCTCGGCCTTACCGGCGTTCTCTACACGATCCCCAGCCTCGCGTTCTTCATCCTCCTGCTTCCGATCACGGGGTTCGGCCGCACGACCGCGATCATCGCGCTGACCGCGTACACGCTTCAGATCATCTACCGCAACGTCGTCGCCGGATTGGCCAACGTCCCCGCCTCCTCGAAGGACGCCGGCAGGGGAATGGGGATGACCGACCGCCAGCTCCTGTGGCGCGTGGAGCTCCCCCTGGCGCTGCCCGAGATCGTCGCGGGCCTGCGTATCGCGACGGTGTCGACCGTGGCGATCGCGACGCTGGCGGTATTCGCCGGCGCCGGCGGGCTCGGCGATCCCCTGCTCGCGGACATCACGTTCCGCACCAATGTGATCGTCGCCGGAGGCCTCGCGATCCTGCTCGCGATCGCATTCGATGCCCTGCTCGTGCTCGCGGGGCGTGTGGCGTCACCGTGGCGAAAGGCGCGGCCGGTATGACCCTCGTCCTGCTCGCGTTCCTCGACGCCTTCACCGGCGCGATCGACTTCATCTTCAATCAGCGCGAGGCCGTGACCGGCGGGGTCGAGGTCGGTGGGCTGGCGCTGGTCGCCGACCTGACGCTCGACCACGTCGAGGTGAGCGCGATCGCGCTCGCGGGGTCGCTGGCGATCGCGATGCCGATCGGGGTGTGGCTCGGGCATCGCGGGCGCGGCGAGCTGCTCGCCGTGGCGATCGGCAACGCCGGCCGCGCCGTCCCGGAGCTCGCCCTGATCGCGTTCATGGTCGCGTTCGTCGGGGTCGGGCTCGTCAACGTCAGCCTCGCGCTGCTGGTCCTCGGCATCCCCCCGATCCTCACCAACTCGTTCGTCGCCATCCGCCAGGTCGACCGCGACGCCGTCGAGGCCGCCCGCGGCATGGGCATGAGCGAGGCGGAGATCGTCCGAAAGGTGGAGCTCCCGCTCGCCGTCCCGACGCTGATGAGCGGGGTGCGCACGGCGGCGATCGCGATCGTCGCCACCGCCACGATCGCCCCGCTCGCCGGGGTGGTGACGCTCGGAGACCTGATCCTGTCTCGAAACGTGTACGGCGACGACGGCGTGCTGGCCGGGGCGATCCTGGTGGCGGTGCTGGCGCTCGTGGTCGAGATCGGCCTCGCCGGGATCCAGCGGCTGCTTACGCCGCGCGGGGTGCTCCTGCAACGGGCGCCCGCGGCGGTGTGAGTTAGGATCACGCCGCCTGCATCCACCGAGAGGGGAGGAGCTCTCCAAATGAGCAAGAACCGCAAACTCTTCGCGCTGCTCGCGTTCGCCGGCGCGCTGGTCCTGGCGCTCGGCGTCGCCGCGTGTGGCGGTGACGACGACGACGGGGACGACGGCGACACGAGCGCCAACCTGATCGAGGAGAACCCCGACAACAACGGGGTCGAGATCACGGTCGGGTCGAAGAACTTCACCGAGCAGTTCATCCTCGGCGAGATCTATGCCCAGGCGCTCGAGGCGGCCGGATACGACGTCAAGAAGCAGCTCAACCTCGGCTCGGAGCAGATCGCGCTGCGCGCGCTCGAGGACGGTGAGATCGACGCCTACCCGGAGTACACCTCGACCGCGCTGACCTCGTTCTTCGACATCGCCGCGGAGGACGTCCCGGCCGATGCCCAGGAGGCGACCGACGAGACCGAGACGCAGTTCGAGGACCTCGGCCTGACGGTTTTCGAGCCGACGCCGTTCGAGAGCGCCAACGCCGTCGGGCTGCTGACCGAGCAAGCGGAGGAGCTCGGCGTCGAGTCGATCTCCGACCTCGAGGGCCAGTCGGAGGACCTGACGCTGTACGGCTCCCCCGAGTGCCGCCAGCGGGTCGACTGCCTGGTCGGGCTGGAGGACAACTACGGGCTCGAGTTCGAGAAGTTCACCCCGGTGGACATCGGCCTCCGCTACGAGGTCCTCGACAAGGGCGACGCCGACCTCTCGATCCTGTTCACGACCGACGCCCAGCTCT
>DATHVJ010000195.1:0-5018 GCA_035461345.1 Solirubrobacterales bacterium | reverse complement strand
CAGCTGGGTGACGGGATGGCGGACGAAGTAGCGCGCGTAGGCCGCCGCGTACGGCGTGATGTCGAAGGGCTCGTCGTCGCACACGCCCGCCCACGGGTCGCCGGTCACGTTGCGGACCGTGTTCCCGCACGCCTCGCGCGTGGACAGCCCGGCATCGCCGATCATCCGGATCGCCTTCGCGGCGTCGGCAAGCGAGACGTGGTGGAACTGGAAGTTCTGGCGCGTGGTGATGTGGCCCTTGCGCAGCGGCGTGTACTTCTCGGCGAGGTCCGCGAACGCCTCCATCTGCTCGGGCGTGACGCCGCCGAACGGCAGCTTGACCCTGATCATCTGCACGTCGGGCTGACGCTGTCCGTACACCCCCTGCTTGAGGCGGAAGCCGATGAACTTGTCCTCCTCGATCTCGCCGCGCAGGAACCGCTTCGCCTCGGTGTCGAAGTCGTCGAACTCGCGCTCGATGACCGGGAGCACGTGCCCCGGGACGTCGTCGTAGACCTCGGGGTTCTCTAGTGATCCGACGCGGCCCTTGCCCCGCTGCTGCTTGCCCGCGTCCTGCTCCAGCTCGGAGGGGTGGGGCAGCTTCTTGGTGTCGGTCTTCGCATCGCTCTCGACGTCGCTCTTTGGCTCGATCGAGACTGGCTCCATCGGACGCCTCCTCGCGGCTCGCCGGCAAGTGCCTGCGAGGAAGGAAACTAGCAAATCCCGGTCGGGATTAAGTTAATTCCGCTGAAGGTATCCGCAACCCGCTCGCCGCGGACGCGAGAGCGAGCGAGCATCAATACAGCGCGCCAAGTTCGCTAGGCGAACTTGGCGGTGGTCGTCTATGCCAGCGAGCGGGGAGCGGAGCACGCGAGCGGAATTGGATTCAGTCGACGTCGGTGCCCTCGATCAGGAACGCGACGCGGACGTGGGCGCGGAACTCGTCGAGGTTCTCGCCCCGGATGCCGGTGCTGACGATGTCGAGCGCGCGGATGTTGCGCAGCGAGGACTTCGCCTGCGTCAGCGCCTGCTGCGCGGCGTCGTCGGTCGACTTCGTGGAGCTGCCAACCAGCTCGATGATCTTCACTACCGCCAAGGTCTCCTCCTCTGTCGGCTGGACGTGTGCGGTGTTTTCTATCCGTTACAGATGGGGCTTGTCCAGCACGGCTATGCCCGCCGGCTCGGCGTCGTCCCCCAGGCGCCGCCGGCATGGGGGCGGACACCCTCCTCGAGCGCCGCACGTGACCAGCGGCTCGCGGGCACCTCGGGAGCCGGGGCGGGCGCCGTCTCCGCGAGGAAGCGCTCGATCGCGGCCGCGATCGCCGCCGCCTCCTCATGGGAAGGCGCGGGGGTGACGGCCCCGATCCGGGGGCGTGGCGGGCGGCGCTTGCCGTTGCGTCCCATGGCCGCAGCCTAGTCTCTAGCGGCGGTGATTCCCGTCCTCGACAACGCAGCGGTGCTCGCGGCGGTCGACCCGACGACCGCGATCGAGCGCACGCGGGCCGCGTTCGAGCATCACGCCCGCGGCGAGTGGGAGATGCCGGCCAAGGTATACCTCGACAGCCCCCCGCACGGCGACTTTCGCGCGATGCCGGCTCGCGGAGACGGTCTGGCGCTGCTCAAGTGGGTGACCTCGTTCCCGGGCAATCCCGAGCGCGGTCTGCCTGTCGTCGCGGGGGCCGTCGTCGTGTCCGACGCGACCACCGGGGCGCTCGTCGCGATCCTCGACTGCCGCGCCGTGACCTGGCTGCGGACCGGGGCCGCGGCCGCGGTGTCGGCCACCGCGCTCGCCCGCCACGACGCGGCCAGCGTGGGGATCGTCGGCTGCGGCGTCAACGGCGCGTGGGCTGCGCGCTGCCTGCGCGCCGCGGGCTACGGGCCCGGCGTGTGCGCGGACGTCCGTCCCGAGCCGTCGCGGGCGCTGGCCGAGGAGCTCGGGTGGGATGTGGGCTCGCGCGCCGACGCCGTCGCGCAGGACGTGGTCATCACGATGACCCCCGGCGACGCGCCGGTGGTCGGCGCCGCCGACCTCCGCCCCGGCCAGCACGTCGCGGTGCTCGGCGCCGACGCCCACGGCAAGGCCGAGGTCGAGGGTGCGGCGATCGAGCGCTGCCGCCTGTTCTGCGACGAGTGGGAGCAGGCTTCGACCGGCGGCGAGCTGGCGGGCCCGCTCGCGCAGGGCCGGGTCGGCGCGAGCGACGTCACCCAGCTCGGCGACGTGCTCGTCGGTGCCGGCGAGGGGAGGGGGGCGCCGGACGAGGTCACGCTGTTCGACTCCACCGGGCTCGCGATCCAGGACCTCGCGATCGCCGCCGCGGCGCTCGAGGCGTGGCGCGAGGGACGGGTCGAGGCGCAGCGGGTCGAGCTGTAGCCGCTAGGCGTCGTTCGCCCGCGGCTGCTTCGTCGTCGTCGCCGTCGGCGCCTCCGACTCGGCCGGCCGCAGCGTGACGACGAGCGACACGCGCGCGAAGCTCAGCAGCCCCCCGATCGCGAGCAGCGCGGCGCCCGCGAGGCCGATCCACGCGCCGGCCTCGAGGCCCCGGTCGCGGACGGCGGGGGGATCGTTGACGAGCGAGATCGCGACGAACGCCAGCGCGGCGAGCCCCAGCCACGGCTGCCACCGCGCGGCGGCGAGCGTCGCCGCGCCACCCTGGCGCGGAACGGGGACCACGGCCGCGATCGCGACCAGGCACAGGCCGGCGAGGAGGATGTCGCCGAGCTCGAACGCGCTCCACGCGCTGAGCCCGGACTCGCCCGCGAACCGCGGCTCGTACCAGTCCAGGAACAGGCTCGCGAACAGCACCACGGCGCCCGCCACGACGAGGACCTGGCTCGCGTTGATCCTCTCCGGCATCTCGGGTACCCCCTCTCGGATCGGCTCTGTCGGACCCCCCGACACGGACGCAGTATTGCGCCGGTCGCCGATCCGTGGCGCCCTCGTCGGCGGACGTGGCGAGTCGACGCTCGCAGGCCTTGCTGACGCTGTCCGACGAGCGCTACAGGGGGATGTTCCCGTGCTTGCGCTTCGGCTGCTCGACCCGCTTCGACTGCAGCATCTTCAGCGCGCGGATCAGCTTCGGACGCGTTTCGTGGGGGACGATGACGTCGTCGAGGTAGCCCCGCTCCGCGGCGGAGTAGGGGTTGGCGAACCGCGCCTTGTAGTCCTCGATCAGCTTTCCGCGGCGCTCGTCGGGCGTCGGCGACTGGGCGATGTCGCGGCGGAAGATGATGTTCACCGCGCCTTCCGGGCCCATCACCGCGACCTCGGCGGTCGGCCACGCGAAGTTGACGTCGGCGAGCATGTGCTTCGAGTTCATGACGTCGTAGGCGCCGCCGTACGCCTTGCGGGTGATAACCGTCAGCTTCGGCACGGTCGCCTCCGTGAACGCGTACAGGAGCTTCGCCCCGTGGCGGATGATCCCGCCCCACTCCTGCGAGGTGCCGGGCAGGAAGCCGGGCACGTCGGTGAACGTGAGCAGGGGGACGTTGAACGCGTCGCACGTGCGCACGAACCGGGCCGCCTTCTCCGACGACTCGATGTCCAGCACGCCGGCGAGGTGTCGCGGCTGGTTGCCGACGACCCCGATCGGGTACCCGTCGAGCCGCGAGAACCCGACGACGATGTTCTCCGCGAAGTGGCGGTGGACCTCGAAGAACTCGCCGTCGTCGACGATCAGCGAGATCACCTCGCGCATGTCGTACGGCTTCGACGGGTCGTCGGGGACGATCGTGTCGAGCGCCTCCTCCTGACGGTCGGGCTCGTCGTAGGGCTCGACCCGCGGCGGCGGCTCGAGATTGTTGAGCGGCAGGAACGACATCAGGTAGCGGACGTCCTCCAGGCACTGCTCCTCGTTCTCGGCCGCGAAGTGCGCGACGCCCGACTTCGCGTTGTGGGTCATCGCGCCGCCGAGCTCCTCGAACGTCGGCTCCTCGCCGGTCACCGTCTTGATCACGTCGGGGCCGGTGATGAACATGTGCGAGGTCTCCTTGACCATGAAGATGAAGTCGGTCATCGCCGGCGAGTACACGGCACCGCCCGCGCACGGCCCCATGATCAGGCTGATCTGCGGGATCACCCCCGAGCACCTGACGTTGCGGACGAACACGTCACCGTAGGCGCCGAGAGACACGACCCCCTCCTGGATCCGCGCCCCGCCGGAGTCGTTGATCCCGATCACGGGCGCCCCCACCTCGGCCGCGAGGTCCATCACCTTGCACATCTTCTCCGCCATCACCTCGCCGAGCGAGCCGCCGAAGACGGTGAAGTCCTGCGAGAACACGCACACCGTGCGCCCGTCGATCGTCCCGTATCCGGTCACTACCGCGTCCCCCCACGGGCGGCGCTTGTCCATCCCGAACTCGTACGTGCGGTGGCGGACGAACGTGTCGAGCTCCTCGAACGACCCCGGGTCGAGAAGCTTCTCGATCCGCTCCCGCGCGGTGAGCTTGCCCTTCGCGTGCTGCTTCTCTACCGCCTCCTCGGAGGCGGAGTGGATTGCCTCCTCGCGCAGCTCTCGCAGGTAGGCGAGCTTCTCCTCGTGAGTCTCGGGAAACTTCTGGCGCACGGGGCGCCGATTCTACGTCGAGACACGCGAGGGGCCGGCGTTGGCCGGCCCCTCCGAACGCTGGATGTCGCCGCCGGGCGGCGAGCTACTCGACGTATCCGAACTCCTGCAGGTAGGACCTCGCGGCGTCCTCGGGCTTCTCCTTGTCGAGGTCGACACGGGCGTTGAGCTCCTGCATCACCTCCAGCGAGAGGTCCTGCTGGACCGACTCGACGACCTCGGAGAAGTCCGTTCCGGCCTCGTCGACCGTCTCGGTCTTGGCGACGAACAGGACGTTGCCCGCGGGGAGCAGGCCCTGGTCGTCCTCGAGGATCGTGTACTTGTCCGACTCCGAGAGCTGGGCGTCGGTCGTGAACAGGATCGAGAGGTCGGCGTCGCCCTTGTCGAGGACCTCGTAGCGGAGGCCGATGTCCACCGGGGTGAACTTCTCGAACTCGAGCCCGTAGTTGTCCTCCAGCCCGACCAGGCAGTCGA
>DATHVJ010000194.1:0-6752 GCA_035461345.1 Solirubrobacterales bacterium | reverse complement strand
CCGATCGGACGCGATCAGGCCGAGCGCGGACAGGACCCCGCTCGCGCGCGGACACAGGATCCGCCGGATGTCGAGCTCGTTGGCGAGCGCGGCCGCGTGCATCGGTCCCGCGCCGCCGAACGGCATCAGCGCGAACTCCCGGGGGTCGATGCCCCGCTCCACCGTGACGACGCGCAGCGCCCGGATCATCTCCTGGTTCGCGACGCGGACGATGCCCTCCGCCGTGGTCAGCTCGTCGAGGCCGAGCTCGCCCCCCAGCCTGCGGACCGCGTCGCGCGCGGCGTCGGCGTCGAGCGCCACGCCACCCGCCAGCGTAGAGTCCTCGGCGAGATAGCCGAGCAGCAGGTTGGCGTCGGTCACGGCCGGCTCGGTCCCGCCGCGTCCGTAGCACGCGGGCCCGGGCTCGGCGCCGGCCGAGCGTGGGCCGACCCGCAGCGCGCCGCCGCCGTCGCGCCACCCGACCGACCCCCCGCCGGCCCCGACCGTGTGCACGTCGACCATCGGTAGCTGGAGCACGCGACCGTCGATCTCGCGCCAGTCCGTCCGCCGAACCCGCCCGTCCTCGACGACGCAGACGTCGCACGAGGTCCCGCCCATGTCGATTCCGAGCGCGTTGCCGTCGCCCGACGCCCCGGCCAGCAGCCCGGCGCCGACCGCGCCGCCGGCGGGCCCGGACAGGACACTCCACGCGCCCGCTCGTGACGCTTCGGCGGCCGGCGCGACGCCGCCCGAGGACTGCATCACGAGCGGCTCCGGCAGCCCGCGCTCGGCGGCGGTGCCGCTGAGCCGTCCGAGGTAGCGGTCGAGCAACGGGGAGAGGTAGGCGTCGATCACCGTTGTCGAGCAGCGCTCGAACTCGCGGAACTGGGGCAGGACTTCGTGCGACGCGGACACGTGCACGCCGGGCAGCGTGTCGCGAACGCACGCCGCCACGGCGGCCTCGTGCGCGGGCTCCAGGAACGAGAACAGGAGGCAGACCGCGACGGCCTCGACCTCGCCGGCCCGCAGCCGCTCGACCGTCGCGTCGAGCGCCTCTTCGTCGAGTCGGTCGATTACCCCGTCACGTCCGACCCGCTCGGGGATCCCGAACCTGAGCTCGGGCGGGGCCAGCGGCGTGGGCTTGGGGCGGCACAAGTGGTAGAGGCTGGGGCGGTTCTGGCGCCCGATCTCGAGCAGGTCCGCGAATCCCTCGGTGGCGACGAGCGCCGTGCGCGCCCCGCCCTCCTCGAGCAGGGCGTTGGTGCCGACCGTCATCCCGTGGGCGAACACGTCCACGTCGTCGGCGGCAGCCCGGGCCTGCCCGAGGACAGCGTCGATCGCCGCGATCACGCCGCGCGACTGGTCGTCCGGCGTGGTCGGCGACTTGGCGGTATGCACCGCCCGCCCGTCGTACAGCACCGCATCGGTGAACGTCCCACCGACGTCTACGCCCAGCAGCATCGCGCGAACCTACCGCGATACCGTCCCGCCGGCATGGACGTCAACTCCGCCTTGGGCAAGGTCGGGCTGCCGGCGCCTGTGAGTGAGCTGGCGGCGCGGGACTGGGACGCGATCGTCATCGGCGGCGGCCACAACGGCCTCACCGCAGCCGCGTACCTCGCCCGAGCGGGCCGCTCGGTGCTGGTGCTCGAGCGCCGCGAGCAGCTCGGAGGGGCGTGCACGCTGGAGCAGCCCTTCCCCGAGCCCGAGTTCCTCGTCAGCCCGTGCGCGTACGTGGTCGGCCTGCTCGACGACCTCGTCGTCACCGAGCTCGACCTGCCCCGGCACGGGTACGAAGTCGTCGTCGCCGATCCCAACCTGTGGTGCCCGTTTCCCGACGGGACCTCGTACGCCCAGTTCCTCGACGAGGACCGAAGCGTCGCCCACATGCGCGAGAGCGGGTTCTCCGAGGACGACATCCGCGGCTCGTTCGCGTACGAGGAGATGTTCGACCGCGCTCGGCGGCTGCTGCGCAGCGGGCCTCGCGGCGACACGTGGAAGGGGCCGTCGCCGACCCGGGAGGAGATCGAGGAGCTGCTCGGGGACGACGAGCTGATCTCGGTCGTGTTCGAGGAGTCGGTCGCGGAGACGATCGACCGCTACGTGTCCGACCAGCGGCTCAAGGACGCGCTCTTCGGCCAGGGTGTGATCGGCGCCTACGCGGGCCCCCGCGACCCCGGGACGGCGTCGGTCAAGCTGATGCACTTCCAGGGCGATCTCTCCGGCCAGGGGCCCGAATGGGGATACGTGATCGGGGGCATGGGCCGGGTCTCGTTCGCGATCGCGCAGGCGGCGCTCGAGGCCGGTGCGACGATCGGCGCGGGCGTCCCGGTCGCGCGGATCGTGCCGGGCGAGGGCGTCGAGCTCGACAGCGGCGACAGGATCCGCGCCCCGATCGTGGTCTCGAACGCCGACCCGAAGCGCACGCTCGAGATGCTCGAGCCCGACGCGGTCCCGGCCGCGTACCGCGAGCGGCTCGACGCGTGGAAGGTGCGCTCGCCGGTGGTGAAGCTGAACGCGGGCCTATCGAGGCTGCCCGAGTTCACCGCCGCCGGGGAGGTCAAGGCGCACCGGGCCATGATCTCGATCCAGAGCGGGATCGACGCCGCCCAGGATGGATTCGAGGCCTGCAAGCGCGGCGAGCCGGGAATCGGGTTCTGCGAGCTGTACTTTCAGACCGCCTACGACCCGTCGGTCGCGCCGGAGGGCCGGCACACGATGAGCGCGTTCTGCCAGTACGCGCCGTACGCGCTCGCCGAGGGCGACTGGGAGTCGCGCCGCGACGAGATCGGCGGTCTGGTCCTCGACGCGATCGCCGCCTATGCCCCCGACCTGCGCGAGTGCGTCGAGCACACGGAGGTGCTCGGCCCCCCCGACATCGAGTCGCGCATCGGGCTGACCGGCGGCAGCATCTTCCAGGGCGAGACGATGCCGGATCAAATGTGGGATCGGCGGCTCGAGTGGCGGACCCCGATCGAGGGCGTCTACCTGTGCGGGGCGGCAACCCACCCCGCGGGCTCGGTGATCGCGCTCAACGGGCGCGGCGCCGCGATGGCGGTGCTGGAGGACGTCGGCTAGGACAGGGCCCGCTGGAGTGCCCATCCCGCCCAAGCGGCGCCGAGCACGAGCGCGAGTCCGATCCACACGTCGAGCGCGTAGCGCCGCTTTCCGAGCGGGTACGCGACTACAGCCTTGCTGACGGTGTTCGTCGAGAATGCCGCGAGCGCGGCGACTGCGGCGTCCTGGGCCGAGATCTTGCCCGCCCCGGCCAGCGTGGACGCCGACACCGCCGCCGACTGCGAGTCGGCGAACCCGGCAACCGCCGCCGCGAGCGTCACCCCCCGCTCGCCGAGCGCTCGTTGAGCGCGCCCGCCACCACGAGCACGCCCGCGACCAGCGCGGCGAGCACGACCGCCCCCCGGAGGTCGAACGCCCGCCCACGCTCGAAGTGGTCGGGGGGATGGCCGCGCAGCATCCTCGCCGTCACCAGGAGCGCATACCCGACCGCGGCGATGCCGGCGAGGACGAGCGCCAGCGCCACCTCGCCCAGGGTCTGTACGCTCGTCGCGCCGAGCACGATCGCGAGCAGCACCACGGTCGCCACTGTCGACACGACCGCCGCTCCAACCGCCGCCCGCCGCAGCTTCGGCTCGCTGACCGCCCGCGAGCCCCATCGCGACGACGGTCGCTGTGCTGGAGACGAACCCGGAGACGAAGCCGCTCACCAGCAGCCCGAAGCGGGGGCCGATCATCCGGAGCGCGATGTATCCGAAGCCCTGAACGGCCATCACGATGACGACGATCCGCCACACCACGGAGGGGTTGAGCGCGTCGTTCGGCCCCACGCCCTCGTCCGGCACGAGCGGGAGGACGATCAGCGCCGCGGCCGCGAAGAGCAGTCCGTCGTGGATCTCCTCTTCGGAGAGCGTCTCGCGCACCAGGTAATGCACCCGTTCGCGGTACGCGAGCACGAGCGCCACCGCGACGGCGATCGCCGCGGCCGCGGTCGCCTCGCGCTGGGCGAGCACCCCGAGCAGGAACGCGACCATCAGTGCGACCTCCGTCGTCATCCCCGGGTCCTCCCGATCGGTCTCGACGTACGCAACGACGACCGCGACCGCGACGAACGCCACCGGCCACCGCGATCACGGCCGCCGAGCCGACCCGTTCGGCGAGCCCCCCGAGCAGGGCGACCAGCGCGAAGGTGCGGATTCCGGCCGGCGCCCGGCCGGCGCCCTCGCCCTTGCGCCGCTCGCGCTCGACTCCGAGCAGCAGCCCGATCCCGAGCGCCAGGGCGAGCGGGAGGAGGCTCTCGGCGGCGGTGGCTGCCAGCGGCACCCCCATACCGTATGGCGGCCGGCCGATGCGGCTGCGAGCACTGGTTTGGCACGGGGGGGGACGGGGGAGAGGAAGATGCGATGGAGCCGACGATGACCCGGACCCGCCTCGGGATGACGGATCTCGAGGTGTCGAGGATTGCCTTCGGCACGTGGCAGGTCGGCGGCGAGTGGGGCGAGTTCGACCGTGGCGAAGCGATCGCCGCGATCCGGCACGCGCGCGACCTCGGGATCGACATCTTCGACACGGCCCAGGCGTACGGTTTCGGTGCCTCGGAGCGGCTGCTCGGCGAGGCGCTCCGGGACGACCTAGACCGGCGCCGAGACGAGGTGGTGATCGCGACCAAGGGTGGCCTGCGGATGGACGAGGACGAGGGGTTGGTCCGGGATTCGAGCCCGGCGTGGCTGCGCAGCGGGGTCGAGCAGAGCCTCCGGGCGCTCGCGCTCGATCACATCGACCTCTACCAGGTCCACTGGCCCGACCCGGAGACGCCGTTCGCCGACACCGCCGGCGCGCTGCAGGAGCTGGTCGACGAGGGGAAGGTCAGGCACGTCGGCGTGTCCAACTACGACGCCGACCAGATGTCCGAGTTCGCCCGCACGCGGCCGGTGGAGACCCTGCAGCCGCTGTACAACCTGTTCCAGCGCGAGGTCGAGGACGAGACGCTGCCGTACGCGCGGGAGAACGACATCGGCGTGCTGGTGTACTCGCCGCTCGCGCACGGGCTGCTGACCGGCGCGATGGACCATGACACGAGCTTCGGCCCGGGGGACTGGCGAACGCTCTCGCCGTTGTTCAAGGACGAGACCTTCCGTCGCAACCTCGAGATGGTCGATCGGCTGCAGGGCTTCGCCGCCGACGAGCTCGGATGCACGGTCGGCCAGCTCGCGATCGCGTGGACGCTCGCCAACCCCGCCGTCCACGTCGCGATCGTCGGCTCGCGGCGCGCGGCCCACATCAAGGAGGCCGTCGGCGCGGTTGGCGTGCGGCTGTCCGAGGACCACCTCGCGCGAATCGAAGAGATCGTGGCGGGCGCCCCGCGGGCGAAGGGGCCGCATCCCGAGATGGCCGGCTAGCGCCATCTATGCTGGTGGTACGGCGATGAAGCTCGAGGGAATTCATCACATCACCGCGATCACCGCCGATGCGCAGCGCAACGTCGACTTCTACGCCGGGGTGCTGGGGCTGCGGCTGGTGAAGAAGACCGTGAATCAGGACCAGCCGTCCGTGTACCACCTTTTCTATGCCGACGAAGAGGGGGACCCCGGCTCCGATCTGACCTTCTTCGAGTTTCCCGGCTCGCCGCGCGGGCGCGCAGGTGCAGGGATGGTGCACCGGGTCGTGTGGCGGGTCGCGTCGACCGAGGCGCTGGACTTCTGGGCGGGAAGGCTCGGCGACGCGGGCTACGAGTCGAGTCGCGACGGCGAGAGCCTCCGGTTCTCGGACTTCGAGGGGCTCGACCACGAGCTCGTCGTGTCGCGCGTCGACGACCAGCCGCTGACCGCCGACCACCCCGAGATCCCATCCGAGCTCGCCCTCCAGGGATTCGACGCCGCCCGCGCGTACAGCGCCGACCCCGACCGCAGCCGGCCATACCTCGAGGACACGCTCGGCTTCGAGCGGCGGGACGGGGGTTGGGAGGCCCGCGGCGCGGAGCGCGGGGGCGTGTGGGCCTACGACGAGCCGCCGGCGGAGCCGGGCGTGCAGGGCGCCGGCAGCGTCCACCACATCGCGTGGGCGTCGCTGATCGACGGCCACGAGGCGTGGCGGGAGCGGGTCGCCGAGTCGGGTCTCAACCCGACGCCGGTCATCGACCGCTTCTATTTCCGCTCGATCTACTTCCGCGAGCCCTCCGGGGTCCTGTTCGAGATCGCGACGATGGGGCCGGGTTTCGCGGTCGACGAGCCGGCGGAGCACCTCGGCGAGGGTCTGGCGCTGCCGCCGTTCCTCGAGGAGATGCGCGACCGGATCGAGCCCATCCTCACCCCGATCGAGAACCCACGTTCGAAGACCAGAGCGTGAGCCTCGTCCACCTCGTCCGCGAGCCCGACGGGGAGGCGGAGGGCGCGCTGATTCTCAACCACGGACGCGGCACCGACGAGCGCGACCTGCACAGCCTGCTCGAGCTGCTGGATCCGCGCCGCCGGCTGCTTGGGATCACGCCCGGCGCTCCCCTGACCGACATCCCGCCAGGTGGTCGCCACTGGTATCGCGTCCCGAGGGTCGGCTATCCCGACCCCGAGACCTTCCACCACAGCTACGGGCTGCTGACCGGGTTCCTCGGCGAGACGCTCGAGACCCGGGGAATCCCCTGGCACCGGGCCGTGATCGGCGGGTTCTCGATGGGCGCCGTGATGTCGTACGCGGTTGCCCTCGGCGAGGGGCGGCCCTCCCCGGCCGCGATCGTCGCGCTCAGCGGCTTCATCCCGACCGTC
>DATHVJ010000193.1:0-12812 GCA_035461345.1 Solirubrobacterales bacterium | reverse complement strand
ATCTGTACGCGGACCACTGCGCCGGCAAGCTGCGCAGCTTCGTTCCCAAGCTCTCGGGGGCGCGCAAGGACCGCCCGCTCGAGGTCGACGTGCCGTCGCCGACCTCGTTCGGCGAGGGGGTGAAGGGCCGGATCTACGTCGCGTCCCACGAGGGCGGGGTGTGGCGGTTGAAGTAAGGCCGCCGAACTGCTCTCGTCTTGAACATCACGCCGCGGGTCTCGTGCTGCGACGGCGAGCGGGGTCTGTTCTCGGTCGCGTTCGCGCCCGACTACGCGACAAGCAGGCGGCTCTACGCGTGCTTCACCGATCGCCAGGGATCTCATGGTCGGCGCAGCCCGGTCTGCCACGTTCGGCGAGGACGCGTCGGGCCGCGTGTACTACGCGTCGGCCAGCTCGGGAAGAGTGTTCGTGCTCGTCCAGCGGGGCTGACCCCGCCGCTCTCCCGCCCCAGATAGAGTCCCGGCAGGCCGATGGAGAGCGGGACCGAGCCCCCTCGTACCGCGCCCGAGGACGCCGTCGACGGAAACGGCACACGGCCCTCGCCGCCGAGCTTCGAGGTACGCAACCCGGCCGACGGCTCGGTGATCGCGTCCGTCCCGATCGACGGGCCGGCCGAGGTTCGCGCCGCGGCGGAGAGGGCGCGGGCCGCCCAGCCGGCCTGGGAGGCGCTCGGACACGCGGCCCGCTACGAGCTGCTCGGCCGGTGGCGCGACTGGATGCTCGTCAACACGGACGCGATCGCCGACGTGCTCGAGCGCGAGACCGGCAAGGTCCGCCAGGACGCGTCGCTGGAGACCCCCGGACTGGCCGACGCGATCAACTACTACGGCGTCAACTCGGCGAGCATGCTCGCCGACGAGCACGTCAAGGCCCACAACCCGCTGCTGAAGGTGAAGTCGCTCACCGTCACCTACCGTCCGTTCCCGCTCGTCGGCGTGATTGCACCGTGGAACTTCCCGCTCCTGCTGTCGGTCGGCGACGCGATCCCAGCGCTTGCCGCGGGCTGCGCCGTGCTGATGAAACCGTCCGAGTTCACGCCGCTGTCGCCGCTCGAGCTCGTCAGGGGATGGCGCGAGGAGGTCGGCGGGCCGGACGTGATCCAGGTCGTCAACGGCCTCGGGGAATGCGGATCCGCGGTCGTCGACGAGGTCGACTTCGTGCACTTCACCGGCTCGGTCGCCACCGGCAAGAAGGTCATGGCGCAGGCCGCGGAGACGCTGACCCCGGTGAGCCTCGAGCTCGGGGGCAAGGACCCGATGATCGTGCTCGAGGACGCCGATCCCGAGCGGGCGGCCAACGGCGCGGCGTGGGGCGGGCTCGCCAACTCGGGCCAGATATGCATCTCGGTCGAGCGCGTGTACGCGACCGGGCCCGTGTACGACGAGTTCCTCGCCCGGCTCACCGAGCGGGTGAAAAGCCTGCGCCAGGGGCCCGACCGGCCTCCGTTCACGCACGAGGTCGGGGCGATGATGACGCCGACGCAGGTCGAGGTCGTCGAAGACCACGTGCGCGACGCGGTCGAGAAGGGCGCCAGGATCGTGACCGGCGGCAAGCGCCGCGACGGAAGCGGGGACTTCTTCGAACCCACGGTCCTCGTCGACGTCGACCACTCGATGAAGATCATGCGCGAGGAAACCTTCGGCCCGGTGATCCCGGTGATGAGGGTGCGCGACGCCGACGAGGCGGTGCGGCTCGCGAACGACTCTCCCTACGGGCTGTCGGCGTCGGTGTTTGGAGGCCGGAAGTACGCCGAGGCCGTGGCGCGCAGGCTGGAGAGCGGGGCCTGCAACGTCAACGACGTGCTCGTCAACTACCTCGCGTACGACGTCCCGATGGGCGGGTGGAAGGAGTCCGGCATAGGGTCGCGGTGGAGCCCGGACGGGATCCGCAAGTTCTGCCGCACCGAGTCACTCGTCGTGTCGCGGTTCGCCGCCGCGAAGACGGAGCCGCTGTGGTTCCCGTACTCGCGCGCCAAGGGCCGGTTGATGGGCGCGGTTTCGCGGTTCGTCAACGCCCGCGGGCTGAGGAATCGCCTGCGCGCCCTCGCCGGTCGCTGACGCCGGCGCCGTTCGAGCGTCCTTCCCCAAGCTCTCGAAGGACGAGGTCCGACTGCTCCTCGAGCCAATCCGCGAACAGTCGCGTCCACAGCGCCTCCTGCTCGTCCATCGCGCTGCCGTCGTGGTCGAATCCCCTGCTTTCGGTCATCGGCCCGTATGTTAGGGATCGAACATGATTCCTTCGTAAATCGTTGGTAAACACGCACGGGCGCGGTTCGCCATACTGACGGGGAGGACCGAATCGAAGCCTGGCGGGAGCGGTGATGCAGAGATCACGCGGAGCAGTGGGGGTGGTGTGCGCGGTGGTGGCCGTCGCGCTCGTCGCGGCGCCGGTCGCGGGCGGGGGCTACAAGAAGGGCAGCTACCGGGGCACGACCGAGCAGGCATGCGGTCCGCCCGACACCGCCCGCCCCTGCCCGATCAGCTTCAAGGCGACCAAGCTGCTCGTGAAGAAGCTGAGCTTCGCCGCCAACGTCTCGTGCGACGACGGAAGCGTGTTCATGCTCAGCACCGACACCCCCGCGAAGGCCCCGGTGAACCAGCGAGGGAAGTTCCGCGCGCTGTTCCTGCCGGCGCCCGGGGCCGACGTCGGCATCACGACCGAGGTCAAGGGGAAGCTGGAGCGCAAGCGCGCCAAGGGCACGATCACGAGCTCCGGCTCGAACGGATCGGCGGCGTCCTGCTCGGCCGAGGTCGAGTGGAGCGCGCGCAGGAAGTAGTCATACGCGCGATCTGCGAGCAGATCGCGCGGGCACCGGCTACACCCGCAGCCTATTGCGTCGGGACGAGCTCCTCGCGGAGCTGCTTCGCCGCCTGCACCATGTTGCGCAGGCTGGCATCGACCTCCTCCCAACCGCGCGTCTTGAGGCCGCAGTCGGGATTCACCCACAGCTGATCGGCCCGCAGCACCTTGGCGGCGGCGTGCAGCAGCTCCGCCATCTCCTCGGCGGGCGGCACGCGCGGCGAGTGGATGTCGTACACGCCTGGGCCGATCTCTTTGTCGTACCCGGTCCGCTCCCAGTCGTGCAGCAGCTCCATCCGCGACCGCGCGGCCTCGATCAGCAGCACGTCGGCGTCCATCTCCTGGATCCGCTCCATGATGTCGCCGAAGTCCGAGTAGCACATGTGGGTGTGAACCTGGGTTGCGTCGCGGACAGGCGAGGTCGCGATCCGGAAGCTGTACACGGCCCACCTCAGGTAGTCGTCCCAGCGATCGCGCCGCAGCGGCAGGCCCTCGCGGATCGCCGGCTCGTCGACCTGAATCACGCTGATCCCGGCCTGTTCGAGGTCGACGACCTCGTCGCGAATCGCGAGCGCGAGCTGCTCGCACGTCTCGGCTCGCGGCTGGTCGTCGCGGATGAAAGACCACTGCAGCATCGTCACCGGGCCGGTCAGCATCCCCTTGACGGGCTTGTCCGTCAGCGACTGCGCGTACAGGGTCCACTCGACGGTCATCGGGTCCGGCCGGTTGACGTCGCCGTACAGGATCGGCGGGCGGACATAGCGGGAGCCGTACGACTGCACCCACGCGTTCTGAGTGAACGCGTACCCCTCCATCTGCTCGGCGAAGTACTGGACCATGTCGTTGCGCTCGGGCTCGCCGTGGACGAGCACGTCGAGCCCGACCTCCTCCTGGAAGCGGATCACGCGCTCGATCTCGGACTTCATCCGGCGCTCGTACTCGGCCTCGTCGATCTCTCCCTCGCGCAGCGCCGCCCGCGCCTGCCGGATCTCGGCGGTCTGCGGATACGACCCGATCGTCGTCGTCGGGAACAGCGGCAGGTCGATCCGCTCGCGCTGGGCCTCGCGGCGGACGTCGAACGAGCCCTCGCGGTGGGCATCCGCATCGGTCAGCGCCGCGACCTGCTCGCGCACGAACGGATTGCGGGTGCGATGGGAGTTGCGCCGGTCCTCGAGCGCGCGGTCGTTGGCGTCGAGCTCGCCGGCGATCGCCTCGCGATCCTCGCCGAGGCCGCGCGCCAGCGTCGCCACCTCGCCGACCTTCTGCTTCGCGAACGCCATCCACGAGCGCAGCTCGCCGTCGAGGCCCGGCTCGGCGTCGAGGTCGATCGGAGTGTGGAGCAGCGAGCAGGAGGTGGAGACGACGAGCTCACCGACGCGGTCGCGCAGCCCCTCGAGCAGGTCGAGGCTGTGCTCGAGGTCCGCGATCCACACGTTGCGCCCGTCGACGATGCCGGCGAACAGCGTCTGGTCGGTGAGCCCGCCCTGGTTGGCGATGAACTCGACGTTGTGGCGGCCGCGGTGCAGGTCGAGGCCGATGCCCTCGACGGGGAGGTCTCGAAGGACGCCGTACGCGTCGCCGACGTGGTCGAAGTAGGTCTTGACGAGGATCCGGGTTCGCTCCTGCACCTTCGCGAGCTCCTCGTAGGCGAGGCGCAGGGCGTCGAGCTCGCGCTCGGAGCGGTCCTCGACGAAGCACGGCTCGTCGAACTGCACCCATGTCGCGCCCTGCTCGGCGAGCCGCTCGAGGACCTCGCCGTACACCTCGATCAGCGGCTCGAGCAGGCCGAGGCGGTCGAAGTCCTCGGGCACGCCGTCGGCCGCCTTTCCGAGCAGCAGCAGCGAGACGGGGCCGACCAGCACCGGGACCGTGTCGAGCCCCAGCTCCTGCATCGCCTCGGCGTGCTCGTCGAACGGCTTGTCGCTCGACAGCGAGAACGCGTTGCCGGGCCCGAGCTCCGGGACGATGTAGTGGTAGTTCGTGTCGAACCACTTCGTCATCTCCATCGCGGTCACGTCGACCCCGCCCTCCTGGCGGCCGCGCGCCATCGCGAAGTACGTGTCGAGGTCGACCCGGCCGCCCCCGTGCCCGTAGCGCTCGGGGACGGCGCCGACGAGGCAGATCGCGTCGAGGACCTGGTCGTAGAGCGAGAAGTCGTTGGACGGGATCAGTTCGATCCCGGCCTCCTGCATGAAGCGCCAGTTGTCTACCCGGATCCGGCGCCCGACCTCGAGCAGCTCGTCGGCGGATACCTCGCCGCGCCAGTGGCCCTCGGTCGCGAACTTCAGCTCGCGTGCGGGGCCGATGCGGGGGAAGCCGGAGACGTTGGAGAGAGCCATGGGTGGGTGAGCCTACAAGAGAGAATCGGCGACCCAGCGCCTATCCGGGTATCGCATCGCCGTATCCGACTCCTTCGCGCCGCGGCGCCTGCCGGCGGGGCGAGAGGCGAACCGGCGCCGTGCTCAGCGCCCGCAGCCGCATATCGCTCCAGGTGACGCCTTCGCGCACCAGCGCCGGCAGGCCGAGCGCGACGGCGGTCGTGATCTCGATCGCCTGCAGGATGACGCCGTAGGCGAGCGCGTCCGACGCGGCGACCCCGAAGCCGCCGCTCAATACGCTGATCACCGCTAGCTGGAACACGCCGATGTTCGACGGGGTCGCGGGGACGACGGCCGTCACGTTGACGGCGAACAGGACGGCCGCGCAGGCGCCGATCCCGGCCCGGTCCTCGAAGCCCATCGCGACGGAGAGCGCGTAGCACGACGCGAGCTGGATCCCCCAGGCGCCGAGCTGGGCCCCCGCGGCGACCGGGCCGCGACGCGGGTCGCGGAAGACCTTCAACCCGCTGCGCACCCGGACGAGGGCCCGCCGCACCGCCTCGCGCCCGCGGGCGATCCGTCCCGACCCGCCGCCGCGCATCAGCGTCGGCGCGACGATCAACGCGACTAGCAGCGCCAGCGGCACGAGGCTGGCGACGAACAGCTTCTTCTGCCCGGAATGGAAGAGGTCGGTGGAGAGGACGATCACGGTCCCGAGCATCACCAGCGCGAGCAGGTTGAGCGCCGTCTGCGACACCAACGTCCCGAGCAGGACCGGGAGCGTCTCCCGCATCCGTCCGGTGCGCCTCGCCAACACCATCGCCCGCGCGGGCTCTCCGAGCCGTGCCGGCAGCGTCGCCGACATCAACACGCCGATCATCGTCGCCGAGGTGACGTCGCGGCGGCGGATCGGCCGCCGCGGAAGGGCGGTCCGCGCGATCACGTACCACGACGCGGCGCGCATGAACAGCGACGCCATCATCAGCCCGGTCGCGACCAGCACCCAGGCCGCGTTCGAGCGCACGGCGCTCGACACGACGCTGTCTATCCCGATCCGGTTCGCGGCCAACGCCGTGAGGCCGAGGCCGATCACGGCCGCCAGGCCGAGGCCGATCCGACGGGCGACGCGACTTCGCTGCCGCCCGCGGCGCTCGGGCGCCGGATCGAGGGAAGGCAGCCGTTGCGGCGGGCGGCGCGGCCCTCCGTCGCCCGGGACGAGACCGCTGTCGCGCGCAAGACGCTCCATCGCTCCCGCCGGCGCCGGGACCTGCCACGCGCGGTCGTAGACGTCCGTCACCCGATCCGCGATCTGCGGCCACGCGTAGCGCTGCGCCGAGGAGCGCGCGGCGTACCCCATCGCCGCGAGCCGCTGCGGCTCGAGGTGGAGCGCCTGCAGCTCCTCGGCGAGGCGCTGGGGGTCCGCCGGCGGCACGAGCACGCCGTCCACTCCCTCGGTGACGACGTCGGCGTAGCCCGCGATCGCCGAGGCGACAACCGGCGTGCCGGCGGCGAACGCCTCGATCAACACCATGCCGAAGCTCTCCGCGTCGAGCGACGGGGCGCACAGGACGTCGGCCTCGTGCAGGCGGCGCCACAGCTCGTCGCCCGAGACCCGGCCCAGGGACTCGATGTGCTCGGTGACCTCGGGATCCGCGACGTAGCGCGCGACGTCCTGCGAGTCGGCGCCGATCACGGTCAGTCGCGCGGGGAGGTGGCGCACGAGCTCCTCGAACGCGGACAGCAGCACCGGGAGTCCCTTGCGTTCCTCCGGGCGGCCCACGAAAGCGATCCGGAGCCCCTCGCTCGGCGGCTTGGGCCCGGATGGCGGCGCGTCGACGTCGACCCCGTTCGGGATCACCGTGTACTCGCCGCCGAACCACCGCGTGCCGGTCCACGCCGCCGCCTGCGACACCGCGATTCGCGCCTGCAGGGAGTTGAGCTTGCGCCTGGCCCCGAGCAGGTTGGCGATCCCGTTCGGGACCCGCTTCGTCGAGTAGGCGTGGAAAGTCCCGACCACCGGGGCGCCCCGGAACGAGGCGACGTCCCACCCGACCATCGGCGCCACCGGCTCGTGCACGTGGACGACGTCGAAGCGGCCCGCGCGCAGCTCGCGCCGCATTCTGGTCACGGCCTCGGGCGACGGCGAGAGGTTGGAGACGGCGCCGTTGGCGCCGAAGCCCACCGTGCGACCGAGCGGGATCAGGTAGTCCGGAGCGGCGCGCGCCGAGGCCGGAGCACGGTGAAGCATCCGGCTGAGGCGGTCGGGAGGATCCCACGGGGCGAGCACCCGCACCTCGTCGCCACGGGCGATGAACTGCTCCGCGAGCGCCTCGACGTGCCGGTTGACACCCCCCTCGTAAGTCCAGGAATACGGCGTAACGAGGGCGATACGCATTAATGGATCGTAACAACGCGCCGAATCAATTCCGCTCGAATCCTCCTCTCCCGCTCGCTCGCACTCACATCACCGGTCATCTTGCTCGCTCGCTCCCGCGTCCGGTTCGAGCGGGTTTGCGGTCGCCCAAACGTAGGCGACGAAGAGGCTCGAGAAGCCGGTCCCGATCATCAGCAGCAGCGCTCCCGAGTCGTTGGCCAAGGTGCCGACGACCGTCGCGGCGATCGCGCCGACGAGCCCCGCGAGCGCCGGTCGCGCCCCCTCGAACCAGGACGCAATGCGACGGCGCATGAGCACCCCCGTGACGATCAGCGCGATGCAGACCAGCATCGACGGCTTGCCGATGTTGCGGCCGAAGCTGTCGGCCGACAGCCGCAGGCGACGCTCGACGACGTCACCGACGTCGTCGAGACCGCCGGCTTCGAGCACCGAGCGGCTGAGGTGCGCGTCTCCCCCAAGCGCGAGGTCGACCGCGAATAGCGCCGCGACCGCGAGCAGCGGAGCGGCAACGGCGAGCAGCAGCCGTCGGCGCCCGCCGCCGAGCACGAACCACGCCGCGACTGCGGCGCCGACCGGCAGCACGATCGCCGCTCCGACGTCGGCGCCGAAGCGACCGGGCGCGAACACGAGCACGCCGGCGAGGGCGGCGACGCCGAATGCCAGCGCCGCGGGCCGCGGCAACACCGCCTCGCCGGCGCGCGATCCCCATCCCGCGAGCGCCGCGCCGACCCCGATCGGGACAAGCGCCGCGATCGTCGCCTCGAGCTCGTTCCCGATCCCGTAGAAACGGACCCCCAGGGCCGGGTTGGGGCCGATCAGCGACAGCGCGGTGAGCGGGGAGCCGGCGATCACGTCGACCGCGTACGCGAGCACGGTCACCGAGCAGGCGACCGCGACGGCGCCGTATCCCCGCACGAATGCGAGCGTCGCCACCGCGAGCACCGGGGATCCGAGCCCGACGAGGAGCTGCTCCACCGTCTCGCTCGGGTCGAGCGCGGCGGCGAGCAGCAACGCCGCCGGGACGTACATCCCCGCCAGCGCTACGACGGGGAGAAGGGCGCGGGCCCCGGGGGCGCCGAAGGCCGCCACCGCGGCCAGCGCGACCGCCGCCCACACCAACAGGCTGAGCCCGATCACCGGCCCCCGCCGCGGGCCGACGTCGGTCATGCGCCGTTCGAGCGAGGTGAGCTCGTCCGGGTCGGGCGTCCCCTCGGCGCGGATCGCGCTGCCGCTCATCGCACCGGGGACGTCCATGCCGAGGCGCTCGAGGATGGTAGGCGCGAGGTCGGTGGAGAGCACGAGGCCCTCGCGGCGGGTGCTGTCGGAGGTGACTTGCCCGTCGAATCCGCGCCCGGCGATCCCGATCGCGAGCTGCTCTCCCTTCTCCTCGGGGGGCGGGCGCTCGATCGCGATCAGCAGGCCGTCACCCCGCGGTCGCAAACCACGGTCGCCCAAGCGCTCCAGATCGACCGCCATCACCCTCATCCCCGCGCAGCGCGGCGGCGGGCACCACGTGCCGTCGGGCACGCGGCCGTCTCGGTCCACCGCGGTGAGCCCGGCGGCGCCGGCGCGGGGGCCCGCGCGCACGTGGTCGCGCCCGCGGGCGATCGTCGTCGCGAGCAGGCCGGGAACGATGTCGGCCGGGACGCTGTCGGCGCGCTCGAGCACGGCCCGCCACAGGACCGGCGGGACGCGGCCACCGATCGCGAACAGCCGCGGCAGCGGCTCGTCGTACAGCGAGGTGAACACCCGGTTGCCCTGGCCGATGTCGAGATAGGTCTGGTCCGGTGGGACGGTGCTCCCCAGCCCCGCGCTCATCAGGCCGATCGCCATCCCTTCGACCGCCGCCAGATCCTGCGGATCGGTGCCCGCGGGGACGAACGCGAGCGTGATCCGCGACGGATCGCGCACCGGCTGGGCGCCCGCACCGGGCGCGAGCGCCACGGCCGCGACCGCGCTCATGGCCACCACGGCGAGCGCGGCGGCGCACCTATAATCGGGTCCGCGCCGCCCCGCAGAGGCGGCTTTCCTAGTCAATGGGATCGCACCTGGTGGCCGACCTACACCGGACCTTCGCCAAGTTCACCTTCTTCAAGACCGACCCCGCGTGGCAGCGCAGGGACGCGGAGCAGCGCGCGCAGGATAAACGCGAGTTCAGAGCCGCCTGCGAGGACTTCGCGCTCGAGCGCTCGCTGCGCGCCTACTCGACGGTCGGCACGCGCGGCGACACCGACCTGCTGCTGCTCGCCCAAAGCCCGAGCCTCGACGACATCCACACGTTCCACGTCGTGCTCGCTCAGAGCGGACTGGCGCGGTGGTCGAGGATCCCGCACTCGTACCTGGCGATGACGAAGCGCTCGCCGTACTCCGAGGCCGAGGCGCGGACCGAGATCTGCGTGTCGGAGCGCAAGTACCTGTTCGTGTACCCGTTCTGGAAGCGCCGCGACTGGTACAGGCTTCCCGCCGACGAGCGCCAGCGGATCATGAGCGAGCACATCGAGGTCGGTCGCCGCTACCCCGAGATCACGATCAACACCGCGTACTCGTTCGGGCTCGACGACCAGGAGTTCGTCGTCTCGTTCGAGGCGGACGACCCGGGTGAGTTCCTCGACCTGGTCCAGGAGCTGCGCTCGTCGGAGTCGAGCGCGTACACCCTCCGGGACACCCCGATCTTCACCTGCGTCTCGATGTCGGTGCCGCGGGCGCTCGACGCGCTCGACGGCACCGCCACCGCCCGGAGCGAGCCAGCGATCGCGTAGTGGTGCCTCGCGTAACGTTCGCCAGGAAATGACGAGACCCAGGCACCGACAGGCAAGGACGCAGGGAGCCCAGGTAGCAGCGCTACCTGGGCGACCGAGGACGCAGCATGGCGGTGGGCTGGGGCCGTCATCTCCGGCGAAACGTTGCGGGAGGTACCACTAGTGGCCGGGACGCCCGACAACCCGCTCCGGGTCGCGATCGTCGGCTCGGGACCAGCCGGCTTCTACGCCGCCGACCACGTCATGCGGCGCGAGGGCGTGACCGCGCAGGTCGACATGTTCGACCGCCTCCCCACCCCGTTCGGGCTCGTGCGCGGCGGGGTGGCCCCGGACCATCCCAAGATCAAGTCGGTGATCCGGGTGTACGAGAAGACCGCGGCGCGCGACGGCTTCCGCTTTTTCGGCAACGTCCAGCTCGGGCGCGATGCCTCGCCGAGGGACCTGGCGGAGCGTTACCACGCGGTGGTCTACGCGTACGGAGCCGAGGCCGACCGCCACCTCGGCATCCCGGGCGAGGACCTGCCCGGGAGCGGGCCCGCGACGGCGTTCGTCGGCTGGTACAACGCCCACCCCGACTACGCCGACCACGAGTTCGACCTGTCGTGCGAGCGCGCGGTGGTGATCGGCAACGGCAACGTCGCGGCCGACGTGACGCGGATGCTCGCCCTGACCCGCGACGAGCTGACGACGACCGACACCGCCGACCACGCGATCGAGGGACTGGGGTCCTGCGAGGTGAAGGAGATCGTCGTCCTCGGCCGCCGCGGCCCGGTCCAGGCGGCGTTCACCAACCCCGAGCTGCGGGAGCTCGGCGAGATGGCCGACGCGGACATCCACGTCGATCCCGCGGAGCTCGAGCTCGACGACCTCAGCCGGGAGTACCTCGAGTCCGAGGCCGACATCACGGCGCGCAAGAACTTCGAGATCCTGACCGAGTTCGCGGACAAGGAGCCCGAGGGCAGGCCGAAGCGGATCGTGCTGCGGTTCCTCTGCTCGCCGATCGAGATCCAGGGGAACGGGCGCGTCGAGCGTGTCGTGATCGGCCGCAATGAGCTCTACCGCGACGAGACCGGCGCGATCCGGCCTCGTGACACCGGCGAGCGCGAGACGATCGAGGCCGGGCTGGTGCTGCGCTCGATCGGCTACAAGGGGATCGCGGTCGACGGAATCCCGTTCGACTACCGCCGAGGGGTGATCCCCAACGAGGGCGGGCGGGTCATCGATCGCGAGGCCGGCGGGCATCTCCCGGGCCAGTACGTCGTCGGGTGGATCAAGCGCGGCCCGTCGGGCGTGATCGGCACGAACAAGAAGGACGCCCAGGACACCGTCGAGCGCCTGTTCGAGGACCTCGAGGCGGGAAGCGTCCCGGAGCCGGCGCAGCCGGAGCCCGAGGCGGTCGACGCCCTGCTGCGCGATCGCAAGCCCGACCACGTCACCTACCGCGGCTGGGAAGCGATCGACCGCGCCGAGGTCGAGCGGGGCCAGCCCCAGGGCCGGCCACGGGTCAAGTTCTGCCGCATCGACGAGATGGTCGAGGTCGCCGCGCGCGAGGCGGACCCGGTCGCGGGTTGACCCGTCCCTAGAATCCGGCTCGTGGCGATCGAGCTGGACGAGGTCCGCGAGCTGATCCTGACGAGGCTGCCCGGCGCCGAGGTCGAGGTCACCGACGACACGGGCCAAGGAGACCACCTGACCGCCGTGGTGCGGGCGCCGCAGTTCGCCGGCCTCAGCCGCGTCGAGCAGCACCGCATGGTCAAGGGCGCGGTCCAGGAGCGGATGGACGACGGGTCGATCCACGCGCTGTCGCTGAAGACGCACGCGCTCGACGCCGAAGGGGCGTCGGGCGGCGGCGACGCCCATGGAGGGGAGGGCGAGGGGAGCGAGGCCGTAACCTCTGAGATCGACGCGCAAAGCCCCCCCGAGGAGGACTGAGCCGATGGCAGACCCAGCGCTACGAGACAAGGTCGAAGAGCTGATCCGCGAACATCCCGTTCTGCTGTTCATGAAGGGGACGCCTGAGGCGCCCCGGTGCGGGTTCTCGATGCGAGTCGTCCAGACCCTCGACTCGCTCGGCGTCGAGTACGGGGCCATCGACGTCCTCCCCGCGCTTGAGCCGCTGCGCGAGGCGACGGGCGAGATCTCGGACTGGCGGACGTTCCCGCAGCTCTACGTCAACGGCGAGCTGGTCGGCGGCGCCGACATCGTCGACGAGATGTACGCGTCGGGCGAGCTCGCGGAGCTTCTGGAGGTCGAGCAGCCCGAGGACGCCGCCCCGCCCAGTCCCAACGGCCAGCCCGCCCCCGGACAGAGCCCACCGCTGCAGATCGAGTAGGCGCCCCCCGGCGCGGGTGGCGCCGGCGAACGCTAGACGCTCGTCGTCTGCTCGGCGGCGTCCTCGCGGACCTGGAACGAGGAGCCGCAGCCGCAGGCCGCGACGACGTTCGGGTTGTTGACCGCGAACCCGGCGCCCTGGAGGCCCTCGACGTAGTCGACCTCGGAGCCGAACACGAACTGCATGCTGACCTTGTCGACGATCACCGA
>DATHVJ010000192.1:0-3597 GCA_035461345.1 Solirubrobacterales bacterium | reverse complement strand
ACTCCCCCGACCTCAAGGGGATCGAGAAGCAGATCGGGAAGATGCGCAAGGCGCTGAAGAAGAAGAAGGACGGAAAGAAGAAGCTGTGGCTGACCGAGATCGGGTGGGGATCGAAGAAGGGCAACACCACGAGCCGGCTCGGCGTCGGCAAGAAGAAGCAGGCGAAGCTGCTCAAGAAGTCGTTCAAGCTGCTGCTCAAGAAGCGCGGCAAGTGGAAGATCGGCGGCGTGCTCTATTACACGTGGCGGGACCTGCCGCGCAGCGATTCCCCGTGCGACTGGTGCGCCTCGGCCGGCCTCTTCAACGCCGCCGGGTCGAAGCCAAAGCCGGCGTGGAAGCAGTACGTGAAGTTCACCGGCGGGTCTTGAGCCGGCGGCGCCGGTAGGCCCGGCGAACGGAGACCGGCAACGCCCGCGCCATCAGGTGCCTGATCCGGCCGCGGCGGGTCTGCGCATCGCTCACGCGACGGCGCTCGTGCTCGGGCCAGTCGTTCTCCAGGGCGGCGTCGAGCTCGAGCCGGGGCGCGGCCATGATGCTGTCCTGGCGCGTCCCCTTGACCGCCGCGAGCATCGTCCGGTCCCAGGCGCCGAACTGGGGGCGGGGCACACGCACCTCGAGCACCGACGTGAACCCGGCGTTGCGCAGCAGGTTGAACAGCGACGGTTTCGTCAGCCACACGCTCTCCGGGTTGTCGAACGAGGCGCCGTGGGCGCGGGCCCGCTCGTCGGCGGTCGAGGCCGGGTCGTGCTCCCACACCGACCGGCCCCGGTAGGTGACGCCGCGATGAAGGAAGGACTCCGCCGGATCGACACTGAAATGGGTGTCGAGGATCGCCAGTCGGCGGCACAGCTTCGTCACCTGCTCGACGAGCGCGAACGCCGCCCGGGCGTCGAGGTGGTAGAGGATCCCGAGGCAGAGGACGAGGTCGAACTCGCCGTACCGCTCCCGGGTCACATTCCGGACGTCGTCGCGCCGCACCTCCATGTCGCGGAGATCGAGCGCGTCGCGGGCGAACTCGGCCTTCTCGACGTGCTCGTCGCGGATCTCGACCGCGACGACCCGGGCGCCGCGGCGCGCGAACTCGACCGCGAACAGGCCCTCGTGCGCGGCCAGGTCGAGGACCCGCGCGCCATCGAGGGGAGCCGCGAGCAGATCTGTCGCGACCTGGACTATGGCCGGCAGGCGTACCTGCTGGCCCGGGGCGTCGTCGCCCATCGTGTACACGCCGCCCCCGAGGTCGATGTTGTGGTGCTGCCACGGCCCCGAGCGCGCGATGAGCTCGCGCCGTCGCGGGGCTAGCTCCTCGCCGTCAGCGCGCTCCCGTGGCGGGGTCAAGCGGTGAGTGGGTGGGCCCCGATGGCCGGGTGTCGTGCCTCGGACCCGCCCGCCATCGCGGGGAGGATGACCACCGTGTCGCTGTCCGAGACGGCGGTGTCGAGTCCGTCCAGCACCCGGACGTCCTCGTCGTTCAGGTACACGTTGACGTAGCGGTTGAGCTCCCCGTCGTGCGAGAAGAGCTGCTCCGCGGTGCCCGGATGGACGTCGGCAAGCGCGCGCAACACCTCGCCCACGCTGCCGCCGCGGGTCGTGACCTCGGGCTCACCGCCGGTCTGCGCCCGCAGCACGGGCGGGATCTTGACCGTCGCCATTTGCGGGCGAGAGGTTAGCCGACCGCGGCGCCGGCGCAGAAGGCGTCGTAGTCCGGGAACTTGCCCATCTCGGACTCCAGGATCTCGGGGGCGTCGGGGCCACAGATCGGGCATCCGGGATCGCGCTTGACCTTGAGCTCGGTGAACCGCGTCCCAAGCGAGTCGTACAGCAGCAGGCGCCCGATCAGCGGCTCCCCGATCCCGGCGACGAGCTTGATCACCTCGTTGGCCTGGAGCAACCCCATCACTCCGGCCATCACGCCGAGCACCCCGGCGGCCCCGCAGCTCGGGGCCAGCTCGGGCGGCGGCGGAGTCGGGTACAGGCAGCGGTAGCAGGGTCCCTCGAACGGAATGAAGGTGGAGAGCTGGCCGTCGAACGCCAGGATCGACGCTGAGACCACGGGCTTGCGCAGCCGCACCGAGGCGTCGTTGAGCAGGTAGCGGGTGGGGAAGTTGTCCGCTCCGTCGACGATCACGTCGTAGCCGTCGATGATCTCGAGGATGTTGTCGGCGTCGAGCCGGGTGCGGTGCTCGACGACGTCGACGTCGGGATTGAGCGCTTCGATCGAGATCCTCGCCGACTCGGTCTTCGCGACGCCGACGCGGTCGGTGGCGTGGATGACCTGGCGCTGGAGGTTCGACGCGTCGACCTCGTCGTCGTCCACCAGGCCGAGCGTTCCGATCCCGGCCGCAGCGAGATACAGCGCCGCCGGGGATCCGAGCCCGCCCGCGCCGACGAGGAGCACCTTCGAGTTGAGGAGCTTGAGCTGGCCGTCGACCCCGACCTCGGGCAGCAGCGTGTGGCGCGAGTACCGCATCCGCTGATCCTTGGTCATGCCCTCGGCCTCGACGACCGGCAGGCCCGCCTGCTGCCACGCCTCGATCCCGCCGGCGACGGAGGCGACGTTCTCGTACCCGAGCTCGGTCTCCATCAGGTCGGCGGCACGCGCCGAGCGATTGCCGACGCGGCAGTAGAGCAGCACGCGCGCCGAGCGGTCGGGCACCACTTCGTCGATCCGCTCCGCCACCGAGGCCGGGGGGACCAGCGTGGCGCCCTCGAGGTGAGCCTCGTCCCATTCATGCGGCTCGCGCGTGTCGACGAGGACGACGTCCCCGCCCGCGATCTCCTCGCGGGCATCCGCCGGGTCGAGCTCCTCGATCCGGCTCCTGACCAGCTCGATCGGTTCGGTCGTCGCCATTACTTCAAAAAGAATAGCGACGACGCGCTACACGAGCGCCGGGCGCATCTGCCGCAGCCGCTGCACCCGCTCCTGGATCGGGGGGTGGGTCGAGAACAGCTTCGCCAGCCCACCGCCCGAGAACGGCTTGACGATGTACAGCGGCTCCGCGGCCTGGTTCACCTCCATCGGGATCGCCTCCGCTCCCTGCTCGAGCCGCAGCAGCGCGCTCGCCAGGGACTCGGGATTGCCGGAGATCGCCGCTCCGGTGGCGTCGGCCGAGTACTCGCGCTGACGCGAGATCGCGAGCTGGATGATCGTCGCCGCGATCGGCGCCAGGATGACGAGCGCCAGCGACGCGACCAGGCCGAGCGGCGACTCGTCGTCCTCGCCGCCGAACCACAGCAGCATGTAGCCGAGGTAGGTGATCGCGCCGCCGATCGCGGCCGCCACCGAGGTGATCAGGATGTCCCGGTTCCGAACATGCGCGAGCTCGTGCGCGAGCACGCCGCGCAGCTCGTCCTCGGACAGCAGCCGGGTGATCCCCCGGGTGACGGCCACCGCGGCGCGCTTGGGGCTGCGCCCGGTGGCGAAGGCGTTCGGCTGGTCCTGGGGGATCATGTAGAGGCGCGGCATCGGGAGGTCGGCGCGGGTGCACAGCTCGCGCACGATCTCGAACAGGCGCGGGGCGTCGGCCTCCTCGAGCGGCTTGGCGCGCGCCATCCCGAGCGCCAGGCGGTCGCTGAACCAGTACGCGCCGAGGTTCATCA
>DATHVJ010000191.1:0-1510 GCA_035461345.1 Solirubrobacterales bacterium | reverse complement strand
TCGCCCGCCTCGAGACGCGTCGCCGCCGGGGGGGAGAGTCGAAGGCGCGCCTCGCTCACCGCTACATCGTCGAAGGCATGGAGATGGAGGATCACCCGGGCATCGTCTTCCGCGACGGACCGGGCGGCCGCCGACCGGGGCTCGCGGGGGGCCCGGATGTGTGGCAGGTGATCGGGGTGCTCAAGGGCTCCGAGAAGAAGCGGGAGGCAGCGATCAGCCACGCCGCCGAGTGGCTGAGCATTCGTCCGGACCAGGTCCGGGCAGCGGTCAGCTACTACGGGCAGCACCAGCGCGAGATCGACGAGTGGATCCGTCGCAACGACCAGGAGGCGGAGGCCGCCGACGCGGCCTGGCAGCGTGAGCAAGAGCTGCTCGCTTGAAGCTGTTGCTCGACGAGATGTATCCGTACTCGATCGCCGAGCAGCTGCGGGCGCGCGGCCACGACGTGGTCGCCGTCGGCGAGAGGCCCGAGCTGCGCGGAGGCGCGGACGAGGTCGTGTTCGCCGCCGCCCAGGAGGAGCGACGGGCGATCGTCACCGACGACGTCGGCTTTGGGGCGATCGAGTCCGAGCATCGCTCCCGCGGCGAAGCTCACTGCGGGCTGGTGTTCACGGCGAATCGTCGCTTCCCCCGCGGCCGCCCGGCGACGGTGGGGCGCCTTGTCCGCTCGCTTGATCGTTTCCTGTCCGACGACGCGCCGACGCTCGACGACAGCTCGAGCTTCACCTGGTGGCTCCGATAGGACCGGGATTGTGCCGTTGGATCCCCCGCACACTCGCCGCTTCGACGACGACGGCTCGATCCCGAACTCCGAGCTGCCCGTCGTGATCTATCACGGAGTCGACGAGGTCGCTGGCGATGCGGCGGCGTGCGAGGCGCTGTTCGACTCCAACAGCTGGTGGCGGTTCTGGCGCGACGGGATCTACTCGTTCCACCACTTCCACAGCACGGCGCACGAGGCGCTGGGCGTCGTCGCCGGGCGCGCGGAGGTGGTGCTCGGCGGGCCCGTGAACGGGGAGCGGTTCGAGCTCGAGGCCGGCGACGTCGCGATCCTGCCCGCGGGGACGGGGCACTGCAACGTCGGGTCGAGCGGCGACTTCCTCGTCGTCGGCGCGTACCCGGTCGGCCAGGACTGGGATCTGCGGCGCGGGGATCCGGCCGAGCACGACGAGGCCGTCGCCAACATCGGGCGCGTGCCGTTGCCCGCGGCGGACCCCGTGCGGGGCCCGCAGGGACCGCTGATGGAGCTCTGGCGGTCCGGGTAGGGCCGCAGCCGGTGCCGTCCACCCCGGCCCGGTCGGCCGGGGTGACGGACCTCGATCGTCAGGCAGCGGCCGACTCCGGCACCGCGCCGGGCTCGGGGCCGACCTCCGGCGGGGCCTCCACCGGCTCGCGCTCGATCTCGCTCTCGCGCACCAGCCACAGCGACAGCACGGCGCCGGCGAACGCCACCAGCGCGCCGATCACCAGCACCTCGTTGAGGCCGGCGAGAAAGCCCTCGTTGGCGGCG
>DATHVJ010000190.1:0-16810 GCA_035461345.1 Solirubrobacterales bacterium | reverse complement strand
GGCGATGTGGTTCTCCTTGATCAGCACCGCGTCGTACAGCCCGATGCGGTGGTTGCGCCCGCCGCCGGCGGCGACCGCGGCCTTCTCGAGCGCGCGCAGCCCCGGCGTCGTCTTGCGCGTGTCGAGCACCTCCACGCCGGTCCCCTCGATGGCGTGGACGAAGCGGGCAGTGAGCGTCGCGACTCCCGACAGGTGACAAAGCAGGTTGAGCGCCGTGCGCTCGGCGGCGAGCAGCGCCCGCGCCGGCCCCGTCACGGCGGCGACGTCCGCCGGCACTTCCTCGCGCCACTCGCCCTCCGCCGCCACGCGCTCCAACCCTTCCGCGCCCGACTGGCGGAACCCCTCCTCGGCGGCGTCGAATCCGAACACGACGCCCGGCTGCTTCTGGATCAGCCTCGCCCGCGCGGTCGCGTCGGCCGGCACGACCGCCGACGAGGTGATGTCCCCCGTCCCCAGGTCCTCCGCCAGCGCGCGGGCGACCAGCTCGCGCAACGCCTCGTTCATCGGCCACGGAGCGTACCCGGGGCGCTACTTCCGCTTCTCCTTCACCTTTACCTTGAGCTCGTCGACGCTCCGGTTACCGGCAGACGTCGCGTTCCCGGAGATGGGTCGTCCTACGAGGAGGTGGCGGCGGGTTAGCGGTCACCCGGCCGCGAACACGGCCATCGTCGCCGTGAACCCGTGGAGGAAGTTGCGCCCGCCGACGGGTCCGATCTCGCCGGCGCAGAAGAACCCGCCGGCGGGAACTCCGAGGGCGTCGTCGACCGCCGTCGCGTCGTGGTCGGGGGCGTTGAACATGTGCGAGCCGCGCCCGTTGCAGGTGAACAGCAGCGCGCCCGCAGCACCCTCCCCGGCCAGCGCCTCGGCCTGCGTCGCGAGTGCCGCGCGCAGGTCCTCGTCCGCTGATTCCGCGTCGCGCACCTGCAGCCGCACCGTCTGGCCGACCCGCACCGGCTCGCCGATCGCGATCGTCCCCGCCTCCGTGTCGGCGCCGATGATCGGCCGCACGAGGAAATCGCCGCGGACGTACTCGGGCTTGTTCTCGTCGATTACCAGGCCGAGCATCAGCCCTCCTCGGGTCAGCTCCTGCTCGCGCGGGGGGAGCGAGGAGATCGCCTCGCTGAGCCGCTCGACTGCGGGTCGGCTCGCCAGCTCCTCGATCACGTTGCCCTGCGCCGCGGTGATCGTCATCTCGGGGCCCACCGGCACCGCCCCCTGGGACACGCACGGCAGCACGGGGATGCCTGACAGCGAGCACGCGACCGCGCCCTCCACGAGGACGTCGCCGTCGCGAAGCAGGGCGCCCGCACCCGCCACCGCGGCGCTGGCGAGTCCTCCCAGGACGGGAAGGTCGGGCCGCTCCTCGGCGAGGCGCGCCAGCAGCGGCTCGGCCGCGAACGTATACGGGTCGGCGAGCAGGATCAGGCACTCGCCGGGCAGCTCGTCGGGCACCCCGATCACGTCGAGCTCGTCGCCGGTCCGCTCGACGCGGAAGTGGTGGGTCTGGATCTCGGCCTCGGGCATCGACGCGGCCCACACGACCGCGCCGGGCCCCTCCTCGATCTCGCGTCCCGCGCCGACGACGCCGCCGGCCCCGCACCCGATCAGGTTGGCGGGCTCGAGCCGCTCGTGCACCGTCGACAGCACCCACTTCGACAGCGGCAGGTGCGGGGCGCCGGCGAACACCACGCACAGGTCGCACTGGGCCTCGAGCTGCCGCGCGGCGTCCCCGGCCGCGTCGGAGAACGCCTCGACGGGGTCGAAGCTCTCCGAGACGCCGACCGCGATCCTCACCGCCATCGGCCCAACGATACGCCGCGGCCCTATCCCTCGCCGTCGCCCGCCGCCCGCAGCAGGTACTCGCGGACGAACCCGTCGAGATCGCCGTCCAGCACCCGCTGCGCGTCCCCGACCTCGTGCCCGGTGCGGTGGTCCTTGACCCGGGTCGAGGGGTGGAGGGTGTAGCTGCGGATCTGCGAGCCCCACTCGGCCGCCTTCTGCTCGCCGCGCTCCGCGGCCAGCTCCTCGGCGCGCTTGCGCTCCTCCTCCTCCAGCAGCCGAGCCCGCAGGAGTCGCATCGCGGTGGCCTTGTTCTGGGTCTGGGAGCGCTCGTTCTGGCACTGGACCACGACTCCGGTCGGCAGGTGCGTGATCCGGACCGCCGAGTCGGTCTTGTTGACGTGCTGCCCGCCCGCGCCCGAGGCGCGGTACGTGTCGACTCGGAGATCTTCCTCGTCGATGTCGACCTCGACGTCGTCGTCGACGAGCGGCGCGACGTCGAGCTGCGCGAACGCCGTGTGCCGCCGCTTCTGGGCGTCGAAGGGCGAGATCCGGACCAGCCGGTGCACGCCGCGCTCGGCCGCGAACAGGCCGTACGCGTTCTCACCGCGGACGATGAACGTCGCCGACTTCACCCCCGCCTCCTCGCCGGGCGACGCCTCCTTCATCTCCACCTCGAAGCCGCGCCGCTCCGCCCACCGCAGGTACATCCGCAACAGCATCTCCGCCCAGTCCTGCGAGTCGGTGCCCCCGGCGCCCGAGCGGACGGTCACCACCGCGTCGCCGGCGTCGTAGGGGCCGGCGAACAGCCGCGCCTCCTCGAGCTCGGCGAGCCGCTTCTCGATCGAGGCGAGCTGCGAGTCGAGCTCGGACGCGATCTCGGGGTCGTCGTCGGCGAGCTCGATCAGCTCGTCGAGGTCGGCGGCATCGGACTCGAGCGAGCGAAAGCCCTCGAGGCGCCGCTGGGCGCGGGCGTGCTGGGCCGAGATCGCCGCCGCCTTCTCCTGGTCGTCCCAGAAGCCCGGCCGCTGCATCTCGTCCTCGATCCGGCCTATCTCCTGTTCGAGCGCGACTGGGTCAAAGGTAGTCCGCGAGCAGCTTGAGCTGATCGCGGACCTCGCCGAGGCGGGCGGACACCGCTTCCTTTGAGGCTTGCTCGACCACTAGGCCCCGTGGCACTTCTTGTACTTCTTGCCCGAGCCGCACCAGCACGGGTCGTTGCGCCCGATCTTCTCGTGCTCGTCCTTGACCCTGGTGCCTGTCTGGGCGGGCGCAGGCTGGCGGGCGGGCGCGGCCGGCTCGCCGTCCGCGGACGCCGCCGCCCCGGGCGCGCGCGTAGCCGTCGCCCCGCCGGCGGCCGCCGCTGCGCCGGCCTGCGACAGCGCCGACGGCTGCTCCTGGCCGCCGCCCGAGTACTGCACGCCGCGCTGCTGCTGGGCGGGCGCGAACTGCTCCTCGGCCTGCGCCGGGGCGACGTCGACCTGGACGTGGAAGATCAGCCGCGCGAACTCCTCCCACACCGAGTGCATGAGCTCCTCGAACATCGAGAAGCCCTCGTTCTTGTACGCGACCAGCGGATCGATCTGGGCGAACCCGCGGAGATGGATCCCCTCGCGCAGGTAGTCCATCTCGTACAGGTGCTCCTTCCAGCGGTGGTCGATCACCTGGAGCAGGATCTGGCGCTCGAGGTAGCGCATCAGCTCGGCACCGAACTCGGCCTCGCGGCGCTCGTACGCGCCCGCCGCGTCCTCCTGCAGCGCCCCGATCAGCCCCTCGCGATCGCCGCTGCGGGCGGCGTCGAGCTCACCCATGTCGACGCCGAGCGGCCATAGCTGCTGGAGCTGGGCCTGGAGCCCGCCGAGGTCCCAGTCCTCGAACACCTCGCCCGGCGTGTACGACTCCACCGTCCGCGCGACGACGTCGGCGAGCTCGGTGCGCGCCGCCTCCGACATGTCGCGGCCCTCGAGGATCTCGCGCCGGTACTTGTAGATCACCCGGCGCTGCTCGTTCATGACGTCGTCGTATTCGAGCACTCGCTTGCGAATCAGGAAGTTCTGTTGCTCGACCTTCTTCTGGGCGTTCTCGACCGTCCGGGTGAGCATCTTCGCCTCGAGCGGGTACTCCTCGCCGTGCTCGTCCTTCGGCCCCAGCCGGTCGAGGATCTTGTAGATCCGGTCGCCGGCGAACAGCCGGATCACGTCGTCCTCGGCCGATAGGTAGAAGCGCGACTCGCCGGGGTCGCCCTGGCGACCGGAGCGCCCGCGGAGCTGGTTGTCGATCCGCCGTGACTCGTGGCGCTCCGTCCCGCAGATGAACAGCCCGCCGGACTCGATCACCTTCTCGGCCTCGGCGGCGCAGCGCTCCTCGAGCTGCGGCAGCAACGCCTGCAGCTCCTCCTCATAGCTGTCGTCGGCCGGGGACACCCCGAGCTTGCGCAGCTCCGCGCGCGCCAGCCCCTCCGGGCTGCCGCCGAGCTTGATGTCGACGCCGCGCCCCGCCATGTTGGTCGCGATCGTCACCGCGCCGATGCGGCCCGCCTGGGCGATCGTCTCGCCCTCGCGCTGGGCGTTCTCGGGCTTCGCGTTCAGCACCACGTGCTCGATGCCCGCCCGCTTCAGCTCGCCCGACAGCATCTCGGAGACCTCGACCGACACGGTCCCGACGAGGATCGGCTGGCCGCCCTCGTGGCGCTCCTTGATCTCGCCCAGGACAGCCTTCCACTTCCCGCCCTTCGTCTTGTAGATCTGGTCGTTGTGGTCATCGCGGATCATCGGCCGGTGGGTGGGGATCTCGACCACCGGCATCTTGTAGATCTTCATGAACTCGGTTCCCTCGGTGAGGGCTGTGCCGGTCATGCCCGCCAGCTTGTCGTAGAGGCGGAAATAGTTCTGGAGCGTGATCGTGGCGAGCGTCTGGTTCTCCTCGCGGATCGCGACGCCCTCCTTGGCCTCGATCGCCTGGTGCAGGCCCTCGGACCAGCGACGACCCTCGAGGATGCGACCGGTGAATTCGTCGATGATCATCACCTGGCCGTCGATCACCGCGTAGTCCTTGTCGCGGTTGTACAGCGACTCGGCCTTCAGCGCCTGGATCAGGTGGTTGACGAGCGTGCCGTGCTCGGACACGTAGAGGTTGTCGACGCCGAGGAACCGCTCCGCCTGGTTGACGCCCTTCTCGGTCGGGGCGACGGTCTTGTGCTTCTCGTCGTACTCGTATTCGTAGTCGACCTCAGAGGTGTCCTTGGACTCGCCGAGCGACTTCAGCTTCTCTTTCACCGGCACGCCGGCGAGCTGCTTCGCCAGCCTCGCGAACGTGTAGTAGGTGTCGGCGGCCTGCTCCGGGGCGCCCGAGATGATCAGCGGGGTTCGGGCCTCGTCGATGAGGATGTTGTCGACCTCGTCGACGATCGCGAAGTGGTGTCCGGGCTGGACCGTGTTCTCGAGCGAGCTGGCCATGTTGTCGCGCAGGTAGTCGAAGCCGAACTCGGAGTTGGTGCCGTACACGACGTCGCATGTGTACGCCTCGCGCCGCTCGCTCGGGTCGTCGGACTCCTGGATCACGCCGACGGTGACGCCGAGCGCGTCGTAGATCGGGCCCATCCACTCGGCGTCGCGACGAGCGAGGTAGTCGTTGACGGTGACCAGGTGGACGCTGTTCGCGGCGAGCGAGTTGAGGAAGACCGGGAGGGTCGCGGTGAGGGTCTTGCCCTCGCCCGTCTTCATCTCGGCGATCGAGCCCCCGTGCAGGACCATGCCGCCGATCAGCTGGACGTCGAAGTGGCGCTGGCCGATCGTGCGGCGGGCGGCCTCGCGCACGAGCGCGAACGACTCAGGCAGCAAGTCTTCGACCGACTCGCCGTCGCGGGCCCGCTCGCGCAGCTTATCGGCCTCCTCACGGAGCTCGGAGTCGTCGAGCAGCTCCATCTCCGGCTCGATCCGGTTGATCGACTCGACGCGCTTCTCGTGCTCGCGGAACTGGCGCGACTCGCCCATCCGCAGGGCGCGGTCTATCAGGCCCCTCGCCATCGTCAATCAGCGTAGCGATTAGCCACCGCCCGACATGGGCGTGTCCGCTAGGCGGCGCGGCCGCGCATACGGGCGATGAGCCGGCGGGTCTGGGTGCGCTTGCGCCGCTTCTCGCGGTGGCGCTTGACCTGCCGGCGCATGTCGTCGGCGAGCTCCTTGATCGAGTGCCGCAGGTCGGGCGAGCTCTCGCGGGCGTGCAGGGTGATCCCCTTCAGGTGCAGCGTCGCCTCGGCGACCTCGCGCGCGGCGATCGACGGGTTGCGCTCCTGCGACAGTTCGACCTCGAGCGTCGCGACGTCCGATACCTGCTCGCCGACGCGCGCGAACCGCTTCTCGACGTGGTGGCGAAGCTCCTCGGTGACCTCGACGTTCCTGCCCCTGATCTCGATCCGCACCGGCGGCCTCCTCTCACAAACGCCAATTTCGCGAGCGAAATTGGCGGTGGTCACCAATCCTACGCCCGGGTAAACGCAACCGCAACGACTCGCGCCGCGCCGGCGGCGCGAAGCGCCCGCGCGCATGCGGCGAGCGTGGCGCCGGTGGTGACGACGTCGTCGACGAGGACGGCGCGCGGCGGTGCCGCGCCGACCGCATGCACAGCCGGCGGGTCGGCGAGCCGGTCGGCTCGACGCCGGCCGACCTGACGAGGCCCGGTGCTTCGCGCGAGCACGGGGCGAAACGGCAGCTCGGTGAGTGCGGCGAGCGCGAGCGCGATCTCCTCCGCGGGGTCGTGGCCGCGGACGCGGCGCCGCCACGGCGCGGGCGGCACCGGGACGGTCGCGCCGGCAAGCAGATCCCGCGGGGCTGCGGTCGCGATCGCCTCCGCGGCGCGGCGCGCGAGCTGGAGCCGGGCGCGGAACTTCAGCGCGCCGACCAGCTCGCGGGAGATTCCCTCGTACCTGGTCGCGGCCCAGGCGTCGTCGAGGCCGGCGACGACCACGCGACCACCCGATTCGTCCCCGAGCCCCGCGTCGCAGCGCTCGCACAACGGTGCGCTCCAGTGACAGCGAGCCCCGCAAACCCCGCAGCGCGGCGGAACGACGAGGCTGGCGATGAAGCGTGGAGCGGCGTGGATCCCCCCACGGTTGCGTGCAGCGCCGCACCCGTGGCGCGCGCAGGTGGCGAATCAGTCGAAGATGGCGCGCTCGACGGCGCCGACGTCAGCGTCGCACCCGATCACGCCGGGCGCCTTGCCGAGTGCGGTGTCGGGGTCCTTGAGCCCGTGGCCGGTCAGGACGCAGACGACGCTTCGCGGCGCCGACCCGCCCTCGGGCGCCGGCAGGCCGTGCGCGAGCAGGCCGGCCACCGCGGCCGCCGACGCCGGCTCGCAGAACACCCCCTCGCGCTCGGCGAGCAGATGGTATGCGTCGAGGATCTGGTCATCCGACACCGCCGCGATGCGCCCCCGCGACCCGGTAACCGCGGCCATCGCCTCCTCCCACCGCGCCGGGTTGCCGATCCGGATCGCGGAGGCGACCGTCTCGGGGCTCTCGATCGGGTGGCCGGCGACGAGCGGCGCGGCCCCCTCGGCCTGGAACCCGTACAGCACCGGCGCCTCTCCGTACTCCTGGAACCCCCGCCACCACGCGGTGATGTTGCCCGCGTTGCCGACCGGGATCGCGAGCGCGTCCGGCGCGGTGCCGAGCTCGTCGCAGACCTCGAACGCGCCGGTCTTCTGGCCCTCGATCCGGTACGGGTTGACGGAGTTGACGAGCTCCACTGGGTGCGAGGCCGCCAGCGCGCGGACGATCTCCAGCGCCTGGTCGAAGTTGCCCCGCAGCGCGATCACCCGCGCGCCGTGCATCAGCGCCTGGGCAAGCTTGCCGATCGCGATCTTGCCCTCGGGGACGATCACCGCCCCTCGCAGCCCCGCCCGGGCCGCGTACGCGGCGGCGCTGGCGGCGGTGTTGCCGGTCGAGGCGCAGATGATCGCCTCCGCCCCCGCCCCGGCCGCCCGCGAGACCGCGACCGTCATCCCGCGGTCCTTGAAGCTGCCGGTCGGGTTGGCGCCCTCGAGCTTGAGCCGCACCTCGACCCCGAGCCGCTCGGACAGCGAGTTGGCGTGAACGAGCGGGGTCGAGCCCTCGTTGAGGCTGACGACCGGATCGCCTGCCTCCAGCGGCAGCCGGGAGCGGTAGCGCTCTATCAGCGGTTGGGGGCTAAACGAACTCCTCCTCGATCACGCGGATCGCGCGCGGCGGAGCGCGCAGGAAGTCGAGCTTCGCGAGCCCCTCGAGCGCGGCATAGAAGCGTGACTCGGCCGCCCGGTGCATGACCATCACCAGACGGGCGTCGTCGCCCAGCCCCCACTGGACGACGCTCTTCACCGACACGTCGTTGTCGCCGAGCACGGCGGCGATCGCGGCGAGGACGCCGGGCCTGTCGGCGACCTCGAGGTGGAGGTAGAAGGCGGACTCGACGTCGCCCACCATGGGAAGCGTCGCGCGAACGGCGTGGACCGGCGCCTCGCCCGCGAGGATCGACGTCACGTCGCCGAGCACCGCCGAGGCCGTCTCGATCCCGCCGGCGCCGGGGCCCGACATCGTGATCTCGGTGATCGACGGCGCCTCGACCATGACCGCGTTGAACGGGCCCTCGATCGGGGCGAGCGGGTGCCCGCCGTACAGGAAGCACGGGAACACCCGGACGCTGATCCCGTCGCCGTTGCGCTCCGCCACCCCGAGCAGCTTCAGCGACAGCCCGAACTCCTTCGCGTACGCGAGATCGTCGGGCTGCACGCTCTCGATCCCCTCGAACGAGACGTCGTCGAGCCTCACCGGAGTGTGGAACGCGAGCCGGGCCAGGATCGCCATCTTCGCCGCCGCGTCGGCACCCCCGACGTCGTCGCTCGGGTCCGCCTCCGCGTAGCCGAGCTCCTGGGCGCGGGCGAGCGCGTCCGAGTACGAGGCGCCGGTCTTCGCCATCTCGGTGAGGATGAAGTTCGTCGTCCCGTTGACGATCCCGAACACCTTGGCCACCTCGGTCGCCGCGAGGCTCTCCTGGATCACCCGGATGACCGGGATCACCCCCGCCACGGCCGCCTCGAAGCGAAGCTGGACGCCCGCGTCGCGGGCGGCGTCGAACAGCTCGTCGCCGTGCTGGGCGATGAGCTGCTTGTTGGCGCTGACCACATGCCGGCCCTCGCGCAGCGCACGCAGCACGTAGTCGCGCGCCGGGTCGGTCCCGCCGATCAGCTCGACGACCACCTCGCAGCCGGCGAGGATGTCGTCGAAGTCGCCCTCGGAACGCCGCACCACGCCCGCGACCTCGGGCCGCCTGCGGGTGGCCGCCTCGACCGCGTCGGCGCGGTCGCGCACCAGCTCCAGGAACGCACCCCCGACGGTCCCCGCTCCCAGGACCCCGATCCGCACCGGCTCGCTCACTCTAGGTCTCTGGAGGAGAGGTCGTCGTAGGACTCCCGTCGCACGACGAGGCGCGCGTCGCCGCCGCTGCAGAGGACGACCGGCGGGCGCGGGACCGCGTTGTAGTTGTTGGCCATCGAGTGACCGTAGGCGCCGGTCGCGGGGGTGACCAGCACGTCGCCGACCGCGGGCGCGGCGACGAGCGCGTCGCGCACCAGGATGTCACCCGACTCGCAGTGCATACCTGCGACCGTTACCGGGGTGTCGGCCACCTCCGCGGCGCGGTTCGCCATCAAGGCCTCGTAGCGCGACCCGTAGATGATCGGCCGCAGGTTGTCGGACATGCCGCCATCGACGGCGACGTAGGTGCGCACGTCGGGGATCCGCTTCACGGTCCCGACCGTGTACACGGTGATTCCGGCGTTGGCGACGAGCGAGCGGCCGGGCTCGACCAGGATCCTCGGCGTGGGGTCGAACAGGCTGGCGATCCCCCGCACCTTCACGTCGACGTAGTCCTCGATCGACGGCGGCTCGTCCTCGCTCACGTATGCGACCCCGAGCCCGCCGCCGACGTTCAGCATCCGGATCTCGGGCGCGGCGAGCTCGGCCAGGGCCTCGATCGCCTTCACGTACGGCTCGAGCTCGAAGATCTGCGAGCCGATGTGGGCGTGGAGGCCGACGAGCCGCAGCGTGTCGCTCGCCCGCACCCGATCGATCGCCTCGCGCGCAAGGCCGTCGCGGAGACCGAAGCCGAACTTCGAGTCGATCTGCCCGGTCTGCACGTAACCGTGGGTCGAGGGCTCGATCCCCGGCGTGACCCGGATCAGAACGTCCTGGGGGCGGTCGAGCAGCGCCTCGGCGCGCTCGATCTCGTCGAACGAGTCGAGGATCAGGTGCCCGACGCCCGCGTCGAACGCCTCGCGCAGCTCGCCCACGGTCTTGTTGTTCCCGTGCAGGTGCATGCGCGCGGGGTCGAACCCCGCCCGCAGCGCGATGTGCAGCTCGCCGCCCGAGGCAACGTCGATCGAAAGCCCCTCCTCGGCGAGCACGCGCTCGAGCGCCGTGATCGGCGCCGCCTTGCTCGCGTACAGGACCTCGAAGTCGTCCGTACGGCTGCGAAACGCGTCCACATAGGCGCGGGCGCGGGCGCGGAGGTCTTCCTCGACGTACACGTACGCCGGCGTCCCGAACTCCGCCGCCAGCTCGACGACGTCGCACCCGCCCACCTCGAGGTGGCCGAGCTCGTTGACCCGGCTCCCGATCGGGTACACCGGGGAGCCCTCGACCGCGTTCGCGGCGGGCACGGCCGCGACGCCGCCCTCGGCTTGGCTGTCGGTGGGGTCCGTCATCGGGCGTCCATTGTGACGAGCCGGAGATCGTGCGGCGCGATAGCGTCGGCGCTGCAATGAGGCTTCCCTCACCTCGGGCGGCGACGCGACGGGGCGTGCACGAAGGCCGGCCGTACGAGCTGTGGCTTCCGGAGTCCTCCCCTCCGTGGCCTGGGATCGTCGTTCTCCACGGCGCGGGCTCGCGGAAGGAGAACCATGGCGACTTCGCCCGCGCCGCATCCGGGTACGAATGGGCGGCGCTGACGTTCGACCAGCGCGGCCACGGCGCGGCCGGGGACGAGATGTCGCCCGCGGCGATCGGCGACGTCGCCCGGATGGCGCGCCTGCTCGCCGCGGTCGACGGCGTCGACCCGGATCGGGTGTGCGTACGCGGGTCCAGCATGGGCGGGTTCATGGCGATCCACGCCGCCGCGGTCTCCGACGCCGTCGCCGGGGCGATCGCGATCTGCCCCGCGGGCGAGGAGCACATGCTCCGAGGCCTGCGCCGCGGCGAGCTCGAGATGCGCGCCGACGAGCCGGCGCTCGAGGCGTGGCTCTCCGAGCACGACATCCGCGAGGCGGTGGCGCTGATGGACGGCAAGCCGCTGCTGCTGATCCACGCGCGCGGCGACGAGCAGATCCCCTACACGTGGTCCGAGGAGCTGTACGGGCACGCGGGCGAGCCGCGCAAGCTGATCGTGCTCCCCGGCGGCCACCACCGATCGGCCCAGCACGACGCCGAGGTGCACGGGATCGCGCTGCGGTGGATGGAGCGCGCGCTCGGCTAGTTGCCCAGGAGACCGCCGACCGTGTCGTTCACGGTCTTGTCCAGCTTGCCGGTAACCGGATCCGTTGCTCGGTGAGCGGAAGGCCGAGGCCGGTGGTGTTCTCGGTCGTGTTCTCGAGCGTCTGCACCGTGTTCGACAGCGGGCCCGACGTCGACGTGGGAGCAGCCGGCGAGCCGGATGGAGGCGGCGTCCCGGGCGCCGTCACGCCCGGCGCCGTCCCCGTTCCCTCGACGCCTCCCGGCACACCGCCTCCCGGCACGCCTGCCCCCGGCGCGGCGCCGCCAGCGCCCCGAGCTCCCGTGGCTCCGCCCCCGCCTGTGCCCGCCCCGACCGGGGCCGCCGCCACCGAGGTCGCGGGACCGACGAAAACGCTTCCGTCCTCGGAGGAACCGAGGCCTCCCAGCAGCCCGTCGAAGCTCAGCAGGGCCGCCAGGGACAGGAACGACACCAGGCAGGCTGCTACAGATACCCGAGCGGGTCGGTCGGCTGGCCGTTGATTCGAACCTCGAAGTGCAGGTGGTCGCCGAAGCACGACCCGGTGCAGCCGACGTAGCCGATCACCTCGCCCTGGCCGACCGAGCCCGACGTGACGGCGAAGCTCGACTGGTGCGCGTAACAGGTGGACTGCCCGCCGCCGTGGTTGATGCACGTGTAGTTGCCGTAGCCGCCGGTCGGCGCGGCCATCGCGATCGAGCCCGACTTCGCGGCCCGGATCGGGGTGCCCGACGGCACGGAGATGTCGATGCCGGCATGCAGCCTGCCCCAGCGCATGCCGAACGGCGATGTGACCGGCCCGTCCACGGGCCAGATCATGTCCCCCGACCCGCCGCGAACCGGCCCCGCGGGGAGGGTGGGAGAGGCGCTCGCCTGGAGCTGCTGCTGGATCTGGCCCTCGAGGTCGCCGATGTCGCCCTCGAGACGCTTGATGTTGGAGTCGATCTCGGCGAGCGTGTCCTTGCGGCTGCCGCGGGCGTCGCCGAGCGCGGCCTCGCGGGCCTCGAGCTCGACGCGGGTCCGCGTCAGCTCGCGCTTCTTGGCGGCGATCTCGTCGCGCGCGGCGCGAATCCTCTCGACCGTCGCCTTGGTCTCGTTCCGCAGCTCGCGGACCCGGGCGATCAGGTCCGAGTCCTCGGTCTCGATCCGGTTCAGGTACTCGTAGCGGTCGAGGACATCCTCGAATCCATCCGACTCCAGCACCACGGTGACGACGTCGGGGGTGTCGGACTTGTAGATCGCGACGAGCCGCTCCTCGAGCACGTCGATCGACTGGCGCAACCGCTCGCGCAGGACCTGGAGATGTTCCCGCTCCCGATCCAGCTCGGCCTGCTTCTGCTCGAGCTCCTCCTGGACGAGCGCCTCGCGGTTGCGAAGCGTCGCCACCTCGCCCTCGAGCTGGACGATCTCACTCGTGTAGCGCTGGATCTCGGTGCTGAGCACGCCGCGCTTGGACTCGGCCTGGTCGAGCTGGGCCTGCTTGGAGTCGAGATCGCTCTCGAGATCCTGCGCCAGCGCGGTGGCGCCGGCGACCACGATGGCGACCAGCCCCGCGGTCAGCGCGAAACCGGCCCGTCGGCCGCGGTTTCCTTGCGCTGCGGGCTTTGCTGTCCGGTCCATCTCTCTTGCTGCCTACGGGGTTAGCTGACGGGCTCGCGCCGAAAGAGGTCGCGCTACGGATCTCTCGATCCGATTCGCCCCGAGTGGTGGGTCCCCCGCTCCGCGACGCTACGCTCGCGCATGCGGACTCGGCAAAAGCGCGCCAGAGCCTACCAGGGTCGGGCGCCATTACGAGCGTTTCTTAACAGTCCTCAGGCGTCTGCAATCATGCTTGCAAGCAGGGAAATCACACCCGCGACTCCTCCGCTCCCGCTCGTCTCGCTCGCTCTCGCGTTCGCCGTCGCGGGGTCACGGACGGGCTGAGCGCTAGCTCGTCTCCACGTCCAGAAGCTCCGGTGGAGCCTCCTCCTCCATCTGCAGCGTCGTGTGCTCGATGCCGTGGCTATGGCGCAGCATGACCTCGAGCCGGCGGCGGACGAGGTCACGGTCCGCCTCGGGGGAGACGACGACGTGCGCGGAAAGCGACTCGAAGCCCGCCGTCACCGTCCACACGTGGAGGTCGTGCACGGCGCGGACGTCCTCGAGCTCGCACATCTCGCGCGCGAGGTCCTCGGCGTCCATCCCCGTCGGCGCCGCCTCCATCAGCACGTTGATCGGCTCGGCGATCAGGCGCACCGACGACGCAAGGATCAGCGCCGCGATCCCGAGACCGACCAGCGCGTCGATCGGGTCCCAGCCGGTGACCAGGATCACGGTGCCGGAGACGATCACCCCCACCGATCCGAGCGCGTCGGCGAACGAGTGCCGCAGGACGCCCTCGAGGTTGAGGTCCTCGCGCTCGCCGCGCGCAAGCACCAACGTCGCGGCGACGTTGCCGGCTAGCCCGAAGACGCCCAGCGCGAGCACGCCGATCGCCTCGACCTCGGGAGCGTCGCCGAGGCGATCGACGGCGGCCACCGCCACCAGGACGGCGATCACGACGAGCGCGATCCCGTTGACGAGCGCCGCGATCACCTCGGTGCGCTGGTAGCCGAAGGTGCGCCGAGGCCCTCCGGGCCGCGACGCGAGCCCGCCCGCCACCAGGCCCAGCCCGATCGCCCCGACGTCCGACAGCACGTGCCCCGCGTCGGCCAGCAGGGCGAGCGATCCCGTGATCAGCCCGCCGATTGCCTCCGCGACGAGCATCGCGAGGTTGATCGCGAGCGCGATCCACAGCCGGCGCCGCGTGTCGGCACGCCGCGCGCCGAGTGTGTCGACGAGCGAGCCGCGGCCGCCGTGAGGGTGGGCGTGCGCCATGGCCGGCGAGCTTAGCCCGCGCGGCGGCTCAGGCTGTCGCGCGCGTTTCCGGCACGGGCTCGGAGGGCTCACGTTGCGCGGTCCGACCCCGCGCCGAACATCACGCCGGGGCAAGCAACGCGGACGGAGGTTGAGCCCTACGCGGGCGTCTTCGCCTGCTCGCCGGCGCCGTTGCCGGACTTGACGGCCTCGGCGGCGCGCGTCGTGGCGCCCACTCGGCCCTCCTGATCACCGTTCGCGTCGGCCGCCGCGGCGGCGGTCCCGCCGACGGCGGCGGCCGCGATCTCGGAGCCCTCGGCGAGGCGCTGGCGGTACTCGTCCGCCTGCATGCGCGAGATGACGAGGCGCTGGATCTCCGCCGTCCCCTCGAACAGCTGGTAGATCTTCGCGTCCCGGAACCACTTCTCGAGCGGGCACTCCTTCGACCACGCGTACGGCCCGACGAGGTCCATCAGCGTGCGGGTCGCCCACATCGCGACGTCGCCCGCCTTGAGCTTCGACATCGAGCCCTGGCCGCCGGTGAGCGGAATCCCGGTCCGGCCCATCCACGACGCTCGCTGGACCAGCAACCGGGCGGCCTCGATCTCGGTCGCGACGTCGGCGATGACCTGCTGCACGGCCTGGCGCTCGAGCGGCGGCTTGCCCGCCGAAGAGCTCTCGTCGAGCACCGCCTCCACCGGATGGATCGAGCCGCCGTTGTCGAGGTAGGCCAGCGTCCACTCGTACGCTGCCTGGGCGATCCCGAGCGCGGAGGCGCCGACCACGGGCCGCGTGAGTTCGAACGTCGCCAGCGCCCCGGAAGCGCGCCCGGACGACTTTCCGCTGCGCGCCCGCTCGAGCTTCTTCTCGAGCTTCTCCATCCCGCCGAGCAGGCTGTCGACCGGGATGCGGCAGTCCTCGAGCACGACCTCGGCCGTATGCGAGGCGCGGATCCCCAGCTTCGACTCCTTCTTGCCCTGGCGCAGGCCCGGGGTGTCCTTGCCGATCACGAACGACGCCTGCCCGCGATGGCCGAGCTCGGGGTCGACGGTCGCGACGACGACGTGCACGTCCGCGATCCCGCCGTTGGTGATGAAGACCTTGGTGCCGTTGAGCACCCACTCGTCGCCGTCGAGCTTCGCGGTCGTGCGCAGGCTCTTGACGTCGGAGCCGGCCTGCGGCTCGGTGACCGCGTACGCGCCCAGCTTCACCTCGCCGCCCATCCCGAAGCACTCCGGCACCCACTTCGCGATCTGCTCGGGCGTGCCGCTGGAGGCGAGCCCGGCCGCGGCGAGCGTGGACCCCGAGATCGCGAGCGCGATGCCCGCGCAGCCCCAGTGCAGCTCCTCCGCGTAGATGCAGCTGAGCTGGCCGTCGGGATCGGCGCCGAGCCGCTGCACGTGCTCGATCCCGTGCAGCCCGCGCTCCCGGGCCTCCTTCATGACCTCCCACGGCGTGCTCTCGTCGGCGTCGTGCCGCGGCGCGGCCGGGCGGATCACCTCGGCGGCGAACCGGCGGCACTCGGCCTTGAACTCGCGCTGCTCGTCGGTGAGTGAGAAGTCCATCTGGATCCCCCTTCGTGGCGGAGAGACGTCCCGGCCCACCGCCATTAGTGTTTCGGTGGGCGATTGACTGGTCAGTCAACCAGTTTACATCCTTGGCCGGCGCCGGTTGCAGCACCGCTCGGGCGACGGCGCGGGCCGTCGCCGTGCGTGGCGCCGTCGAATAACGTTCTTCGCGGTGACCACGCGACGACTGGCGCAGATAGGAGTCGCCGTGCTGGTCCTGGCGGGGATCGGCGTCGGCGCGTTCTTCGGGATCCGGGAGCTGACGCGCGACGACGACGTCGCCCCCGCCCCCCCGGTGGCGGTCGAGCGCGACGACGAGCCCAAGGCCCCGGAGGAGCTCGGCTTTCCGGCATTCGCGACCAAGAACACCACTCGGGTCGGCGGCAGCGACGCGGCCGCCAACGCCGCCGGTGTCGCGCTCGCCACCTTCCCCGCGACCGGCGGCGTCGAGGGTCCCGCGGCGGTCACGCTGGTCAATTCTTCCGACTGGGCGGCGGCGATCGCCGCATCGGTGCTCGTGGCCGACCCGGTGCGCGCCCCGGTGCTGATCAGCGATCACGACGAGGTGCCCGACCAGACCGAGACCGCGATCGACTCCCTTCGTCCCGAGGGCTCGGCCGATACCTCGAACGCGCAGGCCTTCCGGATCGGCGACGTCGAGGCCCCGGAGGGCACGCGGACGATCGAGGTGCCCGCGGCGGCGCCGGCCGAGGCGGCCGACGCCGTCGACCGGCTGCGCGAGCGCCTGACCGATCGCGCGCCGCGGAACATCGTCGTCGTGTCCACCGAGGACCCAGGGTTCGCGATGCCCGCGGCGGCATGGTCGGCTCGCTCCGGCGACCCCGTGCTGTTCGTCGAGCGCGACCGGGTGCCCGACGCGACCCTGGAAGCTCTGAAGCGGCACAAGAGGACCCCGGTCTTCCTCCTCGGCCCCGACTCCGTCGCGTCGGAGAAGGTGGAGCGGGAGCTGGAGAAGGCCGCGCCTGCGGTCGAGCGGATATCCGGCGCGGACCCCGTCGCGAACGCGATCGCGTTCGCTCGCTTCGACGCCGGGACGTTCGGGTGGAACGTCGCCGATCCGGGCCACGGCCTGGTGATCGCAAACGCGACGAGGCCGCTCGACGCCGCCGC
>DATHVJ010000189.1:0-12594 GCA_035461345.1 Solirubrobacterales bacterium | reverse complement strand
TCCGGCGGGCTGGGGACGATGGGGTTCGGCCTCCCGGCCGCGATCGGCGCCAAGGTGGCCTGTCCGGACGACGCCGTGGTCTGCCTCGCCGGCGACGGCTCGCTGATAATGAACGTCCAGGAGATGGCCACCGCCGCGGTGCACGAGATCCCGGTCAAGGTCTTCCTGATGAACAACGGCTACATGGGAATGGTGCGCCAGTGGCAGGAGCTGTTCTGGGATCGGCGCTACAGCTCGGTCGAGATGGGCTCTAGCCCGGACTGGGTGGCGCTCGCCAAGGCCTTCGGCTGGACGGGCGCCGTGGTCGACGACAAGGCCGAGGTCGAGGGCGCGATGCGTGACGCGCTCGCGGCAGACGGCCCGGTGCTGCTCGACGTCCGGGTGACCAAGGAGGAGAACTGCTTCCCGATGATCCCCGCCGGCGCCGCCGCGCGGGACATGGTCGGGTAGGGGAGGGTGATGATGGCGTCGAGCAGAGGGCGAAGCCCGAGTGCGAGGCGACTGGCTGGTGGGGTTGATTGATATGGAAGCCGGAACGCCGGACCTGATCAAGCTCGAGGACCTCGAGGCGACGAGTGGGCTCACGGGTCGCAAGCACATCCTGTCGCTGCTGGTCGAGAACAAGCCGGGCGTGCTGGCCCGGATCGCCGGGCTGTTCAGCCGCCGCGGGTTCAACATCGACACGCTCGCGGTCGGTCCGACCGAGGACCCCGACGTCTCACGGATCACGATGACCGTCGACGGGGCGCTCCACCCCATCGACCAGGTGACCAAGCAGCTCCACAAGCTGGTCAACGTGATCAAGATCCGCGACATGGAGCCCGAGCAGACGATCGCCCGCGAGATGGCGGTGTTCAAGGTCCAGGCGACGGTCGAGAGCCGCGGCGAGATCATGCAGTTCGCCGAGATCTTCCGCGCCGACGTGATCGACGTCTCGCGCCGCACGCTGACGATCGAGGTCACCGGGGACACGGGCAAGATTGACGCCTTCGAGCGCATGGTGCGGCCGCACGGCCTGGTCGAGATGGCGCGGACCGGCGAGGTGGCCATCACCCGCTCGCGGCCCGAGGCGTAGCGCCGCGCGTGGCGCCGCCGGTTGCCGCAGCGGCGACCGCGGAGCTCCTCGAAGCGGTCGAGGGGCTGATCGCCGACGCCGGCGCGCGGGAGCGCCGCACCCTGGTCAGCGCCACCGTCGAGATCGAGGCGGGCGACCCGAGCGCGTTCGCGTTCGCCTCCCGGCTCGCGTCGGATCGGTGGTTTTGCTGGGAGCAACCCGAGCGCGACGGGTTCGCGCTGGCCGGGATCGGCGCCGCCTGGGACACGATCTCCCGCGGCGAGGCGCGGTTCGCGGACGTGGAGCGTGCGTGCGCCGAGCTCGCCCGCGAACGGGTGGCGGTCGAGCCCGCGGGGCTCCCCGCCGGCGCCGGCCCCGTGTGGACGGGCGGCTTTGCCTTCGCTCACGACGGCGGGCGCGCGCCGCAGTGGTCCTCGCTTCCTCCGGCGCTCGCAGTGCTGCCCGAGCTCGCCCTGTGCAGAGTGGGAGACAGCTCCTACCTGACCCTGGCCGCCGTCGTCGGCGGTGGCGACTCTCCGGAGCGGCTCGCCACAAGGCTGCGCCAGCGGGTCGGGTCGCTGCGGGAGCACCCGTTGCCGTTGCTCGATCCCCATCCGGCAGGCGACGTGTCGATCCGGAGCGCGCGGCCGCCACACGAGTTCGAGCACGCAGTCGAGCGCGCCACCGGGATGATCTCGGGCGGCCCGCTCGAGAAGGTCGTGCTCGCGCGCGAGGTCGTCGTCGAGGCGGGCGCCGCTCACGACCCCGCGGCGGTCTACGGCGCGCTGCGGGAACTGTTCCCGTCCTGCTTCTGCTTCTGCGTCGGGACGCCCGAGGCCGCGTTCCTCGGCGCGAGCCCAGAGCTGCTTGTGCGACGAAGCGGAGCGGTGGCGGCGACCGCGGCGCTGGCCGGGTCCTCTCGTCGCAGCGCCGATCCCGCTGTCGACGACCACCTCGGCGAACAGCTGCTGCGCAGCGCCAAGGATCGCCACGAGCACGAGATCGTCGTCCGCCGCATCGAGCGCGTCCTGCGTCCCAGCTCGGTGTGGGTCGAGACGGCCCCCGAGCCCATCCTGGTGAAGGTCGCCAACATCCAGCACCTCGCGACCCCGATCCACGCCCAGCTCTCGGAGCCGCGCTCGGTGCTGGACCTCGCGGGGTTGCTGCACCCGACGCCGGCGGTCGGCGGCGAGCCCGGCGACGCCGCGATCGCCGCGATCCCCGACCTCGAAAGGATGGACCGCGGCTGGTACGCGGGGCCCGTCGGGTGGATGGACACCGCCGAGGACGGCGAGCTGTGCGTGGGGCTGCGCAGCGCGCTGCTGCGCGACCGAACGGCGCACCTGTACGCTGGCGGCGGGATCGTCGCCGAGTCAGACCCCGCCGCGGAGCTGGCCGAGACCGAGGTCAAGCTCGAGGCGCTGCTGCCCCTGCTCGCGGGCTGACGCTCAGTCGGCGGTCAGGTCGACGACCGTTCCTTCGCGCCACGGCTCCAGCGCGGCGGCGTCAATCCACGGGGCGCCCTCGCGCTCGACCTGGTCGACGTACGCCCGCATCGCGCGATGCGAGGCCGGCTTCGAGCCGCAGGCGAGAAACCACTTGCGCTCGACCGCGAGGCCCTCGGTGAGAGGGCGAGCCGAGCCCTCGCGGATGGCGTTCTTCGCCGCCGCGACCGAGATCGGGGCTCGGCGCGCGAGGCGCGCGGCGGTCGCCGCCGCCTCCTCGAGCAGCTCGCTCGCCGGCATGACCCGGTTGACCAGCCCGACCTCGAGCGCCTCGTCTGGCTCGAGCGCCCGCGCCTCCAGGATCATCTCCAGCGCGCGCCCGGGGCCGATCAGGTGCGCGAGGCGCTGGGTGCCGCCCGCACCCGGGTTGAACCCGAGCGTCATCTCCGGCAGCCCGATCGGGCCGCCGTCGTCGGCGATGAAGCGCAGGTCACACGCGAGCGACAGCTCGCAGCCCCCGCCCAGCGCCGGGCCGTTGATGGCGGCGATGAAGACCTTGTCCATCCTTCCGATGCGGTTGAGGAGGTCGTGAATCGCGTGGAGCTCGAGCAGCCCGGCCGCGGGGGTGCGCTTGACCGCGGTCTCGCCGCCTGGCAGCCGCGACACCCCTCGCACGGCCTGCAGCGTCGCGCCGGCCGCCGCGCTGGACACCTGCATCCCGACCGCCTCCGTCCCGGCGAGGATCTCCGCAACGTCGTAGTGGGTGATGAACCGGCCCTCGACCCCGCCGGTGATCACCACCGCGCCGATCGAGCGATCTCCCTCCAGTCCGCGCGTGAGCTCGTCGAGCTCGGCGGCCATGTGCCGGTTCATGAAGTTGTGCGGTGGGTTGTCGACGCGGACGGTCAGCACGCGACCATCGCGCTCTGTCGTGATCGTGGACATCTGTCGCTCCTTCCGTAGCTTGCCTATGAGGTGGTGACCGAGCTCAGCGCCTCCGCGACCGCCGCAGCGATCCGCCCGTGCACCGCGACGTTCTCCCGGCGGTCGACCGGGACCTCGGCGATGACGCGCGTGTGACGCGCGAGGTCGGCAAGCTGGTCGAGGTCGTCGATCCGGACGTGCTCGATCCGGTGCAGCGCTGCAATGCGCTCGATCTCGACGCCGCTCGGGGCCGCGAACAGCGCCTCGAACTCGTCGCGGCCGATCAGCTCTGCCTGAGGCAGGAACTCGAAGATCCCGCCGCCTCGGTTCTCGATCGCGACGATCCTCACCGGGGCGTCGGCCGCTCCCAGCGTCGACAGCCCGTTCATGTCGTGGTACAGGCACAGGTCCCCGAGCACGATCCAGGTCGGCCGCCGGGCCGCGACCGCGGCGCCGATCCCCGACGACACGAGCCCGTCGATCCCGTTCGCGCCGCGGTTGCACAGGAACCGAACCCGCGCCGGCCCGGAGGGGACGAAGGCCTCCTGATCGCGGATCGGCATACTCGACGCGGTGTAGACGAGGTCGCCGTCCGCATACAGCCGCGCGAGCGCCGCGTGGACGCCGGGCTCGGATGGACGATCGAGCTCCGCCAGGGTCGCCTCGATCGCGTCGGCGGCGGCGGTCGCGGCGCGCTCCCACGCCCGCGTCCATGTCGCGTTGTCGCGCCTGCCAAGCCGCGACGACAGAGCGTCGGCGGTCGGGCCGGGCGCGGCCCGCACTAGCAGCGAGGTGACTCGGTTCGGGACGTTCCACCCGTACACCGGGTCGACGACGATCTCCCGCAGGCCCTCGACCGCGGCGAGCCACTGCCGCAATGGCTTCGAAGTCGGCATGTCACCGAAGCGCAGCACCAGCTCCGGCTCCAGCCCCGCGGGCCGCGAGCGCGCGATCGAGTCGTACGGCCACACGACCAGCTCGCGATCGTGGGCGCCGAGGCGGAGCTGCGAGGTCGGCTCGGCGAGGATCGGATAGCCGGCGTTCGCCGCCAGCGCGGCGATCGCCGCCGCGTCGGCCTCGGGCCGGCGCCCGCACACGATCACCCCACGGGGCGCGGTGGCGAGCGCCGCGGCGAGCTCGTCGAGCTGGTCGTCGGCGGGCGCGCGCCCGGCGGCCGGCGCCACGGCGGTCAGCGGCGACCCATCCCTGCCGTCGAGTCCGAGTGCGGAGGTGGCCGCGACGTCGTCCTCGCGGAGCTCGGGGCCGAGGGGCTCCCGCCACGCGAGGTTGAGGTGCACGGGCCCGGGCCGGGGTTCCCCCAGCGCGGCCGCGAACGCGCGGCAGCCGGTGGAGCGCATGTGGATCAGGCCGGCGTCGTCCGCGTCGTGGGTCCCGACGTCGCAGAACCACCGCACCGCGGACCCGTACAGCTTCAGCTGGTCGATCGTCTGGCCGGCGCCGATCCCGCGAAGCTCGGGCGGCCGGTCGGAGGTGAGGACGATCAGCGACACCGCCGCCTCGTCCGCCTCGACGACGGCGGGGTGGAGGTTGGCTGCGGCGGAGCCCGATGTGCAGGCGACCACCGCGGGGGCGCCGGACGCCTGCGCGGCGCCAAGGGCGAGGAACCCGCACGAGCGCTCGTCGGGATGCACGATCGCCTCGAGCTCGGGATGCCGCCACAGCGCCAGCGCGACCGGGGTCGACCGCGAGCCCGGCGCGATCGCCGCATGGCGCACACCGCAGCGCGCCAGCTCCTCGACCAGGGCCGAGGCGAGCGCGGTGTTGCGGTTCGTGCGGTCGACGCTCATTCTGGAAACGCTAGATCCTCAGGCCTGCAAGCGCGCTGTCGTCGATCTCGACGCCGAGGCCGGGCGCGTCCGGCACGTGCAGCTCTCCGTCGCGCAGCTCGCACTCGCGGGTCGCGACCGAGTCGGCGAACAGCGCCTGGGTGGCGAGCCCGTGCGCGAGCCCGGGGTCCCGACTGTCGCGATAGATTGCCTGCCCCGCGTGCGCGGCGGCGGCGATGCCGATCGGCCCGTCGAGGGCGCTCGACAGGTAGACGGGCAGATGCTTGGCGATCCCGGCCGCGCCGCCGACGCCGCCGGACTTGGCCAGCTTGACCGTCGCGAGCTTGCACGCCCGGGCTCGCGCGGCGCGCGCCGCCTGCTTGCCGGTTGCGACGCTCTCGTCGGCGGCGATCGGGATGCTCGTCGCGGCTGCGACGCCGGCCATGTCGCGAAGTCCCTCCGTCGGCTGCTCTGCGAGCTCGACGTCGAGCGGCTCGAGCTCGCCGAGGATCGCGATCGCGTCGTCGCGGCTCCAGCTCCCGTTTGCGTCGACCCTGATGCGCGCCTCGGGGCCGACCGCCTCCCTGACCGCGCTCACCTGGCGCAGGTCGTCGCCGACACCGAGCTTGAGCTTGAAGCTCCCGAACCCGCGGCTCGCCCACCGCTGCGCGGCGGCGGCGACCTCGCCCGGCTCCCCCGCGGCGAGGGTGGCGTTGCACAGCACCGGGGATGACCGCTCGGCGCCCAGCAGCCGCCACACCGGAACGCCGGCCGCCTTCCCGGCGAGGTCGAGCAGCGCCGTCTCGATCGCGGCCGCCGCGGGTGGGGGAAGGCGGCGCCCGGCGGCGGCGTGGACGAAGGCGTCGATCGCCGCGCGCAGCGGCTCCTGCCCCTCGAAGTCCGAGACGTCGGCTCTCGACAGCCGCCGGCACGCCCGCCGCAGGCGGCGCTCGACCTTCACCAGGTCGTCGCCGCCGCGCAGAGCCAGGGGCACGGCCTCGCCGAGTCCCTCGAGCCCGGCGTCGGTGCGCAAGCGCACCAGCACCATCTCGCGGCGGTCGAGGCGTCCGCGTGCCGTCACGTACGGCTTCCGGAACGGAAGCGCGTACGGCACGAGCTCGATCTCCTCGATCCGCATCAGGCGCGAGCGATCAGCAGGCCCCCGGTCAGCAGGAGGCTGAACGCAGCCAGCAGCGCTCCGGTCGCCGCCAGCGCGGCGTTGAGCGCCGGTCCGTCGGTGCGGGTGCGCACTGCGCGCAGCGGTCGCACCGCCAAAGGCGCCGAGGCGAGCGCGACCAGCGCCCAGGCGGTCTCCCCGGTAAGCGCGACGGCGAGCGGGAGCGCCGCGTACGCGCCGCCCACCAGCGCCGTGTACAGGTCCCGCGCCCGGTCCCGGCCCAGCCGCACCGCCAGCGTGCGCTTGCCCGCGCGGCGGTCGGTGTCGATGTCGCGGACGTTGTTGACGGCCAGGATCGCGGTCGAGAGGAACCCGACCGGGATCGAGAGCGCGAACGGGAACCACTCGAGCCGCTCGAGCTGGACGTAGAAGGAGCCGTTGACGGCGACGAGCCCGAAGAACAGGAACACGAACGCCTCGCCGAGGCCCGCGTAGCCGTACGGGCGGGGCCCGCCCGTGTACAGGACGCCGACGACGATCGACACCACGCCCACGATCAGGATCACCGGCCCCGCGACCGCCGTCAGGTAGAGTCCGGCCGCGACCGCGATGCCGAACGCGACCCAGGTCGCGACCAGCACGCGCCGCGGCGCGACGAGCCCGGAGGCGACGACGCGCACCGGGCCTAGGCGGTCTACGGAGTCGGCGCCGCGCTTGGCGTCGGAGTAGTCGTTCGCGAGGTTGGTGCCGATCTGGATGAACACGCTGCCGACGAGGGCGGCGACGAAGGCGCCGACGCGCAGCTCGCCCGATGCCTCGATTGCGGCCGCCGTCCCGACCAGCACCGGCGCGATCGCGGCCGGCAGCGTCCGCGGCCTCGCGGCCATGAGCCATATCAATGTTCCGCCCGCGTACTCGCTCCGCTCGTTCGCGAAGAATCAGGCATGGACGCTCGCTCGCTCTCGCGTCCGCCGCGGGCGGGTGGTCCGCACCCTCACGGTCTCTTTGGGAACTTCGAGAAGTCCGGCCGGCGGCCGTGGACGTACGCGTCGCGGCCCTCCTGGCCCTCTTCGGTCATGTAGAAGAGCAGCGTCGCGTCATGGGAGAGCTGCTGGAGGCCGGTCAGCCCGTCCTCGGCGGCGTTGAAGCTCGCCTTCAGCAAGCGCAGCGACAGCGGCGACAGCGCCGCCATCTCGCGACACCAGCGCACCGTCTCGCGCTCGAGCTCGTCGACCGGGACGACGGCGTTGACCAGCCCCATGTCCGCCGCCTCGCGCGCATCGTACAGCCGGCACAGGAACCAGATCTCCTTCGCGCGCTTGGCCCCCACCTGGCGCGCGAGGAGGCCGGCGCCAAAGCCGCCGTCGAAGCTGCCTACGCGCGGTCCGGTCTGGCCGAAGCGCGCGTTGTCGGCGGCGATCGTCAGGTCGCAGACGAGGTGCAGGATGTGCCCGCCGCCGACCGCGTATCCCGCGACCATCGCCACCACCGGCTTCGGCAGCCGCCGGATCTGGACGTGGAGGTCGCCGACGTCGAGCCGTCCGACCCCCTCGCGGGCGATTTCATCGTCCCCGATGTAGCCGTCGTCGCCCCGGATCCGCTGGTCGCCGCCGGAGCAGAACGCGTCCCTTCCGGCGCCGGTGAAGACGATCGTCGCCACGTCGAGGTCGTCGCGCGCGAGGTCGAACGCGGCGCGGAGCTCGCGCAGGGTCTGGGGGCGGAACGCGTTGCGTACCTCGGGGCGGTTGATCGTGATCTTCGCGATCCCTTCACCGCGCTCATAGACGATGTCCTCGAACTCCGCGTCGGCACGCCACTCGATCGGGGCGTAGAGCTCGTCTGTGGGGGGAGCGTCCTTGTGTGGTGTCGGCATCTGGCTCAGTGCTCCGCGGCGCCCCCTGAGACGCCGCTGGCCGCAAGAATGCGGAGCAACGATAGCCCGTAGCTCCGCCTCATCCCTTACCACGGTGCTGCTCGACAACTGGCTCTCCCAACGCGCGCTCACCAGCCCCGATCGCACGGCGCTGGTCGCGTCGGGGCGCGTGCTCACCTACGCTGAGCTGGAGAGCGAGGCGATCGCCGCGGCGAGGCGGCTTGCGGCGAGGGGGGTTCGAAGGGACGCCGCCGTCGTGGTCGAGTTGCCCGCCGGCGCGGACCACGTCGTGCTCCTACAGGCGTTGATGAAGCTCGGGGCGGTCATCCACCCCCTCGACCCACGGCTCACCGCGGCGGAGCGCAAAACGGCGATCGCGGACGCCGGGCCCGCCCTGGTCGTGTCGGGGCCCGAGGACGCCGGCGGCCCGGAGGCGGACCTGCCGCTGCTCGGCGAGCACGACCTCGAGGCGGTGCACTGCCGGATCCGCACGAGCGGGACCTCCGGGCGCGCGCGGTCGGTCGCGCTCACGTACGGGAACCACCTGTGGAGCGCGGTCGGCTCCGCGTTCAAGATCGGGGTCGACCCTGTTGATCGGTGGCTCTGCTGCGTGCCCCTGCACCATGTCTCCGGACAGTCGATCCTGATGCGGTCGGTGATCTACGGAACCGGCGCGATCGTCCACGACGGGTTCTCGGTCGACCGGGTCGCCGAGTCTTTGTCGCGGGACGAGGTGACACTGGTGTCGCTCGTCCCGACGATGCTCGTTCGGCTCTTGGCCGCCGGGGTCGACCTGTCGGGACCGCGCGCGATCCTGCTCGGGGGTGGACCGGTGCCGGTCGAGGTGATCGAGGAGGCAGCGGGACGGGGCGCGAACGTGATCCAGACCTACGGTCTGACCGAGGCCGCCTCGCAGGTGACGACGCTCGAGCCCGGCGAGGCGCCGCGCAAGCTCGGCTCGGCCGGCCGGCCGCTGCTGACGACGCACCTGCGGATCCAGGCCGGCGAGATCCTGGTCCAGGGCCCGACGGTGGCGCCCGGCCTCGCGGACGAGGACGGGTGGCTGCACACGGGCGATCTCGGCCGGATCGACGAGGAGGGGTTCCTGTACGTCGAGGACAGGCTCGACGACGTGATCGTCACCGGCGGCGAGAACGTGATCCCGTCGGAGGTCGAGGACGTGCTGCTCTCCCACCCGGCGGTCGCCGAGGCCGCCGCGGTGGCGCGGCCCGACCCCGAGTGGCAGCAGGCCGTGACCGCGGTCGTCGTCCTGAACGAGGGCGTCCGGCCGTCCGCGGACGAGCTGCGACGCCACTGCGCCACCGCGCTCGCGGGCCACAAGGTTCCCAAGCGGGTCGAGTTCGCGGCCGAGCTCCCGCGCACGCCGTCCGGGAAGGTGCTCCGAAGGGCGCTCAGGTGATCGATTAGGATCGCCGGTCTCCCATGGCCGAGGGAAAGGACATCTTCTACGACTCCGACGCCGACCTCTCGCTGCTCGAGGGGAAGACCGTCGCGATCATCGGCTACGGCTCCCAGGGGCACGCCCACGCCCTCAACCTCAAGGACTCTGGCATCGAGGTGGTCGTGGGGCTGCGGCGCGACTCCGCGAGCCGTCCCGAGGCGGAGCGAGAGGGCCTCACGGTCCTCGACGTAGCCGACGCCGTCAGCCGCGGCGATGTAGTCATGATCCTGCTCCCGGACGAGCGCCAGGCCGACGTCTGGGAGGCTGAGATCGCCGACGGGATCGCTGAGGGGAACCTGCTGCTGTTCGCGCACGGCTTCACGATCCACTTCGGCCAGATCGAGCCGCCCCCGGGTGTCGACGTCGGCATGGTGGCGCCGAAGGGGCCCGGCCACCTGGTGCGGCGCCAGTTCGTCGAGGGCCGTGGCGTGCCGTGCCTGATCGCGGTGCACCAGGACGCGACCGGCAGCGCGCACGATCTCGTGCTCGCGTACGCGAAGGGGATCGGCGGGACGCGGGCGGGGGTGATCGAGACGACGTTCAAGGACGAGTGCGAGACGGACCTGTTCGGCGAGCAGTCGGTGCTGTGCGGGGGCGCGACCGAGCTCGTGCGGGCCGGGTTCGAGACCCTGGTCGAAGCGGGCTACGACCCGCGCCTCGCGTACTTCGAGTGCCTCCACGAGCTGAAGCTGATCGTCGATCTGATGTACGAGAAGGGGATCACCGGGATGCGGGACTCGATCTCTAACACCGCCGAGTACGGCGACATGACCCGCGGCAAGAAGGTGATCACGGAGGAGACGCGCAAGGCGATGCGCGAAATCCTCGCCGACATCCAGTCGGGCGATTTCGCGAACGAGTGGATCGCCGAGAACCGCGCCGGGCAGGAGAACTTCAAGCGCCTCCGCGAGGAGGGCAAGGGACACCAGGTCGAGAAGGTCGGCTCCGACCTCCGCTCGATGATGCCCTGGATCGGTGGGGACTAGAAGTCATTCCCGCAGGGTGCTTCGCTGCGCCTCCGCCGTCGCGGGGTCAAGGGTCAGCTGCGCGGCCGGGCTCTCGGGCGCCCGCCAGACCTTGTTCATCTCGTCCTGGATGTAGCCGGGGACGAGCAGCCCGGCGACACCGATGATCAGCGATCCCGCATAGAGGCCGAACACGATCCACCCGTTCATCGTCACCTCACCGACCGTGACCTCCTGGGCGCGCTTCATCCGCTGAACCCCGTTGTAGATCGAGAAGAACGGAGGGATGATCACCAGCCCGCCCGGGAACATCGCCAGCAGCGACAGCCACGGGTTGTCCCCGAGGCCGTCGGCGTTCCGCGACCGCCCGAGGTCCACCATCTCGCGGTTCACCTGGTACCACCAGTACAGGAAGTAGATCCCGAGGGTCACCACCGCGAGCGCGACGACGGCGACCGGGTGACGGATCTTCGCCGTCCCCGGACCGCCGTCTATCTGAACCCGATCCGCGATCGGAGCTGGCTCCGAGCCGCGGCGGAGCGACTAGGCGCCGCCGCCGGGCTGCTCCGGCTGCTGGGCGGGCTGTCCAGCGGGCTCCTCGATCTGGCCCGCGGGCGCTCCTGACTCGACCGCGCCGGCCGGCATCGCGCGCCACGCCTTGTTGAGCTCGGCCTGCATGTAGCCGTAGGCGACGATGCTCAGCCCGACGACGATCAGGATCACGATGATCCAGCCGTTGAGGGTCGGCGTCGAGCCCGTCGTCACCTCCTGGGCGCGCTTCATCCGCTGTGTCCCGTTGTACAGCGAGAAGAACGGAGGCAGGATCACCAGCGCGCCGGGGAAGAACGCGAGCAACGAGGTGGTCGGGTTGTCCCCGAGCCCGTCGACGTTGCGTGCCTTGCCCAGGTCGACCATCTCGCGGTTGACCTGGTACCACCAGTAGAGGCCGTAGATCCCGAGCGTGATCAGCGTCAGTACGGCGACCCCGACCGGGTGCCGGATCTTCGCGATCCCGTCCCCCGGTGCGATTTGGACTTCATCCGCCATCCTCGTCTCCTCCCGTACAGTTGGGTGTCAAACCTACCGCGTATATCGGTCACTCACCTAGAACCTTGATCACCAGCCGCTTCGGCCGCCGCCCGTCGAACACGGTGTAAAGGCCGGATGCCTGATCCGGAACCTCCTGCAAGTCGCGGCCTAGGCGAGTCCGTGGGAACGGGCGTGGGTACGGCCAGGCATATTGCCGTCCCGCCGTCTTCGGGGTACGCTGCGAAAAACGCTGCCAGGACTACAGGGGAGGTGCCGAGATGGTCAGCCGGTTGCTTTGCGTCGCTGTAATTGGGTCAGTTGTGCTCGCCTCGATGGCCGGTGTGGCAACGGGACACGTCGCCCGCTGGGACTCGGAGATCAAAATCACGGGGTATGTCGACAACACCTCTTTCCTCGGCAAGGTGAGATCGGAGCGGAAGACATGCAAGCGAAAGCGCAAGGTCTCCGTCTGGAAGCGGAACCCCGGTGCTATGGACGCGCCCGTCGGCACGGCCCGCACGAACCGGAGGGGGATCTGGGCCGTCTCCGCCCCGGGCGCTGAGACGGGCGTGTACTACGCGCACGTCAAGAAGCGCGTCCGCAAGCGGGCGGGACACAAACACGTCTGCAAGGCGGACCGCTCGCCGAGCTTCAAGCTCTGAATAGCTCGCCCCGAATGATTTACTCGCCGAGCACCTTGATGACCAGCCGCTTCGCACGGCGGCCGTCGAACTCGGTGTAGAAGACCTGCTGCCACGGTCCCAGGTCGAGCCGTCCCGCGGTCACGGGAACGATCACCTGGTGGTGGACGAGCAGGTTCTTGAGGTGCGCGTCGGCGTTGTCCTCGCCGCCCCGGTGGTGGCGGTAGTCGCCGCCTTCGGGCAGCAGCTCGCGCGCGACATCGTTCGAGGGCTCGCTCCAGCTCGGCGGCGCCAGCT
>DATHVJ010000188.1:0-3504 GCA_035461345.1 Solirubrobacterales bacterium | reverse complement strand
GCACTGACGAGCCCAACAGCGGTCAGCAGTTCTGGGTCGAATCGGACTCGACGGACGCAGCCCTCCGAACGGTCGAGGAAGCACTCAAGGCGGCCGGCGGTCATTGCACCTGCGATGAGGCCGTGCCCGTAACGATGCGATGAACCAGCGCCGGCACCGCTAGCCGAACAACGCCACCGCTTCGGGAGGGCGATCCGCGAGCCGGCCTGCTCGAGGCGGCCCAGGAGCACCGTCCTGCCGTCATGGTCATCGGACACCGTGGCAGCGGGGGCTTCACCGAGCTGATTCTGGGAGGCACCGCCCGCGACGTGGCCCAGCGGGCACACTGCCCTACGCTCATCGCCAGGCCGAACTGAGCGACGCGCAGGTCAGCGCTCGTGGGCTCTCGGGGCGCGAGGCCCGGGGCGTCAGATCGGCCAGCGGCGACGCACGAGCTTGTGCAGCTCGACCACGACGACCACGCTTAGCGCGATCGCCACGATCTCGACCCATGTCGCGAGCGGGATCGGCTCGAGGCTGAGCGCGTCCTGGGTGACCGGCAGGTAAAGCGCCGCTATGTGGATCGCGATCGCACCCAGCGTGCCGACGAACAAGAACCGGTTGCTGAACGGGTCCTTGGCGAACGCGGAGAGTGTCTCCGAGCGCGAGTTCCCGACGTGCAGCGCCTGGAACACGACCATCGTCGTCAGGGCCACGGATCGGGACTCGTCGAGGCTGGCGCCCCCGTCGCGCTGGAGCTCGAACATGATCAGCGTCCCGGCGGCCATGACCACCGCCGCGATCCCGGTCCGCTCCCACAGGACCGGCGAGATGATCCCCTCGCGCCGCGGTCTCGGGGGGCGATCGATGAGGTGTCTCTCGCCGGGCTCGAACGCGAGCGCGATGTCCTGGACCCCGTTGGTGACCAGGTTCAACCACAGGAGCTGCACGGCGATGAACGGCAGCGCCAGCCCGCCGACGATGCTCGTCAGCACGGCAAGCACCGCCGCCGCGTTGCCCGAGATCAGGAAGAACGTCGTCTTGCGGACGTTGTCGAACGCCACCCGACCCTCCTCGACGGCGGCGAAGATCGTCGCGAAGTTGTCGTCGGTGATCACCATGTCGGATGCCTCCTTGGCCACGTCCGTGCCCGAGCGTCCCATCGCGGCGCCGATGTCCGCCTGCTTCAGCGCGGGCGCGTCGTTGACGCCGTCTCCGGTCACCGCGACCACGTTTCCCCGTTCTTGGAGCGCCCGAGCCAGCCGCAGCTTGTGCTCCGGCGACACGCGGGCGTAGACCGACACCTCGTCGACGAGCCGCTCGAGCGCGGCGTCGTCATAGGAGTCGAGCTCCCGGCCGGTGACCGCGCTGTTGCCGGGGCCTGCGATCCCGAGCTCGTTCGCGATCGCGAGCGCGGTCGTGCTGTGATCACCGGTGATCATCACCGCCCGAATTCCCGCCCGCTGGCAGCGGGCGACCGCCTGCTTGGCCTCCTCCCGTGGTGGATCCATCATCCCCTGGAGTCCGAGGAACGTGAGGTCGTCGGGGTGCTCGCGGGCCACGTCGGAGCCGGGCGCGACCGGCCCCAGGTCTCGGTAGGCCATCGCAAGCACGCGCAGCCCCCGGCTCGCCATCGCGTGCGCCTGCTCGAGGATGCGCTCGCGGTCCAATCGGTCCACGCCGGCAGCGCTGGTGCACATCTCGAGCACCTGCTCGGGAGCCCCCTTGACGAACCCGAGGGAGCGGTCGTCGTGGCGGTTGAAGGTCGCCGCGTAGCGCCGCTCGGGGTCGAACGGGATGTCGGCCCAGCGCGGGTAGCGATCCTCGAGCTCGTCCTTGAACAGACCTGCCTTCGCCGCCGACACGAGCAGCGCGATCTCCGTCGGGTCGCCGGTGACGTCCGGCTCCCCGTCGCGCTCCGCGAACGACGCCTCGTTCGCCAGTGCCCCGGCGCGCAGGGTCAGCTCGAGCGGAGAGCCCTCGTCGACAGACGTGCGGCCTCCGTCGAAGCGGATCTCGCCATCGGACCTGTACCCCGTCCCCGTGACCTCGAAGCTCTCGCCCCCGGCGAAGATCCGCTCGACGGTCATCCGGTTCTGGGTCAGCGTGCCCGTCTTGTCGGATCCGATCACGGTGCAGCTCCCGAGCGTCTCGACCGCGGGCAGGCGCCGGATGATCGCGCCACGGCGGGCCATGCGGGCGACGCTGATCGCGAGCGTGATCGTGAGCACGATCGGGAGGCCCTCCGGGAGCGCCGCCACCGCCAGCGCGACCATCGCCCGGAACAGCTCCTCGAGCTCCTCTCCGTGGGCCGCGCCGAGCACGAACCCAAGCGCCGAGCTCGCCAGCGCCCAAACGCCGATCAGCCGCGTGAACCGCCCCATGCGGCGCTGCAGCGGAGTCTCGACCCGTCCGATCCGCTGTACGGCGCCCGCCACACGACCGAGCTCGGTCCCGCCGCCGGTCGCGACGACCACAGCCCGCGCATGTCCGAGCGTCGTGACCGTGCCCATGTGGAGCATGTTGCGGCGGTCGGCGACGGACGCCTCCGCGGCGACCGGCTCGCTCGTCTTCGCCACGGTGACCGACTCGCCGGTGAGCAGCGACTCGTCCGCCTCGAGCGCCGTCTCGTGAACGATCCGGCAATCCGCGGGCACCTTGGCGCCGGCCCCCACCAGCACGACGTCGCCGGGGACCAGCGTGCGGGCGTCCACCTCGCGCTCGCGGCCGTCCCGCATCACCCGCGCCTGCGTCGTGGCCAGGCGCCGCAGCGCTTCGAGCGAGCGCTCGGCCCGGTACTCCTGGAAGAAGCCGACGACGGCGTTGAAGACGAGCACGAGGCCGATCACGACCGCGTCCACGTACTCCGCGAGCGCGACCGTGACGACCGCCGCCAGGACCAGGATGTAGATCAGGGGGCTGCGGAACTGACGCAGCAGGATCATGGCCGGTCGCACGGCGCGCTCCTCCTCGAGCTCGTTCGCGCCGTGCTCCTCGAGTCGCTGCTCCGCGTCCGCCTGCGAGATGCCCCCGGTGCCCGTGTCCAGAGTCCTGAGGACGGACTCGCTGGAAGCAGCCCAGGGGTGGACGCCGCCGTTCGCGCTTGCCAGGCCGGGCGCGCCGGCGGGCTCCTGGCTAGGTCTTCCCACCGGCCTCCACCGACTCCAGCCTGCGGGCAAGCGGGGTCGAGCTCACCCCGTGAGCGACGATCGAGATCCCGGCGCACACGATCACGGTCCAGTACACCAGGGCGGCCTCCGCGTTCGCCAGCGCTCCGGACCCGATCACCACGGCCGCGTAGTAGAACGACCCGATCCCCCGGATCCCGAACCAGCCGACGAACGCGCGCTCCGCGAGCGGCAGAGGGGAGCGGGCGAACGCAAGCATCACCGCCGCGGGCCGGATCACGACGAGCAGGAGCGGAACCAGGAGCCAGCCCGTCACGCCCGGCTCCCCGAGGCCGGCGATTGTCACGGTGCTGCCCAGCAGCAGCACGAGCGCGAGCTCGAGCAGCTTCTCGGCGTG
>DATHVJ010000187.1:0-55032 GCA_035461345.1 Solirubrobacterales bacterium | reverse complement strand
TCCCCCGACGCCGGGCGCGTGAAGCTGGCCCGCAACTTCGCCCGCAAGCTCGGCTGCCACTGGGCGGTGCTGGAGAAGGAGCGCCCGGCGCAGCAGGTCGCCGAGATCGGCTACGTGGTCGGCGAGGTTCGCGGCAAGACGTGCATCCTCGTCGACGACATGATCGACACCGCCGGCACGCTGTGCGCCGCGACTCAGACGCTCCGCGAGGAGGGCGCCGCCCGCGTGATCGCGTCCGCCACCCACGGCGTCTTCTCCGGTCCCGCGTACGAGCGGCTCGCCTATGAGAGCTCGGGCATCGAGCGGATCGTCGTCACCGACACGATCCCGCAGCGCCGCGGCGCGCCCGACAACATCACCGTCCTGTCGGCCGCCCAGACGCTCGCCGACTCGATCCGCCGCATCTTCACCGACGACTCCGTGAGCGAGATCTTCGCCGGGGAGAATCAGCTGTTCTGAGCGGCCGGGCGACGTCAGCGCTCGAACGTCGCGACCAGCCACTCGCCGCCGAGCTTCTCGAGCGTGATCGAGCGCGACACCCCCACCTCCTCCTCGACAGCGGCGCGGGCGCGGTTCCCGCTGACGCTGACCTCGACGATCTCGACCGCGCGCTCTCCCGGCCCGGGCTGCGCCTGCTCGCGCGTCTCGAGAACCTGGGCGCAGGTGGGCGGTTGCGTGCCCTGCTGCGCGCCGCTGGTCGCCTGAACCTGGCGCCTCAGCTCAGGGACGAGAAGCCCGCACACGGGGCTGAAGTCGTGTCCATCCCGCGCGGCGACGAACCGCTCCACCGCCTCGCGCACCCTATCGCCCTCACTCTCTTCGGCGAACGGGCCCGTGTCCGTCAGCGCGAGGGCGGCCACCGCCGCCCCGACGAGCAGGACGACGGCGGTGATGCGCCGGTTGCGGATCTCGGTGTCCGTCGGCACGCCTGCATTCTCGCCACGACGCGCGCGGGCGGCGCCGGTCACCGCACTAGGCTGCCCGCGACCGTGAAGCGGATCGGGCACAAGGGCGCGGATGCCGTCGTGCGGGGCAACACGCTCGACAGCTTCCGCGCCGCGGTCGAGCTCGGCGTCGACATGATCGAGTTCGATGTCCTGAGGCTCCACGACGGAAGCCTCGTGATCGCCCATGACCACATTGACGCCCAGCGCCGCGAGCCGATTCCGCTCGCCGAGTGCCTGGACGCCTTCGTCGCGCCGCCGCTCGACCGTGTCGAGCTCGACTGCGACCTCAAGAAGCCCGGCGGGGAGCAGGAGCTCGCGGCCGCGCTGCGCGAGCGCGGTCTGCTCGCTCGGGCGATGGTGTCGACGATGGAGGTCTCGAGCCTGGGCGCCCTGCGCCGGATCGAGCCCACGCTGCGGCTCGGCTGGACCTACCCCAAGGTGAAGCGGGGCTGGACGGGACGCCGCTGGGCGCGGCCGGGCGTGGTCGCCGCACTGCGCGTCATGCGCGCCCGCCTGCCTCGGACCGCGGCTCGCGCGCTGCCCAGGCTCGATGTCCAGGCGATGTGGGTCTACTGGCCGCTCATCGGCCGCCGACTGCTCGAGGTGGCCCGGTCGGCCGGCGTATCGGTCAACGCGTGGACGGTCGACGACGCCGACCGCCTCCGCGCGCTCGACCGCCTCGGGGTCGACGGGATCTGCACCAACGACCCACGCCTGTTCTCGGCGCCGGCCTAGAGCCGGCGCACAGCCGACTCGAGCTCGGAGGGTTCGAAGCCGACCGCTTCAGGGTGGCGATCGCCGGCGTCCTCGGGATCGCCGTCGGGCACCTGTTCGTCGGCCGCCGTCCCCGCGGCGAGCCTGGATAGAGTCCGCCGCCGTGGCGGAGGGGACCGCAGCAGGCGCTCGGGAAGCGGATCGAATGCAGCCCGGGACCGTGATGGCGCTGGTGGCGATGGGGCTTGGCGTGCTCGTGATCGCCAACGACTTCACGGCGCTCAACGTCGCCCTCCCCGACATCGAGCAGGACTTCGACGTCGACGTCGGGACCTCCCAGTGGGTGATCAACGCCTATGCGCTCACCTTCGGGATGGCGATCGTCACCGGCGGCCGGTTCGCCGACATGTTCGGCCGCCGCCGCATCTTCTTCATCGGCACCCTCCTGTTCATCGGCTTCTCGGCCTTCGGCGCCGCGGCCCAGGACATCGGGTGGCTTATCGGCAGCCGCGTCGGGATGGGGGTCGGCGGGGCGCTGATGTGGCCGGCGATCCTCGGCATGACCTACGCCGCGCTGCCCGCCTCCCGCGCCGGCCTCGCCGGCGGGCTGATCCTCGGCGCGGCGGGTGTCGGCAACGCCATGGGCCCGCTGCTCGGGGGCGCCCTCGTCGAGCTCGACAGCTGGCGGCTGATATTCGTCCTCAACATCCCGATCGGCCTGTTCGCGATGCTGGTCACGTGGCGCTACGTCCACCAGGCGGAGGAGGAGGAGCGCGAGAGGATCGACTACCCCGGCATCGCCGCGCTCTCGCTCGGGCTGCTCCTGCTGCTGGTCGCGCTCGACCAGGCGGCCGACTGGGGGTGGGGCGACGTGCGCATCATCGCGATGCTCGCCGTGTCCGCGGTGCTGATCGTCGGCTTCGGGTTCATCGAGCCCCGGATGGGGCACGCGGCCCTGATCCCCGGCGACGTGATCCGCAACGTCGAGTTCCGCAGCGCCTGCCTCGCGATGCTGCTGATGTCGGCCGTGTTCTTCGCGACCGTGCTGTACGCGCCCCAGTTCATGCAGAAGATCCTCGACTACTCGGCGTTGGGCGCGGGCGCGGGGATGCTGGCGATGCTGGTGCCGTTCGCGCTGATGTCGTTCGTCGCCGGGCCCCTGTACGGCCGCATCGGCGCGAAGCCGATCATCGGCACCGGTGCGCTGTGCCTCGCCGTGGGGCCGTTCCTGCTGTCCCGGATCGACTCCGACAGCGGCTACGGCGCGCTGCTGCCGGGCCTGATCATTACCGGCGTTGGAGTGGGCCTCTTCTACCCCTCGGTGACGACGGCCGGCGTGACGGCCCTGGATCCGTCGCGATCCAGCCTCGCGGGCGGCCTCCTGTACATGGCCCAGATCGCCGGCGGGGCGATCGGGCTCGGGACGACGACGACCATCTTCACCTCCGCCTCCGAGAGCGAGCTCGGCGACAAGGCCGCCGCGGCGGGGAACGAGCTGACCCCCCACCAGGAGGCGGTCCTGCACGGCGACCTGGCGGGCACCGACGCCGCCGAGGCGGCGCTGCGCGAGCTGCCGGCGTCGGCTATGGATCGGATCGTCGAAATCGTCCGCGACTCGTTCGTGTACGGGCTCCAGGTCAGCTTCCGCGTCGTCGCCGCGGTCGCGGTGCTGGGCCTGATCATCGCGCTGCTGTTCGTCGGCGGGCGGCTGTTCGGCCCTCGGGCTGGCTAAAGACCTGCTCGCGGCGGACGCGAGAGCGAGTCACCTCTAAGCAGCAAGTTCGCAAGCGAACTTGCCGCTTGTGGTTCTTCGCGAGCGAGCGGAGCGAGTACGCGAGCAGAACTTGATTCACCCCGCAAGACCCGGCGTCCTGACGACGCCGCGCGACTCGAAGTATTCCCACTCCTGCGCGCCGAGTTCCGTCGCCGGCGGGTCTGCGTACACCCACTCCCGCATGATCCGGTACCAGTTGCGCTTCGCGCGCAGCTGAGCGAGCACCGCCAGCACCCCGGTCTCCATCCGCCGCCCCATCAGCTCCTCGGCGGGGACGCTCTCCCGGCGCATCAGGCCGTAGTACTCGGAGCGCGGATCCGAGGTCGACTCGATCACCTTCATCACCCGCCGCGGCGACACCTCGATCTCGCGGTCCTCCATGTACCAGCCGCCGACGACCATCACGTGCTCCATCAGCCGCTCGGCGTCCAGCTTCGACGGGTTCTTGACGAAGCCGAGGTCGTGAAGCGCGGCGCGTAGCGCCTCGGGATCGCGCCGGGCCGCGGCGTCGACCGCCCGCTGCTCGAGCTCGATCTGCTCGGGGTCGAGCCGCTTCGTCATACCGAAGTCGAGGAAGGCGACGCGTCCGTCCTCCATCAGGATGTAGTTGCCCGGGTGGGGGTCGGCGTTGAAGTGCTGCAGGTGGTAGATCGAGCCGAAGCTGAACCGGAAGACGATCTCGCCGAACCGATCGCGCTCGGGCTTCTCCAGCCGCTTCACCTCCTCGAAACCCAGGCCCTCGACGTACTCGGTCACCAGCACCCGCCGCCGAGACAGCCGGGTCAGCACGTCCGGGACGTAGACGAACGGGTGGCGGCGGTAGGCGCGCGAGAACGAGCGCTGGTTCTGCGCCTCGTACTCGTAGTCGAGCTCCTCCATCACCCGCTCGCGGACCTCCTCGGCGATCGCCTTCGGGTCGAGCCCGGGGGCGAGCGCCTTCCCGAGGCGAACGATCATCCCCATGTTCTGGAGGTCGGCCTCGAGCGCATCGGCGACCCCCGGGTACTGGACCTTGACCGCGACGGTGCGACCGTCGTGAAGCGTGGCGCGGTGAACCTGGCCGATCGAGGCGGCCGCGAACGCCTGGGGCTCGATGTCGGAGAACAGCTCGTCGAGCCGCTCGTCGCGGTACTCGGCCTCGAGCACCTTGACCACCTTCTCCCACGGCATCGCCGGGGCGGAGGTGCGCAGCTTCGCCAGCTGCTCCTGGTACAGCTCGCGGTACTCGTCGGGTAGGAAGTCGGTGTCGACGAACGAGGCGAGCTGGCCGAGTTTCATCGCCGCGCCCTTCATCTCGCCGAGGGTCGAGGCGATCTTCAGCGCCGTCTCCAGGTGGCGGCCCTCGAGCCGCTCCTCGGCGGTCTCCCGGGACCGCGCCACGTTGGCGGTCTTCGTGCCCGCGTAGCGGGTGGCCTGCACGCCCAGCGTCGAGCCGAGCTTCGCGGAGCGCCGTACCCGTCCCTTCGGGATCTCGTTGTCGCGCGCCATCGGACGAAGCCTAAGTGACCATCGGAGAACCCCCGCGGGTCCTCGGAAAGCCACTGTCGGCGTTCTCTATCCTCCTCGCGATGGCGCAGGGTCGCGAGACGCTCAAGGTCGCGGAGCGCGAGGACTTCGGCTCCCGCGAGAGCCGGCGGCTTCGCCGTGCGGGATTCGTGCCCGGCGTGCTGTACGCGGGCGGCGCCGATGCGCGGCCGTTCCAGGTCGGCGCGCGCGAGATCCGCACCTTCCTCACCAACGGCCACACCCTGTTCGACCTCGAGATCGAGGGCTCTGCGGCCGTCCCCGTCGTCGTCAAGGAGCAGCAGCACCATCCGGTGCGCGGCGACCTGCTCCACATCGACTGCCTCGAGGTGAAGCTCGACGAGGCGATCCAGGCCGAGGTCGCGCTCGAGCTCGAGGGCGCCGAGGAGGCGCCCGGGGTCAAGGAGGGCGGCGTGCTCGAGCACGTCACCCGCGAGATCACGGTCGAGGCGCTCCCTGCCGACATCCCCGAGGTGATCCACGCGGACGTGTCCGAGATGGTGATCGGCGACACCCTCCAGCTCGCCTCGCTGAGACCGCCGAGCGGCGTCGAGTTCATGGCCGACGACCCGGAGGAGGTCACCGTCGCGACGCTGTCGCCGCCCCGGATCGAGGAGGAGCCCGAGCCCGAGCTCGAGGAGGAGGCCGAGCTCGTCGGCGAGGAGGGCGAGGTGCCCGAGGGCGAGGAGGCCCCCGAGGGCGAGGCGCCCGCTGCCGAGGGCGAGGCGCCCGCTGCCGAGGGCGAGGGCGGCGACGGTGGAGAGGAGTAGGCGCTGTCGCTCTTCCGGCGCCGCGGAAGGCGCGGGGACTCCGGAAGTGTTCTTGTCGTCGGGCTCGGCAACCCCGAGCGCCGCTACGCCGGCACCCGCCACAACGTCGGGTTCGAGGTCGCGCGGGTGGTCGCCGACCGGTGGCAGCTCCCCCGACCCCGGAAGCGGTACCGAGGCCTGATCGCCGAGGGGCGAGCCGGTGCCGGCGGCCCGCGGGTCGCGGTGCTGATGCCGCAGACGTACATGAACGAGTCGGGGGCGTCGGCGGGGCCCGCGCGGGGCGCGCTCAAGGTGCCGCTCGACCGGGTCGTCGCGGTGCACGACGAGATCGACCTCCCGTTCGGGGAGGTCCGCAGCAGGCTCGGCGGCGGCCTCGCGGGGCACAACGGGCTCAAGAGCCTCGCCCAGCATCTCGGGGGGCCGGGGTTCCGCCGCGTCCGCGTCGGGGTCGGGCGCCCCGACACCACCGACCCGGAGCTGGTCTCGCGGCACGTGCTGGGCCGCTTCGAGGAGGATGAGTCCGAGGTGCGAGAGCTGATCGAGCGCGCCGCCGACGAAGTCGAGCGCGTGGTCGGGGAGGCGAGCCGAAGCGCCGAATGAGCGACCAGGTGACTACATACGACGTCGACGACGGAGTCGCTCTGCTGCGCCTCGACCGGCCCGAGGCCCGCAACGCGATCAACACGCAGATGCTTGACGAGCTGCTCGAGCACCTCGCTGCCGCACGCGACGACGACGCCGCGCGCGTGCTGGCGATCTCGTCCACCGACCACATGGGCTTGTCGGCGGGCGCCGATGTCCGCGAGAAGCTCGACGCCGACGGATCGGTGCGCCGCATCGAGTTGTTCTCCGAGCTCTACGACGAGATCACCGGCTTCCCCAAGCCGACGGTGGCGGCCTGTCACGGGTCGTGCGTCGGCGGCGGAGCCGAGATCGCCGTCGCCTGCGATCTCAGGGTCGGCGGCTCGAACCTGCGGATGCGGTTCCCCGGCGCCGCGCTCGGCATGCCCGTGGGCCCCGCGCGCCTCGTCACCCTATGCGGGCTGTCGGTCGCCAAGTACCTGCTGCTCACGTCGCGCGACGTCGGCGCCGACGAAGCGCTGCGCTGGGGCCTCGTCCACAAGGTCGTCCCGGCCGCCCGCACCGAGCAGGGGGCGCTCGATCTCGCCGCCGGGGTCGCCGCGAACGACCCCGAGATGGTCGCCCGCCTGAAGTCGATGCTGCACGGGTGGGACGGGGTCGAGGAGCGCTCGCGCGCGGAGGGCCGCGGCCAGGTCGAGTGGCAGCTCTCCGGGCGGGGGCTCCCCTACAGCGAGTGACGTCCGCCTAGATTTGGAGGCATGGCGCTTCGCCCCCTGCTCGAGATCGCAACCGAGGACGGCGACTTCCGGTCGCTGGCGACCGCCGTGTGCGCGAACGAGGGGCTCGGCGCCCACATGTCGCCCGCGGTGCGCCCGTACCTGCTCGCGGCGCTCGTCGAGGCGGAGTACGGGCTGGCCGGCCGGCCGGCGCTCGTCGTAACCGCCGACGACCGCTCGGCGCGCGACCTCGCGCGCGATCTGAACGCTTACCTGAGCCCGCGGCCGGTTCGCTACTACCCGTCCCGCGGGACCGGATACGAGTCTCACGTCGCCCCGCCCCCCCACCTGGTGGGGCTGCGGATCGCGGCCCTCGACGCGCTGACGGGAGCCGCGCCGGAGCCCGTCGTCGTCGCCAGCGCCGTCGCCCTCGCCGAGGCGGTCCCCGAGGCCTCGCTCCGCCCCGCCGGGTTCGCCCTCGCCGCCGGTGACGAGATCGACCTCGACGCGGTCGCGATGCGGCTCGTCGAAGCCGGGTACGAGCGCGTCGACCAGGTCGAGGACCGCGGCCAGTTCGCCGCCCGGGGCGGCATCCTCGACGTCTTCGGGGCGACCGAGGACCGCGCCGTGCGCGTGGAGCTGTTCGGCGACGAGATCGAGTCCCTGCGCTGGTTCTCGACCTTCACCCAGCGCTCGCTGGGAGACGCCGAGCGAGTCGAGCTGGCGCCGGCGGCCGAGCTCGCCGCCGAGCACCGCGAGCTCGCGGAGCTCGCCCTCTCCGAGGCGCGCGAGCAGTCGAGCGGGAACGGCGGCGGGGAGCGCCCCGACGTCGCCGAGCTGCTGCCCACGGACCGGTTCCAGGCGCCGCTCGATCTGATCGGCGAGTCGACGGCGGTGATCGTCGCCGCGGAGGAGGAGATCGACTCGGCGCTGTCCGACCACTGGGACGACGTCACGATCGCCATGCACGCCGACGACGCCCGCCATCTGTACGTCGAGGTCGCCGAGCCGCTGCGGGGGCGAGCCGCGCTGTCGATCTCCGGCGTCGAGTCTGGCCACGAGCGCTCCTTCCGAGCCCAGCGGCCTGCGTTCGCGGCGCGCAGCATGTCCGAGGCCGAGGGCGAGCTGGAGCGCGAGCTTCGCTCCGGATACCTGGCGACGGTGACGTTCGAGCACCGCGGCGAGGCCGAGCGGGCGCGCTACAACCTGAGCCGTCTCGACGCGACGCTGCTCGACGGCGGGACCCTGCCGGCGGAAGCGCGACGAGCCCACGCCCGCGGAGACGGGGTGCTGCTGTTCGGCGAGGCTGCGCTCGCCGACGGCTTCGTCTCCCCGCAGCTGCGGCTCGCGGTCATCCCTCAGCGCCGGCTCGTCCACCGCCGGCGCCCGGATGCGCCGCCTACCGCCCGCGGGCGGCTGACGTCGTTCACTGAGCTGCGCGTCGGGGACTACGTCGTCCACGAGGACCACGGGATCGCGCGCTTCGCCGGGTTCGAGACCCGCTCGGTGGCCGGGGTGACGCGCGACTACCTGCAGCTCGAGTACCGCGGCGAGGACCGCGTCTTCGTCCCCGCTGAGCAGCTGGCCAAGATCACCCGCTACGTCGGGACCGGCGGCGCCGCGCCGCAGCTCTCGGCGCTCGGCAGCCAGCGCTGGGAGGGGATGAAGGCCCGCGCGCGGCGGGCGGCCCGCGACCTCGCCGGCGATCTGCTCAACCTGTACGCCGAGCGCCGCGCGCGCCGCGGCCGCGCCTTCCCGCCGGACGGGGAGTGGCAGCTAACGCTCGAGCGCGCGTTCCCGTACCGCGAGACGGCCGACCAGCTCGCCGCGGTGGACGCGGTCAAGGGCGACATGGAGGCGGTGCAGCCGATGGACCGGCTGATCTGCGGGGACGTCGGCTACGGCAAGACCGAGGTCGCGCTGCGCGCCGCGCACAAGGCCGCCGCCGACGGCACCCAGGTGATGATGCTCGTCCCGACGACGATCCTCGCCCAGCAGCACCTGGGGACGTTCCGCGAGCGCCTGGCGGAGCTGCCGTTCCGGATCGAGATGGTCTCCCGGCTGCGCCGGCCGGCGGAGAACCGCGAGGTGCTGGCGGACTTCGCCGCCGGGAAGGTGGACATCCTGATCGGCACCCACCGGCTGCTATCCCGCGACGTTCGCGCCGAGGAGCTGGGCCTGCTGATCGTCGACGAGGAGCAGCGCTTCGGGGTGCGCCAGAAGGATCTCCTGCGCCAGCTCAAGCTGAGGGTCGACGTGATCTCGCTGTCGGCGACGCCGATCCCGCGCACCCTGCAGATGAGCCTCGCGGGGCTGCGCGACATCTCCGTGATCGAGACGCCGCCCGAGGGGCGGCGGCCGATCCGCACCTTCGTCGGCCCGTACGACGACGCGCTCGTCAAGCGCGCGATCGAGCGCGAGGTGGAGCGGGGGGGACAGGCGTTCTTCCTTCACAACCGCGTCGAGACCTTGTCCGAGACCGCCGACCGCCTGCGCGCGCTCTGCCCCGGGGTGCAGTTCGCCGAGGCGCACGGGCAGATGGACGAGCGCGAGCTCGAGGAGACGATGCTCGACTTCCTGCGCGGCGGGGCCGACTGCCTCGTCGCGACGACGATCATCGAGTCCGGGCTCGACATCCCGACCGCCAACACTTTGATCGTCGAGCGGGCCGACGAGCTCGGCCTCGCGCAGGCGTACCAGATCCGCGGCCGTGTCGGGCGCTCCCGGGAGCGGGCCTACGCGTACCTGCTGTATCCGTCCGCCGGCGCGCTGACGGCGGACGCCGCCGCGCGACTCGCGACGTTGTCGGACCACACGGAGCTCGGCTCGGGGTTCGCGATCGCGATGCGCGACCTCGAGATCCGCGGCGCGGGCAACCTGCTCGGGGACGAGCAGTCGGGCCACGTGGCGGCGGTCGGGTTCGAGCTCTACTGCGCGCTGCTGGACGAGGCGGTGGAGGCGGAGCGGGCCGCGGACGGCGACGGCGGCGCCCCGTCGTACGAGGCCGCGGTCAGGCTGGACCTCGACGTCGACGCCTACGTCCCCGGCGACTACGTCCCGTTCGAGGCTGCGAAGATCGACGTCCACCGGCGGATAGCGGGCGCGCGCGAGACCAGCGAGCTCCGGGCGCTGCGCGACGAGCTCGCGGACCGCTTCGGGCCCCTCCCGGAGCCCGTGGAGAGCCTGCTGGAGCAGCAGCGCGCGCGGATCGAGCTCGGCCGCGCCGGCGCGCGGACGGTCGAGGTTCGCGGCGGGCGGCTGTCCGCCGCGCCGATCGAGCTCGAGGGAGATCAGGCGGACGCCCTGCGCGAGCGGCTCCCGCGGGCCGACTATGACTTCCGCACGAAGACCGTCTCGACCCGCGTCCCCCCCGAGCCCGCCGCGCGCCTCGCTGCGGCTCTCGCCGTGGCCGAAGGGGTTACCCAAGCTCGTGCTGCAGGTGACCCCGCTAAAGCGGACAGGTGACGGGGCGCGGCGACGCACGTCACCGCGACAGGCTGATGGCCTGTGATCAGGGAGGATTTCGCGGGATTGATGCTTTCTTAACCCCGCTCGTTATGCTCCCGCCCTCGTGGCGGCTGCAAGCCTGAAGCGGATCGTTGTCATCGCCCTGGCGGTGTTCCTGGTCGCGTTCTTCGCGATCTGGGCCGTCGCCCAAGGTCTGACGAACCCCGAGGTCCCGTCCGGGGACGTCGCGGTGGTCGACGACGCGCCGGGCGGCCCGATCACGCAGGAGGAGCTCGACTCGTCGCTCGAGCAGGCCGCCGCGTCGCAGGGCGGCCGCGTGCCGAACGAGGAAGATCCCCAGTACGAGGCGCTCAAGGAGCAGGCGATGTCCGACCTCCTTCTGGGCCGCTGGGTCGAGGGCGAGGCCGAGGAGGAGGGGATAACGGTCACCGACAGCGAGGTCGAGCAGCGACTGGAGCAGATCAAGAAGCAGAACTTCGAGGACGAGAAGGAGTTCCGCCGCTTCCTCGATCAGTCGGGCTTCAGCGAGGAGGACGCCACGCAGCGAGTGCGCCTGACCCTTCTCAGCGAGCGCGTACAGGAGGAGGCCCTGTCGGGGCAGGCCGAGGACGTTCCGTCCGGGACCGTCGAGGCGTTCTACGAGGAGAACTCGAGCCAGTTCGAGCAGCCCGAGTCGCGCGACGTGCGCGTGGTCTTGAACGAGGACCAGGACAAGGTCGAGCAGGCGCGCCAGCTGCTCGACCAGGACGACTCGGTCGACGCCTGGAAGCAGGCCGTGAAGCGGTTCTCCACCGACCAGTCGGCGCAGAGCCGCGGCGGCCTCAGGGTTGGCCTCGTCGAGGGTCAGAGCGACGCGACCTTCGACGAGGAGGCGTTCGGCGCCGAAGAGGGCGAGCTGGTGGGGCCGTTCGAGACCGAGGAGGGCTTCTACCTGATCCAGGTCGCAAAGGTGACGGAGGCGAAGACGACGCCCCTGGACGAGGCCCGGGAGCAGATCACGCAGCAGATCACCGGCGCCCAGCAGCAGCTCGCGGCGACCGAGTTCGAGAGCGATTTCGTCGACAAGTGGACCGAGCGGACGTTCTGCGCTCCCGACTACGTGATCGAGCGGTGCGCCAACGCCCCGCCTCCACCGACGCCGGAGGGCGCGCCGCCCGTGCAGTCAAGCCGTCCGGCCGCACCCGGCAGCGCGGGGTCGGTGACCCCGGGAGTCATCACGCCGGGGCTGGCGCAGGGCCCGCTGGCGCCGGCGGCCGAGCAGGGCGAGGGTCTCCCGCCGGGTGTCGCGCCGGTCGGCCCCGGTGGCGCGCCGCAGCCCGGCGCGCCTCCGACCGGGGCCGCGCCGCCGACGGGGGCCGCGCCTCCGACGGGGGCCGCGCCTCCGACGGGCGCTCCGCCGCAGACGGGCGCCCCCACCGCTCCCTAACCGCCGGCGCCCACTCCGCCGGTCGGCCCGGCGTAGTCGTTGGCCTCGGGCGCGAAGGCCGGATACCGCTTGCGGTTGAGGATCTTGCGCATCATGCGCCGGCTGCGTGGGTGATCCCAGATCTTGAACGGGTCGGAGTCGGCGACGGTCGTGTAGTAGACGAGCAGTCGCGCGCGCCGGTGGTTGCGCGCCCAACGGAACATCCGCTTCACCCAGCTCGGGTTGTCCTCGCCCCACAGCCCGTACTCGCCGACGACGAACGGCTTCCCGCGGTACGCGCGATAGAAGCGGTTGAAGCCGTCGAAGTTGGGATAGATCGAGTACATGTCGAGCCCGACCCAGTCCGTGTACCTGCCTCCCGGCCAGTAGTCGTCCGGTCCGTTCGACAACAGGTTCGGCGACCCCTCGGTTTGTGGAACCCACATCAGCGCCACCTTCGGACGCGGCAGATGCGCCGGGACCTCGCTGCGCTCGTACGGGCCCCGGGCCTGGATCGGCTTCATGTCCAGCGCCTCGAGCCGCCGGTTGATCTTCGCGGTCGTGCCGCCGCGTACGATCAGCGCGAATCGCCTCCACGCGTGGCGAAACCAGTGCGTCGAGTGGCGCTTGCCTCGCGAGCTTCCGTTCGAGTTGAACGCGGAATAGGGGTTCCAGTGCCCGTTCATCTCCGGCATCAGCCGGATGTAGGTCGGGTGGCCCCAGGCGGCGATGTCATGGTTCAGCCACAGCGGATACCCGTCGCCCTGGCCGTGCGCGATTCCGTACGGGTCGATCTCCTCGGGCTCGCCCCCGGTCGCGGTCGAGACGCTCAGCATCCCGCGGGCCCTCGCCGCGGTCCATCGCTCCATCGCCATCGTCGGGCGGGTGCCCCAGGTGTGGAACGTCTGCATCACGGCCGGGTGGGCGCGAACCGCCGTCGCGAACCGGAACCAGTGCTTGAGCTCGCCGGTCTCGCGCACGCCGTGGTAGGTCTTCTTCTTCGGCGGCGTGTAGGCGCGCCCGCCGGCGCCGGCGGGGAGAGTCGCCGACGCGGCGACGGATGCGGCGAGGACCACCGCGACGACCGCGCGGCGCGCCGCGGTCGCTGCCAGGGCTCCATGCTCGAAACGCACCTTTCCCTGCAACACGCGGAATTCAGGATCCACTCGCACCCCCGGCACGTGCACGCACCAACGGGGCGCTGCAAGGCGCCCTTCACGGATAGCCTGCAGCCGATGGAGGCCCACCGCGACGAGGCGCTGCTCAAGGTCTGTCCCCACTGCTCGGTCGCCACGCGAACCGACGCCGAGGTCTGCCCCAACTGCCATGGGCCCTACGCACGCGGGCGCCGCATGCCCCGGCTGCAATGGAGCTGGTGGTTCGCGATCCCGATCGTCGCCGCGGCATTCCTGGTCGGCTACTTCGGCATCAGCCGGCTCGTCGACGGCGACGACGCCGATGGCGGCGTGATCACGCTCGAGGAGGCGCAGGCGATCGCGCCGAACCTCACTCGCGCCGAGGTCGAGGAGCGTCTTGGAGAGCCCGCGCAGGAGATAGCGCCGGAGGGGCCGGAGACGACATGCGTCTTCTACTCCGTCCGCGACCAGGGCGACACGCTGTGGCAGTTCTGCTTCAAGCGCGAGCAGCAGGTCAGCTCGAGCCCCGTCCCGGGCTAGCCGGTCCATGGCCGGCCGCCGGTCTTGACAAGCCGCGACAGGGTGAGAAAGTGTGCGCCCCTGCTGGCGAAGGGCGGGCTTCACCTCGTGGGATGCGAGGGCGGTTCGTGTACAGGAAGGGAGTGGTATGAGACGCATCACGCAGGGGTCGTCCCAGGCGCTCGTCGGGGCCGTGATGGCGCTGATCGCGGCGCTAGCGGGCACGGCGATCGCCGGTCCGAGCGCGACCACAAGCATCAGCAAGAAGAAGACCAAGACGATCGCCAAGAGGCAGGCGCGCAAGCAGATCAAACAAGACGCTCCCGATCGGCGGGGATGAGCTCGCGGCGATCGAGCAGAAGAGGGAGACGTTCACGATCCCCGGCAACTCGAACGAGGCCAGGACCGCGAGCTGTGACGCCAACCAGCGCGTGCTCAGCGGTGGCTGGCGCTGGAACGACGCGCCGACCAATCTGAGCGTCGAGGGTCAGATCGACCACCGTGACGGCGAGGGCTGGCGCGCGGGCGGCCACAACAGGAACAACCAGACCCGCGAGTTCACCGTCTACGCCTACTGCCTGATCGCGGGCTAGCCGGATTACCCGCGATCCGCGATCTGCTCGTTCGGAATCGCGCGCCTGATGAGAGGGGCCGGCTCGCGCCGGCCCCTCTCGTCGGTCCTGGCGGGGTGCCTGGCAGACTGTTCGCCCAATGTCCGCGATCCGGGCCGTCCACGCGCGCCAGATCCTCGACTCGAGGGGGAATCCGACGGTCGAGGTCGACGTGACCCTCGGCTCCGGTGCCCGGGGCCGGGCGGCGGTTCCCTCCGGCGCCTCTACGGGGGAGTTCGAGGCCGTCGAGCTGCGCGACGGAGGTTCGCAGTGGGCGGGAAAGGGGGTCGCCGGCGCGGTCGCCAACGTCAACGGCGAGATCGCGGACGCAGTGGTGGGCGCGGACGGAGCGGACCAGGCCGGGGTGGACCTGGCGATGCGCGAGCTCGACGGCACCCCGAACAAGAGCAGGCTGGGCGCGAACGCGATCCTCGGCGTCTCGCTCGCGGCGGCGAAGGCGGCCGCGGCCGAGGCCGGCGAGGCGCTGTACCGCTACGTGGCGCGCCTGTCGGGCGCCGCGCCCGCGAGTGTGCTCCCGGTGCCGATGATGAACGTGCTCAACGGCGGCGCTCACGCCGACAACGCGGTCGACTTTCAGGAGTTCATGATCGTGCCCGCCGGCGCGCGGAGCTTCTCGGAGGCGCTGCGCTGCGGGGCCGAGATCTTCCACGCGCTGAAGGCGACGCTGAAACGGCGCGGCCTGTCGACGGCGGTCGGCGACGAGGGCGGCTTCGCTCCCGATCTCGAGTCGAACGAGGCCGCGCTGGAGGCGCTGGTGGAGGGAATCGAGACAGCCGGCTACGAGCCGCGGAAGGATGTCTGGATAGCGCTCGATCCCGCCGCCAGCGAGGTTTATCGGGACGGCGCGTACGTGCTCGAGCACGAGGGGCGGACGCTTAGCGCCGAGGAGATGGTGGCGTACTGGGCCGGGATCGCCCAGCGGCATCCGGTGGTCTCGATCGAGGACGGAATGGACGAGGAGGACTGGGACGGGTGGCGGGCGCTGACGGAGCGGCTCGGCGACCGGGTGCAGCTCGTCGGAGACGACCTCTTCGTCACCAACCCGGAGCGCCTGCGGCGCGGGATCGCCGATCGGGTCGCGAACTCGATCCTCGTCAAGGTGAACCAGATCGGAACGCTCACCGAGACCCTGGAGGCGATCGGGATCGCCCGCGAGGCCGGGTACACGACGGTGATCTCGCATCGCTCGGGTGAGACCGAGGACACGACGATCGCCGACCTCGCGGTCGGCACGGGCGCGGGCCAGATCAAGACCGGAGCGCCGTCGCGCTCGGACCGGGTTGCCAAGTACAACCGGCTGCTGCGGATCGAGGAGGAGCTGGGCGTCGACGCGACGTACCCCGGCCTCGACGCGTTCGCGCGGCGCTAGCCGCTCCTGCAATCGTGGTTGCAGGGCGGGCGACGAGGGCAGGCGCGACGCGGCGCGGAGCGAAGGCTCGTGCGTGAGCACCCACGACTACCGGCTGTACCGTGCGCGCCCCGCGCGGCGGCGGCGCAGTCGCATCGACTGGGACCGCGTCGGACGCATCGCGCTGGTGCTCGTGCTGTTCGCCGTTCTGCTCTCGTACCTGAACCCGGTCGTCAACCTCGTCGACTCGTGGCGCGACTCGCGCGCGGAGCGCGACAACTTCGTCCAGCTCGCGCGCGAGAACCGCGAGCTCGAGGAGCGCAAGGCCGCGCTGAGCGATCCCGAGACGATCGAGCGCGAGGCCCGGCGCCTGGGCATGATCGAGCCCGGCGAGCGCGCCTACGTGATCCGGAACCTGCCGGAATAACACCCGCGACGTGCTCCGCTCCCGCTCGCTCACTGCCCGCTGACCACCGCCAGGTTCGCTTGCGAACCTGGCGCGTCGTTCCTTACTCGCTCGCTCTCGCGTCCGCGCTCGCGGGGTGGTCTTGAGATGTCGCTAGCGAGCTACGCCGTCGGCGTCATCGAGCTCGCCGTGATCGCGGCCGCGCTCGGTTGGGGAGCGTACCGCGTCCGGGCGCGGCTGCTGCCGGGATGGTCCGGCGCGCCGGCGCGGCTCGCGGAGCTGGTCGTCGCGCTCGTGTTGCTTGTGTGGTCGATGGAGGCGCTGGGCACGGTCGGGTGGCTCGAGGAGGTGCCGCTCGTGGGACTGTGCGTCGCGGTGGGCCTCGGGTTGGGCCTGGCGGCGTCCCCGCGGCCAATGCCATCCGACGCCCAGGCGCCGCCCGCGCTCCCGCCCGGCCGCGGGGGGGTGGCGGTCGCGGCGCTCGTCACGGTGGCGCTGTTCGCCGAGTGGTCGGGACGCGCCTACCCGACGCTGCTGTACGGCATGTACGGCTTCGACAGCCTCTGGTACCACATGCCGTTCGCGGCGCGGTTCGCGCAGGAGGGCTCGCTCACCGCGCTCCACTTCACCTCCCCGGCGCTGCTGACGTGGTTCTACCCGGCGAACTCGGAGCTCTTCCACACGGCGGGGATCCTGCTCACCGAGCGCGACATCCTGTCCCCGTTCCTCAACCTCGGGTGGCTCGCGGCGACGCTTCTCGCGGCGTGGTGCCTTGGGCGCCCGTGGGGAACGGCCCCGTGGACGGTCGTCGCGGTCGGCGTCGTGCTCGCCTCGGGTGTGTACGCGGACCAGCCCGGCGAGGCCCGCAACGACATCGTCGCCACCTTCTTCCTGCTCGCTGCCGCGGCGCTGCTCGCCAACGCCGCTCGCTCCCGTGCGCAGCCGTATCTGAGCTCGGCGGCCGCCCCGGTCGCGCTCGCCGGCCTCGCCGCGGGCCTCGCGGTCGGGACGAAGCTCAATCTGGCGGCGCCGGCGCTCGCCCTGACCGTGGGCGTGATCGTCGCCGCTCCGGCGGGGCGCCGTGTCGCGGCGAGCGGCGCGTGGGTGGGCGCGCTCCTCGCCGGGGGCGGGTTCTGGTTCGCGCGCAACCTCGCCCACGTCGGCAACCCGCTCCCGTGGGCGTCCTCGCTCGGCCCGGTGGCGCTGCCCGGCCCCGAGGACTATCTCTCCGGGACCCGCGAGCCCCATGCCCTGATCGGCTACGCGACCGACACCGGCGTGTGGAGCGAGTGGCTGTTTCCGGCGCTCGACGAGCGCTTCGGCGCGCTGTGGCCGCTCGTGCTCGCGCTGGCCGTGGTCGGCGCCGTGGGCTGCCTGGCGCGAGGACGCTCGGCCGTCGAGCGGGTACTCGGGTGGACCGCGGTCGCCTCGGCCGCCGTGTACCCGTTCACGCCCCTGTCGGCGTCCGGGCCCGACGGGATGCCGGTCGGCTTCGCGTCCAACCTGCGCTACCTCGCTCCCGTCCTCGCGCTCGCGGTCGCGCTGGTGCCGATCCTCGCGACCAGGTGGGGGCCGCGGTGGCGCGCGCTCGGCCTCGGGGGGCTCGTGGTCGCCGGCGCGGTCGCGGCGCTCGGCTCCGACGAGGTGGTTGGGGTGGTGTCCGCCCGCGCCGCTCTAGCCGGCGGCGCCGCGGCCGCCGCAGCGGGGGCCCTCGCCTGGGCAGCGCGGGCTGGGCGCCTGCCTCGGCGGGCGATCGGCCCGGCGCTCGCCCTGATCGTCGGGATCGGGGTCGGCCTCGGCTATCACGCCCAGCGCACGTACCTCGAGGGCCGCTACGAGACCCGCGCCGGCGGGAATCCGGAGGACTCGGCGTTCATGTGGGCACGCGGGGTCGAGGACGCCCGCATTGCGACCGTGATCGCGCGCCAGCACCCGCTGTACGGGACCGATCTGTCGAACCGGGTCGAGTTCATCGGCGTCCGAGGGCCGGACGGCTCGTTCGAGCCCGTCACGAGCTGCGAGCAATGGCTTCAGGCGCTCGACGACGGCGACTACGGATACGTGGTCACCGGCTTCCGCGAGCCGACCGAGGGAGTGGGGACGCGCCCGGACGAGCCACCCGAGGCGGGGTGGACGCGCGCCGCCCCCGAGGCCGAGGAGATCGTTCGCGACGAGGACGTGTCGGTGTTCGCGATCGACGGCGATCTCGACCCGGCGAGCTGCGAGCGGGGGCGTGAATAGGGTGCGCGCGTGATCGCCGTTTGGGCGCTGGCGGCGCTGGTATGCGCCGCGTCCCTGGTCGCCGGCCGCGCGCTGCTGGCCGCGCTCGGAGGCCGCGAGTGGAGCTGGCTCGCGGCCCCCGTCGGCCTCGCCGCCCTCGTCGTGGTGGCGCAGCCGGTGGTGCGGCTCCCGGGAAGGGGGCTCACTGCCGCGATCGCGATCGGGGTGCTGCTCCTCGGCGCGCTCGTGTTCGCGTCGAGGCGGCCGCGGGGGGTCGATGCGGCGGGCCTTGCTCGCGAGGCGTTGCCGGCGGCGCTGATCGTGCTGGTCGCGGCCTCGATCCCGTTCGCGATCAGCGGACGGGTCGGGGTCCTGGGCGAGGGGATCTACACCAACGATCACGCGGCGCAGCTGTTCTGGAGCGAGTGGCTCGCGACGGGGTTCGGGCCCGAGCCACGCGGGATCGAGCTCGGGTACCCGCTCGGCCTGCAATCGCTGGCGGCGGCGCTCGCCGAGGGGACGGGGGCGTCGGTGGAGACGGCCTTCAACGGGATCCTGCTCGCGATCCCGGTGCTGACCGCTCTTGCGGCGCTCGCCGTGCTGCGCGACCTGCCGCCGATCCGCCGCGCGATCGCGGCGGCGCTCGTCGGACTGCCGTACCTCGCCGCCTCGTTCCTGGCACAGAGCGCGTTCAAGGAGACGGCGATGGCGCTGTTCCTGGTCGGGACGGCGGTGGCGCTTCACGAGGCGCGCGATCTGCAAGCAGATCGCGCGGTCGGGGAAGGCTCGGGGAATCGGCGTCCCCTCGCCGCGAGCCTGTTCGCGCTCGGGGTGCTCGCGCTGGCCGCAGTGCTCACGTTCAGCCTCGCCGCGCTGGTGTGGCCGCTCGCGGCGGCGACGATCTGGCTCGGCCTCGAGCTCGCCGCCGGGCGCCTCAGGACCTCCGCCGGCGAGCTGGCCGCCGCCGTTCGGCCCGCGTGGCCCGCGCTCGCCGCCGCGGCCGCGGTGCTCGCGGTGGTCGCGATCGCCCAGGCCGGGAGCCTGTCGGGCTTCATCGATCGCTTCGGCGACATCCAGGCCTCGACGGGACGGCTGATCAGCTCCGTCTCGCCGCGTGAGGCGCTCGGGATCTGGCCGGCGGGCGACTTCAGGGCCGACGTCGCCGGCGAGGTGGACGCCCTGGTGGCGACCCTTGTCGCGCTCGCCGCCGCGGCGGTGGCCGCGTGGTGGTGGACGCGCCGCCGCGACTACGCGGTGCCCGCTGCCCTCGTCGCCGCGGTGCTCGTGTACGCGGGAGCCCGGTGGCGCGGCGGGATCCACGTCGAGGCGAAGGCGCTGGCGGTGATGGCGCCGGTCGCGATGCTGTTTCTGCTACGCCCCTTGCTGGCGACCGACTGGCGGACGCCGTGGCGTGCCCAGGTCGCCGCGCTCGCCGTCGTCTTCACCCTCGGCGCCGCCGGTTCGACTCTGCTGGCGCTGCGCGCCGCGCCGGTGGGGACCGAGCAGCGGGCCGGCGAGCTCGAGAGCCTGCGCGACGTGGTCGAGGGCGAGCGCGTGCTCGTGCTGGCGGCCGACCGCTTCGCGCCGTACCGGCTGCGCGGGGCGCTGGTCGGCAGCCCGGGAGGCTACGTGCCGAGCCGCGACGTCAAGCCCCGCGACGGCAAGCGGTGGGACCAGGGCCGGGCGCTGGACTTCGACTCCGTCACACACGACACGCTCAACCGGTTCCGCTACGTGATCACGACCAACGCCGCGTACGCGAGCGCTCCGCCGCCCGAGTTCGAGCGTATGGCGTCGACGCCGTCCTACACGCTGTGGAGGCGGCAGGGCGAGGTTGCGCCGCAGGAGGTGATCGAGCCCCCGGATGCGCCGGGCGCGGTCCTCGACTGCGCCCGCCGGGCGGGGAGGGGCACCGCGCGGCGGTCCGGTCTCGCCACGGTGGCGCCCGAGCCGGTCGTCGGGCCGAAGCGTCGCTGGCGGCCGTCGAGCTCGTTCACCACCGGGGGATCCGCCGCGCAGTCGTTCGATCTCGAGCGAGGCGAGTGGGCGGTCTCGCTCCAGTACCACAGCCCCGTCGCGCTCGAGGTCGAGGCGCCGGGGGTGACGGACGTCGCGCTCCCCGCGTCGCTCGACGGGATGTTCGGCTTCGCCCCCGGAGAGGGGCAGTTCTGGCCCGCGGGGACGATCGACGTCGAGCGCGGGGAGCGGGCGCGGGTTTCGATCCGCCAGCCCGAGCGGAGCTGGCTCCAGCGCCTGCTGCGGGTAGAGCGGCGCACATGGCTCGGCGCGATCGCGCTCACGCCGGTTGCGAAAACGAGGACGGAGGCGCTCGGCGACGCCTGCGGTCGCTACGTCGACCGCTACCGGGTCGAGGGCTAGCCTTGTCCTCGTGACAAGGGAGCTCGACCACGTGTTCGTCGGCGGCACCGGGCGCAGCGGCACGCACGTGCTCGCGAGGCTGCTCGGCCACCACTCGCGGTATCGCGACGTCGAGATCGAGGCACGCTTCCACTGCAACCCGCGCGGGTTCCCGGACCTGCTCGGGGGCCGCGTCACGCTCGCCCAGTTCGTGCGCAAGCTGCGCCGGTTTTGGTGGCACCGGATCAAGGCTGGGGAGCCCTTCCCGGCGCTGCTGCCGAGGCTGCCGCTGGGCCGTGAGGAGCGCGGCCTGTACAAGGTCGTCCCGCGGAATCGGTTCGACGCGGCGGTGGGGAAGTTCGAGGCCGCGTACGGCTCCGATCCCCGTCGCACGTGCCGGGCGCTGTTCGACGACCTCCTGGGGCCGCTGGCGGCCGAGGCGGGCAAGCCGGGACTCGTCGAGATGAGCTCCGACAACGTCGCCGAGGGGCCGACCCTGCTCGAGGTGTTCCCCGACGCGCGGCTGATCCACACCGTGCGCGACGGCCGCGACGCGGGCGCCTCCAAGGTCGGCAAGCGGCAGAAGCGCGAGCACCCGCGCGACGGCTTCGAGGGCCTGAGGTGGTGGGAGCGGCGGCTGCGGCGGATCGACGCCGCGGCACGCGAGATCCCACCGGATCGGCTGCTCACGATCAGCCTCGACGAGCTCGCGTACGGCGACCGCGAGGACACCTACCGTCGCCTGCTCCAGTTCCTCGAGCTCGAGGACGAGCCGGAGATCCGCGCCTGTTTCGACCGCCACGTCATCGCGGAGAACGCGCATCGCGATCGCTGGCGCACAGGGCTCTCCGACGAGGCCCAGGAGGAGCTGCGGCGCCGGTACGAGGACGCGCTCGACCGCCTCGCCGCCGACGGGGTCGAGGGCGCCGCCGAGCTGCGCCGCACCTACGAGCGGGCGCCGGCCTAGCGTCGCGCCGCGATGCGTCGCTCGTCCTGGCCTCTTGCGGTGATCGTAGCCGCAGTCGCGCTGATCGCTCTCGCCGGCTTGAACGCGGCCGGATGCGGCGAGTCAGAGGAGAGCTCGGCGCCCCCTCGCTCGCGGAACGTGGTCGTCGTGATGACCGATGACCAAGAGGCGGAATCTGTGCGCTTCCTGCCACATGTCGCGCGGATGGCGAGAAGGGGAACCACCTTCAGGGAGTTCTTCGCGACCACGCCTCTGTGCTGTCCGTCCCGCGCCAGCTTCCTGACCGGGAAGTACTCGCACAACCACGAGGTCCTCGGCAACAGGTTGCCCGACGGAGGCTTTCAGGCGTTCGACGGCTCCGACACCCTGGCGGTGTGGATGCGCCAAGCCGGCTACCGAACGGCTCACATCGGTCGCTACCTGAACAACTACGGGGCGCCGAACCATCCGGGAGATCCGAAGGAGGTCCCGCCTGGGTGGGACGTGTGGGAGGTGCCAGTCCTGGACACGGAGTTCCAGATGTTCAATTACACCCTGAACGAGAACGGGGACCTACGGGATTACGGTTCCCGCCCGCGCGACTACCAGACGGACGTCCTCGCGCGAAAGGCCGTGGGGTTCGTCGAAGAGGAGGCCGGTAGGGGACGGCCCTTCTTCCTCAGCGTGGCCACGCTGGCCCCGCATGACGAGGGGGTGCTCGAGGGCGTTGACGCGGCACGAAACCCGCGTCCCGCTCCGCGTCACCGCGGTACGTTCTCGGATCAGCCGCTGCCGCGACCAGCGTCCTTCGACGAAGCGGCGATTGAAGACAAGCCACCTCGGGTGCGAAATGTGCCTCGGTTGAGTCCGACGGCGATCGAGCAGATGGAGCGGGCATACCGCAGTCGGTTGGAGAGCCTGCTGGCCGTAGACGAGATGGTCGCCGACCTCGTGGGCGCGCTGCGACGCGCGGGCGAGCTCGAGGACACCCTATTCCTGTTCACGTCCGACAACGGCTACCTGCTCGGACAGCATCGGGTCCGGGGCAAGGCGAGCCAGTACGAGGAGGCGATCCGAGCGCCGCTGGTGATCGCCGGGCCCGGGTTCCCGGCGGGTGCGAAGCGCCATCAGCCATCGGCCAATGTCGACCTCGCCCCCACGATCCTGGAGGTGACGGGCGTGCGAGCGTCCGAGGAGCTCGACGGGGCGTCGCTTGTCCCTGTTGCCAATGACTCTGCCACGGGATCGAAACGCACGCTGCTCCTGGAGATGCTCACAAAGCATAAGTTCGTGGGCGTCCACACAGACCGCTTCGTCTACGTCGAGCACGAGAACGGGCCCGTCGAGCTATACGACCTCCACCGCGATCCCCACCAACTCCGCAACGTCGCCGACGATCGGCGCTACTCACGCGTCCGGGCGCGGCTCGCCGAGCGGCTCGAGGCGCTGAGGGACTGCGCGGGAGTCGCTTGCCGGCCGGGAGCCGGCTAGCCCCTCATGCTCGCGGGGTAGCGCGTGATCTCGAGGCCCCCGCCCGGGACGATCAGGACCCTGTCCCCCGACGGCGCCTGGGAGCCGGGCTTCGCGCTCTTGAACACGTAGTTGGCGTACAGCGGGACCGGGTCGCCCTTCCCGGTCTCGGCGTCGCTGCTGATCGTGATCACCCCGGTCTTGTACGTGGTGCATGCCGGGCTGCGCTGCGTGCAGTTGTACCCGTTCGACTCTGTGATCTCGCCCGGCGGATCGGTGTACTTCTTGCCCGGCTTGCCGGGACCGGTCGCCGTCGGGCTGTCGGCGATGATCAGCCGCGAGCCCATCTGCACGACGTAGTCGAGGTGGGCGATGCTCGTGCTGAGCAGGGCGTTGGCGACCAGCTGGTCGCCTTCCTTCAGCCCGGTCAGCTCCTGGGAGTAGACCACCGCCCGCCGGCCCTTGTCGATCGGGGTCTCGGTCACCAGGGGCGTGAGCGTACGGACCGGCCCCACCGGCGGCTGGTTCCCGGGCGAGAACCGGATCGCGTTCAGCCGCCCCTTGTCGTGGCCGACGCTCCCGTCGGGCTCGTCCTCGCCGATCAGCAGCCTGTTGCGCCTGCCCTCCTTGCCCTTCTTCTTGCGCGTGCTGAACGAGTCGACGACGAGGTTCAGGTGGCAGTTCGAAGCCGCGCACGGGAGCTCGCCGCGGCTGGCGATGTCGAGCGCCGCTTCGTCGTCCCTGAATACGAACATGCAGTGGTGGACGCGGTCCGGCGGCTTCTGCCGGCACTTGACCCGCTTCGCGCCGAGCTCGACCGCGTTCTCGGGCCCGGTCACGAACGGCCCGTTGGCGAGCACGATCCGGGCGTTGGCGATCGGTGCGTAGGTGTAGGGGTTGCCGACGCAGCGCGGCATCCGCTCGTAGCAGTCCGTGGTCACCTCGACCTCCGCCGTCGCCTTCAGCCTGTCGCCCGAGCCGAGGCTGGGGAGTTGGTCTGGGCGCAGGGACATCACAACCCGCGGCTTCTTCGCTTCGGTGCGGGTGATCGGGATCGACTCGCGCAGCTCCGAGGCGTTGCCGGTCGTGGCGACGAGCACGTGATCGGACCCGCTCTGCGCCGTGGCGCGCTCGACGGCGACCGCGGAGCCCGTCGCGAGCCCGCACACGCCGATCGCGAGCGCCGCGGTGCCGCGGCCGATCCTGCCGGCCCTGGTTCGACGTCCGTCCCCCATCGTCGTGATTACAACACGGTGTTCGCCCGTTAGCTGCGCGCCGAGCGCCGGCTGCAGCCCGACGACCACGAGAGCGTGACGCCTATCCTTCCTCGGCGATGAAGACGATCTTCGTAGGCGGCACGGGCCGCAGCGGCACCCACGTCCTCGCCAAGCTGCTGGGCCGGAACTCGGGCTTCGAGAACGTCAGCAACGAGGTCCGATTCCACAGCGACCCGGGCGGATTCCCCGACCTGCTCGACGGGACCGTGAGCGTCGACGAGTTCGTCGCCACGCTGCGCTCGACGTGGTGGCGGCGCGTGCCCGGGTGGTGGCGCAGCGTCCACCGTCGCCGCGTGCGTGGGCTGCATCGCAACGTGCCTCGCAAGCGCTTCGAGGGCGCGATCGCCGCGTTCGAGTCCGCCTACGAGGACGACCCCGAGGCAGCCTGCCGCGGCCTGTTCTTCGATCTCCTGGGCCCGATCGCCACCGAGGCCGGCAAGCCCGGCCTCGTCGAGATGAGCTGCGACACCGTCGCCCAGGGCCCCGCGCTGCTGCGGGTGTTCCCCGACGCCCGCTTCGTGCACACGGTTCGCGACGGCCGCGACGCCGCGTCCTCGCGGGTGGCGAAGGGACGCGGCGTCGTCTATCCGCGCAACCCCGAGCAGGGGATCGAGTGGTGGGAGGGCCGGCTGCGCCGGATCGACCGGGCGGTGAAGCACATCCCGGCGGACCGGTTGACGGTGATCAGCCTCGACGAGCTCGTGTACGGGGACCGCGAGCGCACCTACCGCGAGCTGCTCGACGGCGTCGGCTTCGAGGACGAGCTCGAGATGCGCTCCTACTTCGAGACCAAGATGAGCCCCGAGCGCGCCCACCGCGAGCGGTGGCGGAAGGGGCTGTCGGAGGAAGATCAGGAGACGTACATGACCCGGTACGTGGACGCGCTCGAGCGTCTCGAGCGCAACCGGGTGCACTGCGCCGGGCTGCTTCGCCACACGCTGGAGCGCGCGGCGCCGACCCGCGACGCCGCGGCGACGCCGTCGGCGTCCCGGGCCGACGCCGAGCTCGCCGCGGAGCCGGCCTCCGCGCAGCCGGCCGCCGGGATGCCGGAGTCGCGCGACCTCGTATTCCTCGCCGGCCCCGGCCGCGCCCGGCGCGGGGCGCAGATGGTCGCCCAGCTGCTCGGCAGCGGGTCGCGCTACGCGGTCGTGCCGATCGACGCCCGCTTCCACTGCGACACCGACGGGATCGGCGACCTGATCGAGGGCCGTGTGAGCCTGAAGCGGTTCCTGCTCAAGCTGCGCGAGATCTGGTGGGGAGGCGGCGAGGGGTCGGGACGCGGCCGGCTCGACCAGGTCGTCCCCGCGGACCGCTTCGAGGCCGCGGTGGAGCGCTTCTCCTCGTCCTACCTCGACGATCCCCTGGCGGCGTCGAGGGGACTGTTCTACGACCTCCTGTTGCCCCTCGCGGCGGCCGACGGCAAGCCGGGGCTGGTCGAGACGAGCGCCCGCAACCTCCACCACGCGCCGGTCCTGGCGCGGCTGTTCGAGGAGGCCCGCTTCGTGCACGTCGTGCGCGACGGTCGGGTCGCGGCCTTCCGGCTCGCGGAAACCGATTGGGGGCCCGGCGATCCGGTCGCCGGGATCGACTGGTGGGCCGAGCGCCTGCGGGCGGTCGACGGCGCCGTCCGGGGCGAGGAGGACGGCGTCAGCTACTCGCTCGGGACGCGGCGGCTCCACGTGCTCGTGCTGGACGAGATGCTGAGCGGAGACCGCGAGCCTCCGTACGCGGCGCTGCTGGACTTCCTCGAGATCGACGACGAGCCTCCGATGCGCGAGTTCCTCGAGCGGTGGCTCGGCCCGGCGGACCGCGAGCGGGCGGCCTCACCCAACGGGCTGTCGCGGTGGCAGCGACTGCGGCTGCGGCGCAAGTACGAGCGCACCCTGGACGCGCTGCGCGACGAGGGCGTCCACTGCGCCCCGCAGCTGATAGCGGCCTACGAGCGCAGTTGAATCAGGCGCCAAGTTCGCAAGCGAACTTGGCGGTCACCGCCGGGAACGGCCGTATCTGATGCACAGGGTTCTGTTCATGACTAGTAATGGGACCGGGCTCGGTCACCTGACCCGCAGCATGGCGATCGCGCGGCGGCTCGAGCCGGGCGTCGAGCCGCTGTTCCTGACCCTGTCGGCGGCGGCGCCCGTCGTTCGCGAGCAGGGGTTCCTGGTCGAGTACATCGGCTCCTACGACACCCCGGGGGCCGGGTCGCACCTGGAGTGGGGCCGGCGCCTGCGAACGCGACTGGCGGGCGTGCTCGCCGACGCCGGCCCTTCCGTGGCCGTGTTCGACGGAGCACACCCGTACCCGGCGGCGCTCGAGGCGATGAGCGCCGTCCCCGGGCTGACCAAGGTGTGGTCCCGGCGGCCGCTGTGGCGGGCGCGGCGCGGGCGTCCGATCCTCGCTCTCGCCGCCGCGTTCGACCTCGTGCTCGAGCCCGGGGAGATCGCCGCGGACGACGACGCCGGACTCACGGTCGCGAGGCGGTCCGAAGCGGTGCGCGTCGCCCCGATCGTGCTCTGCGACGAGGCCGAGCTGCTCGCCCGCGACGAGGCCGAGCGAGCGCTGGGGCTCGAGCCCGGTCGGCTCAATGTGCTCGTGGCGCTGGGCCAGGGACCGGGCGTCGACCACGCGGTGCAGCGCTGCCTGGCGCGGCTCGCCGCCGAGCCCGGGGTCCAGGTCGCGGCGCTCGAGTCGAGCATCTCGTCCCGTCTCGACGTGCCCGACACGGTCACGCTGGTGCGCGACACCTACCCGGTCAGCCGCTACTTCCGCGCGTTCGACTTCGCGGTCAGCGCCGCCGGCTACAACGCCTACCACGAGCTGATCCGGTTCGCGGTGCCAACTCTGTTCGTGCCGATGCCGCGGGAGCTCGACGACCAGGCCGCGCGGGCGCGATACGCCGACCGCACCGGGCTCGCGCTCGCATGCGAGGGGCCATCCTCGGAGCGGATCGAGGCGCGGCTCGAGGAGATGCTCGACACCAGCCTCCGCGCCCGGCTCTCCGCCCGCGCGCGGGAGCTCGGTGAGTGGAACGGCGCCGTCGAGGCCGCGCGGCTGCTGTCCGGGCTCGCGGCGGACTCCGACGGCGGCGGGCGAGCGGGGCTTCCCAGCCCGCGACCGGGCCGCGCGGCGATGTGGGCGACGAAGTCCCGCGCCCGAGCCAGCGCGCTGCTTCGCCACCCCGGCGAGCGCCGCCGCTCCGCGCCGGTCGAGATCGCCTGCGTGGCTCTCGGCGCCTCGGTCGACGAGCTGCGAGCGGGCCTAGAGGCGCTCCTCGCCGACGGGGTCGATCCCGCGCAGCTGCTGGTGATGACCGACTCGCCCGCGTTCGGGCTCCTGCGCGACGCCGGGGTCGTAGTCGAGTACGTGCCGCCGCGTGCGGACGTTCTCGCGCATCTCCCGGGTCTCGACTACGACGCGCTCGTCCGCCGGCGCCTCGGCGAGGCGCTCGCCGGCCGCTCACCGCGCAGTTTCGAGGCGATCGGGGCATCCGGCGGCGATCTCGCGCGCTGGATTCCGGCGCTGCCGGATCGCGTCTAGCGCTCTTGTAACCTCGCCCGCGTGGAAGCCTCCGTGGGACCAGAAACACAGTCCCGGCCGAAACCCCGCCAAACCGGACGCGCAGCGGAGGATTTGGCGGGAAATGATTCCCAGCCCTTTGCCGACGCTTCGTCCCTCCCGAACCTCATCGTCATCGGCGCCCAAAAGTGCGGCACGAGCGGGCTCCACTACTACCTCGGGCTGCACCCGCAGATCTCGATGTCGACGCCGAAGGAGCTCAACTTCTTCATCAAGGAGCGCAACTGGGACCGCGGGGTCGAGTGGTACGCGCGCCACTTCGACCCCAGCGCTGACGTCCGCGGCGAGGCGTCGCCGAACTACACCGCGTATCCGCACCACGCCGGCGTCCCCGAGCGGATGCGCTCGCTCGTGCCCGACGTGCGCATGATCTACCTCGTCCGCGACCCGGTCGCGCGGATCGCGGCGCACTGGGTGCACAACTACGCCAAGCGGCGCGAGAAGGGCGACATGGCGGCGACCGTGATGCACCCCAACACCACCTACGTGCTGCGCAGCCAGTACTTCATGCAGGTGACGCAGTTCCTCAACCGGTTTCCCGCCGAGCAGATCCTGATCGTCGATCAGGCGGACCTTCGCCGGCGCCGGCTCGAGACCCTGAGGGAGATCCTCTCCTTCGCGGGCGTCGATTCCGACTTCGAGCATCCCGGGTTCACCCGGGAGCGCCACCGCACCGGCCGCAAGCACCGCTCGACCAAGCTCGGTCGCCGCCTCGAGAGGCTCGGCCTGCGCGTGTTCGGCGGCAAGCTTCCGCGCGGATTCTGGTTCGCGCAGCGGCTGATGTTCATGCGACGACCGATCGAGGTCCCCGACGCGGCCGACGTCCGCGAGGCACTCAGCCCGGAGGTGATCACCGTGCTTCGCGAGGACGCCGACCGGCTGCGGGAGTTCACCGGACGCAGCTTCGACCACTGGTCGGTTTGAGCGACGGCGGCCGGAATCGAACCCGGCCGGGGGGCAGCGGAGCCGTCCTCGGCGCCCGGGTCATCCGCTACTCGTCGATCTTCACCGGGGGGCTGGTCGTCACCAACTTGATCGCGTTCGCGAGCACGATCGTGCTTGCGAACCTGCTCAGCCCCGCCGAGTTCGGCCAGCTCGCGTTGCTTCTGTTCCTCGCCGGGCTGCTGACGCTGATCTTCAACCTCGGCTCCAAGCAGGGCACGATCAGGCGCGTGTTCGGGGCCGATGACGACGAGGACGATGACGACGAGGACGATGACGGCGGGCTTTCCGAGGCGAGCCAGCGCAGCCTCGGGACCGGGATCGTGCTGACGACGCTGCTGTCGCTGCTGGGCGCCGGGCTCGTCGTCGTGTTCGCGACCGAGGTCGCGGACCTGTTGCTCGGCGGGGGCGCGGACCGCGAGCTCGTCCTGTGGGCCGGGCTCGCGGGCGCCACGGGCGCGGTCTACCGGCTCGCGTCGCGGGTCGTGTGGATGGAGCGGCGCCCGATCGCGTACGTGATCCTGGAGTCCGCCCAGCCGCTGCTGGTGCTGGCCGTTGTCGTGCCGCTCGTCGCCACCGGCGCCGGCCTGGAGGGCGCAATCGCAGGCACAGCGATCGGGACCGCCGCCTCGACCGTGCTCGCCGTGATCGCCCTGCGGGGCAGCTTCGAGCTCCGCTTCGAGCCCCGCGAGGCGCTCACGATCATGCGGCTGGGCTCGCCACGGATCCCGGTCCACACGTCGTTCTGGACGATCAACTCGGCCCAGATCTTCTTCCTGTCGCGCTACGTCTCCCATGCCGACCTGGGTCTGTTCGCGCTCGCGCAGCGGGTCGGGATCGTGGTCTCGCTGCTGCCGCATGGCTTCCGCAGGGCGCTGAAGCCGCTCAAGCGCACGATGGCGTACGCGTCGATGGAGGAGGAGTACGGGTCCGACGTCACCCGCGGCCAGCAGCTCGGCTACTTCCTGCTGGTCACGCTCGCGTCGCTGCTGGCGGTCACCCTGTTCGCCGATCCGCTGGTCAGCCTCGCCCCGCCCGCGTACGCGGACGCCGCGCCGCTGATCCCGCTGATGTCGGCGGCGATGATCGCGCCGGTCGTCTTCCGGATGGTCAACAAGGCCGCCAAGTACCGGCGCAAGCGGCCGATCTTCGTCGTCTCGGCGGTCGCGGCCGGGGTCCTGTTCGTGATCGGCTGCCTCACGCTGATCCCATGGCTCGGGCTCGAGGGCGCGCCCGCGGCGATGATGCTCGCCTTCGCCGCTCCGGGCGCCTACATCTTCTACCTCTCTCAGACCGGCAAGGAGCCGATCGTGATGCCGTACCGGTCGCTGGCGCTGGCGGCGATCCTCGCCGCTGCGTGCGCGGTCGGCTACTACGCGATCAATCCCGCGGGGATCGTCGCCCAGATCGCGCTCGGGCTCGCGCTGCTGGCGGCGTGGGCGGCGCTGGCGCTCGTCACCGGGGTGATCCCGAGCTACCACCGAGGGCCGCTGATCCACATGGCGCGCACGGCGATCGGGCGGGGCCCCGCGAAGTTCGACCCCGAGCGCGCACTGCGGGGCCTCGAGCCCGGCGACCGCGAGACGCTGCGGCTGGCGCTCGTCGAGCGCCTGCCGCTGCAGGAGGTAGGCTCGATCGTCGGCGCGGACGACGGCGCCGAGCGGGTGGCGCGGGCGCTGCGGCGGGCGGCCGAGGAGGGGGGCGCGTTCGCGAGCGGGGGCAGCGAGCACGACGCGGCGATCGCCGAGTACCTGTTCTCGACCCAGACGATCGCCACCCGGGACCAGATGGCCAAGCGGCTGACCCGCGACGAGGGTGTGAGCCCCGGCGACCTGCGGGAGCTCGAGTCCGTGCGGGACGACCTGGCGGGCGTCCCGAAGGAGGAGTGGCCGCCCGAGGAGCTGGCGGCTAGTGCCGACTCACCCAGATACGCCCCTTCCTGACGGCGCCTCTCGTCAGGCCCGGGCCGTACCCGGGCGAGGCGGCACTACCCCGCCCGCTTGATCACGATCCGGTCCGGCTCCACCTCGACCTCGACCGCGCGGTGGCCGGCCCAGTGCTCGGAGTAGACCTGATCGTCCTGGATCGCGGGATCCAGCCACAGCCCGAAGCCGTCGGTGTCGCCGTGGTCGAACGTGGCCTGAAGCGCGGCGGCCTTGCTCCCGCCGCCGCCGCGGCGCCGCCGGCGGCGCCGCCGGCGCTTCGGCCGCTCGGCGGGCTCCTCGCGCTCTGCGGCCTCCTCGCTCGCCTCGGCCACCTCGGCTTCCTCGGCCACCTCCTCGAGCGCCGCGGCCTCGATCTCGGCCTCGATCTCGTCGCGAAGGTCGGCGTCGACGTCCTCGCCGCCGTCGGCCGTCAGCCCGTGGCGGCGGCGAAACTCGCGCAGCTCGGCGGCTGGGATGTCGAGCTGGTGGGCGATCCACGCGTCGGTGCGACCCTCGCGCACCCAGGCGCGGACCTGGTTCAGCTGTGGGCGGAGTGATTTCCTGGCCATGCGTCGAGCCTAGTACACCCGGCCGCAAACCCGTGTGCACTAGCGGAGCGACGGTTCAGGCTAGCCAAGTCGAGCGCGGTCGGGTACGCTGAATCAGTGGTCGTACGGTCGCCAAGCACGGCGCGCCGTAGACCGTCGTAAACCTCGACTAGGGGTACCACCACGGATGCTGGTCCTGACGAGGAAGACAAACCAGAGCATCATGATCGGGGATGACGTCGAGATCTCGGTCCTTGCGGTTTCGGGGGACAAGGTTCGGATCGGCATCTCAGCCCCACGAGACGTGCCGGTGTTCCGCAAGGAGGTCTACCTCAGCATCCAGGCCGAGCGGCTTGGTGCGGAGGCAGGTCAGCGCGCAGCAGTGGACCGGGGGCTGGAGGACCTCTCTGAGGGCAGCAGCGGCTGAGGGGCGGCGGCGCTCGCCTGGCGCGTCAGCTCATCAGCCAGGCGAGCGTCTCGAACATGACCACGACCACCGTGATCACGGTGAGCGCGAGCGCGACGAACAGGACGCTGAACCTGATCTTCCCGTGCGACTCCGTGCGCGCGATGCGTCGCGCGCGTGAGCGGTTCGCGGCGCGCTGACGCAGCTGCTTGCGACGGCGGCGCTCCGCCGCCATCTCCTGCTCGAACGCGACCTCGAACTGCTCCAGGCTCTGGTTTAGTCTCGGGGCTGTCTGACCGGATTCCACTGGGAATTTCCTTGCGCCCGCGGGCCGCGGAAGCCGCCGAGCGCGCGCATCAAGCTACCAGACTCGGTCGGCGTTAGCCAAGCGTTAAGAGACGCACACATCCCACAATCCGCGACCCGCGCGCCCGGCCGCGCGCTCGAGGCGCGCGAACAGCGGTGCGTGGGCGTCGTTGGGCGGGATCGTCAGCGTGCGGGCGAAGCCGCGCCGCACGAGCTCGGCGTTGACGAACCGTCCCCGGGCGTGGACGTAGGCGAGCAGGCGGCCGTAGCGGTCGCGGCGCTCGCTGTCGAACCGCAGCCGTACCGTCCGCCCCGACACGAGCCGCTCGTTGAGGGCGCTGGCACGGCGCCCGAAGCACTCGACCGCCTCGCCCGGGATCGCCGACTCGGGTGTGTCGACGCCGATGTAGCGCACGTCCTCGGTCGCGCCCTCGATCGAGACCTCGATCGTGTCGCCGTCCACAACCCGCAGCACCTCGGCGGTGACGCTGCGCGGCCCCTCCGCCCGATCGACGGCCTCCTCGGCGCCGCCGCACCCGTCCTCTCCGGAGACGAGCAGCGCGACGACCGCGACCAGCAGCAGGATTGCCCCGAGCCCGGGGGTATGACGGGGCCTCACGGCCGTATTAGTGCCTGCGCGGCCCGGCTAGGCCCTACGGGATGCGCGAGACATGCTCGAGCATGTACTCCTTGATCCGGCCGACGATATCGACCGCCTCGGACCACTCGCGCTGCCACACGTTGCGGCCGAAGATCACGCCCGAGCCGCCCGCGCCCATGATCAGGCGCACGTGGTCGAGCAGGGTGTCGTCGTCCACCTTCGAGCCTCCCGAGAGCACGACCAGCGCGCGGCCGGCGGAGGCGACGCAGTGCTGGATCGCCTCCTCCTGGCTGAACCCGCCCTCGTTGTAGGGGGCTGGGGAGTCCTTGTCCTTCTCCGGGTCGATCTTCGGCATGTTCAGCTTCACGACGTCGGCGCCCATCTCCATCGCCATCCGCGCCGCGTAGTCGATCGCGTAGAAGGAGTCGCGGCCTCCCTTCTTGTCGATCGCGGAGCCGCGCGGGTACGCCCAGATCACGAGCGGCATCCCGTAGCGGTCGCAGTCCTCGCGGACGCCCTGGAGCTGGTGCAGGTCGGCGTCCTGACGCGGGGAGCCGACGTACAGCGTGTAGCCCACGGCGTCGGCGCCGAGCCGTACCGCGTCCTCCACCGACGCGTTCGTGGTCGACAGCGCGTCGTCGGAGGGAGGGATGTCGGTCCTGCCGTTGACCTTGAGAATCAGCGGCACCTGTCCCGCGTAGTCGGGGTAGTACTTGGTCGCCAGCCCGATCTGGCACGCGATCGCCGAGTAGCCGGCCTCGGCCGCGAGCCGGAACTGGTACCCGGGGTCCTTCGAGGCCGGATTGGGGAAGAAGTCGCGGGGACCGTGCTCGATGCCCTGGTCGATCGGGAGCAGCAGCAGTGTCCCGTTTCCGGGCCCGAACTCGAACAGCAGCCGGCGAAGCCTGGTCCGCTTCCCGGGCGAGATCGTGGCCAGAAGGGACTTCTGCTCGGTTGCGGCCTTGACTTCCATCGCTGTGGCGCTCCTCCTCGGTTTCGGTGACCCGTGCCGGAGTATAGGCCCGGGTCCACGGGTACCATGCGGCCCCGCTCGGCACTCAAGCGAGGTGCGAGACCCCCGGTGCTCGACCACCAATTCAACGGGCCCTCCTTCACGATCGGAGTGGAGGAGGAGCTGATGATCATGGACTCGCGCGGCCTCGACCTCGCACAGAGGATCGAGGACGTGCTGTCCGCGTTGCCCGACGGTCTCACGGGCCAGGTGAAGCCCGAGCTGATGCAGTCGGTGCTCGAGGTGGCGACTGAGCCGTGCCCGGACGTCGGCGCTGCGGGCCGCCAGCTCGCCGCCCTCAGAACAGCCGTCGCCGACGTCGCCGAGCGGCTCGGGCTCGTGATCGGCGCCTCGGGCACGCATCCGTTCGCGAACTGGGAGCAGCAGGAGATCGTCGAGCGGGAGCGCTACCAGGAGCTCGTCTCCGAGCTCGGCTACGTCGCGCGCCAGGAGCTGATCTTCGGGACCCACGTTCACGTCGGGATCACGGGGCCGAACAAGGCGATCTACGTCGCCGACGGGATCCGGCGCTACATCCCGGTTCTGCTCGGGCTGTCGTCGAACTCGCCCTTCTGGCGTGGCGAGGCTACTGGGATGATGTCGGCGCGTACCCCGGTCTTTCGCGCCTTCCCGCGCGTCGGCGTGCCGCCGCACTACGGGAGCTGGGAGATCTACTCGCGCCGCGTCGAGTTGATGATGGAGAGCGGGGCCATCGACGACTACACCTACCTGTGGTGGGACGTGCGCCCCCATCCCCGGCTGGGCACCGTCGAGACGCGGGTGTTCGACCAGCAGACGCGGCTCGACGCAACGCTGGCGCTGACCGCGTTGACCGCGGCGCTCGCCCACAGGCTGTCCTCCCTGTTCGACCGCGAGGAGCCGATGGTCGAGTACCCGAGCGAGCTGATCGACGACAACAAAGTCCGCGCCGCGATCCACGGGATCGAGGGGCAGCTGATCGACTTCCGGGAGGTGCGGCAGGTGTCGGCACGGGAGATGGTGCGGCGGATGCTTGACGAGCTCGCCGAGCACGCCCAGGAGCTGGGGTGCGAGGCGGAGCTGGCCGGCGTCGAGGACCTGATCGAGAACGGGACCGGCGCCCGCCGCCAGCTCGGCATGTACGCCCGCAACGGCGACCTGCGCCAGCTGGCGCGGGAGATCGCCGACCACACCCGCCCGTAGCGGGTCGGGGCCTCCGGATAGGCCCAAGTATTCTCGGGGCTGTGGCATCGCCGGAGTTGAGCGTCGTCTGCAAGAGCTGCGGGTCCGAGGTCAGCCCCTATGTCACCGAATGCCCGTATTGCGGGACGCGCCTGCGCAAGCGGGCCCCGAAACTCGAGCGACGCGGCGACGAGATCGCCCCGCGCGAGCCGCGCCGGCGGCTGCGCAGGCCCAGGATCCCGAGGGTCGCCGTCGCCGAGCGACCGTACGCGACGATCGCCGCGGTCCTGGCGCCCGCGATGCTGCTGCTGGTCCAGCGCGCCGCCGACCTGTCCCCGAGCGAGGTCGGGGCGATCGTCGGGCCGGTCGACTCGGAGTGGTGGCGCTACCTGGCGGCGCCGTTCACCTACGACGACCTCGGTTATCTGTTCGTGGTCGCGGTGGCGGTCGCCGTCTTCGTCCCGTCGCTCGAGCGTCGTCTCGGGACGGTCGCGGCGGTGCTGCTGATGCTGGCGTGCGGCGCGCTGGGGATGCTGGGAGCGAGCGCGATGCACTCGATCGGGCTCGACTCGGGGACGCTACTGGCGGCCGGCGGCAACGGGCTGGCGCTGGGCGCGGTCGGCGCGTGGTTCGCGATCCGCTACACGGAGAGCCGCGCGTCTCCGGACGAGGACTTCGATCTGATCGGGGTCACGGTGTGCGCCGCTGTGCTGCTCGCGCTGCCGCTCGTCGAGGACTTCGCCAACGTATGGGCCGGGATCGCCGGGGGAGTCGTCGGCCTGCTCGCCGGGTTCGCGTCTCGGCCGGGCGAAGCGCGCGGCGACCGGTGACCCCGAAGTACACGGCGCTCACCGACGAGCTCCACGGCTATCTGGTCGACCACGGGGCGCGCCAGGACGACGTCCTGCGACGGCTTCAAGCCGAGACCGAGGCGCTGGGCGACGTCGCGGTGATGCAGATCGCGCCCGACCAGGGGGCGTTCCTGACCCTCATGGCCCGCGCGATCGGCGCCCGCAGCGCGCTCGAGCTCGGCACCTTCACCGGCTACTCCGCGATCTGCATCGCGCGAGGGCTCCGCGACGACGGCCGGCTCGTGACCTGCGAGCTCAACGAGCAGTGGACCGAGATTGCGCGGCGCTACTTCCGCGACGCCGGCGTCGCGGACCGGATCGAGCTCCGTCTCGGCTCCGCGCTCGAGACGCTGCGGGCGCTCCCCGCCGACGAGAGCTTCGACCTCGCGTTCATCGACGCCGACAAGGAGGAGTACCTCGACTACTACGAGGAGGTGCTCGCCCGCCTGCGCGCCGGCGGCCTAATGATGGTCGACAACGTCCTGCGCGGCGGCGCCGTGCTCGACGCGGACGACGACTCTCCCGCCAACGCCACGGTCAGGGCGCTGAACGAGCGCGTGGCCGCCGACGAGCGGGTCGACGTCGCGATGCTGGGCGTCGCGGACGGGATCACCCTGGCGCTGAAGCGATGACCTCGACCATCGGCTGGATGGGGACCGCATGGCTGCGGCGGATGCACCGCAGCATGGAGTCGGCGTGGCGGGCGCTCGGTGCCGGCTCGGAGGGCGCGCGGATGATCGAGCGCGACGGAGTGCTCGCCGCCGTCGTGCCCGCGGTCCCCGAGCGGTCTGTCTTCAACTCGGTCCTGTACGACACGCCGGAGCACCTCGCCGCGGCGCGCGACGAGCTCGCGCGCGCGTACGCCGACGCGGGCGTCAACGCGTGGACGGTTTGGGTCCCGGCGACCGACGCGGCATCCGCAGAGCTGCTTGCGTCCGCGGGTCACAGGCTCGACGCCACCCCGCGGGCGATGGTCCTCGACCTCGACGAGCTGCCGCGGCACGACCCCGGCGCCCTCGACTGGTCGCGGCACGGTACGGTCGCCGAGCTGACGCGGGTCAACGACCTCGCCTACGGCGACGCGCCCGGGACATTCGCGCTCGGGATCGGCGACCCGCCCGCCGGCGCGTGGCGGATCTACGAGGCGCGGCTCGACGGCCGCGTGGCGTCCGTCCTCGCAACCACCGACACCGACGGGGACTGCGGGGTGTGGTGGGTGGCCACCGTCCCCGAGGCGCGCGGCCGCGGGCTGTCACGGGACCTGGTGCGGATGGCTCTGGACGAGGCGCGCCCGCGCGGGATGCGGACCTCGACGTTGCAGGCGACCAAGATGGGCTTTCCGGTCTACGAGCGGATCGGGTACCGCGACATCGGCGAGCTCCAGATGTGGGAATTGCGGCGCCAGTAACGGTAGGGTCTTAGCGTTCACCGAACACCAACGGAGGGAGACGGGATGGCTACTCAAGGATCAAGGTCCGGCGTCGGCCGCGCGCGCGAGGCGGCGATGAAGCGCACCAAGGACTCGCTCAGCGCTGCGGAGAAGCGCGCGAAGTCGTTGCAGAAGGACGTCAGTGTCCGCGGGAAGGACGCCCAGCGCGACCTCGAGCGGATGATCGCCAATGCGCGCAAGGACCTGACGCGCCTGGAGCAGACGGTTCGCAAGGACATCGCGCAGCTTCAGAAGTCGGTCACGGGGCGCGGACGAGCGAAGCCGGCCGCTCGGAAGTCGTCCTCGGGGCGCAAATCGACGACCACGCGCAAGCGCTCCACATCGTCGGCGAAGAAGCGCTCCACCGCGTCCCGCAGGCGTCCGACCTCACGGTCCTCGGCGCGGCGCTGACACGCCGCTTGGACCCGGCCTGGGTCCGGGTATGTTGCAGGTGTGCCACGGCACACCTATTCGGACGAGCGGCTGGAGGCGGCGATCGATGCGCTGACGGAGCCGGGCCGGTTCCGCGAGGCGGAGTCGATGGTGACGAGCGCGGCCCCGAAGCTGCAGCGCGTGCTGACGGAGGCGATGCAGGCGGGCGGATGGTTCGGCGAGGCCCACGAGGCCGAGGTGCTGAAGGCGGCGACCCAGCCCGAGCCCGATCGCCGCATCACCGCCGTCCGCACGCTGCTCGCCGAAGAGGCGCGAATGGGCATGCTCGTTGGCGTCGCCGTCGGGTGGGCGTTGGCAGAAGAGTTGTCGGATAAGGAAGACGATGACCCAGCGGGGAACGCCGCGAAAGCGGACGCGAAGCGGAGCATTTCGCGGGATTGACGAAGGAGGAATGAATGCCTGAGGTGCAGTTCGAGGCGAACGGGGGAACGGCTAGCGGCTATCTCGCCGAGCCGGAGGGCGAGGGGCCGGGTCTCGTCGTGCTGCAGGAGTGGTGGGGCGTCGACAAGCACATCCGCGACGTCTGCGACCGCTTCGCCGCCGAGGGGTTCGTGGCGATGGCCCCCGATCTGTTCCACGGCGAGACGACGGATCAGCCCGACGAGGCGCAGCAGAAGATGATGGCGATGAACATGGATGAGGCGGAGAAGGAGATGCGCGGCGCCGTCGACTACGTCGCCAGCCATCCCAAGTGCACCGGCCAGGTCGGCACGGTCGGCTTCTGCCTCGGCGGCGGGCTGTCGATCTGGACGGCGACCGTCAACGACAAGGTCGGCGCGGCGGTGACGTTCTACTACGTGATGCCGCACGGCAAGCCGGAGTTCGCCAAGCTCGAGGGCACGCCGGTGCTGGGGCACTTCGGCGACAACGACGACTTCATCTCCACCGACGAGGCGAAGGCGCTGCAGGAGGAGCTGAACCAGGCCGGGGCGGAGGCGATCTTTCACTTCTACGAGGGCGCGGGACACGCCTTCTTCAACGATCTCAACCGGCTGGGAACCCACCACCCGGAGCACGCGGAGAGCGCCTGGAACCGGACCGTGGACTTCTTCAAGCGCCATCTCAACGGCGGTGACCCGGAGATCGAGCGGGTGGAGTAGGCAGGCGCCGTGGAGGTCCGGTACCTGGGCCACGCCAGCTTCGAGATCGTCGACGGCGACGCCCGGATCCGGCGATCACCTCGGTCACACGATCGAGGTGGCGAAGCGGACCGGCGCCAGGTGCGTCGCGTTGTGAGCTGGCGCGGTGGCTGTTGGAGCAGGGGGTCGAGGATGTGGCCGACCCGAACCTGGGCGGGACGGTCGAGCTCGAGTGGGGGTGGGTCAAGCTCGTGCCTGCGTTCCACACCAACACGCTGCCGGACGGCCGCGCGATCGGGATCTCGGCCGGGCTCGTGATCGGCGTCGGGCCCACCACCGTCTACCACCTCGGCGACACGGCGCTGTTCGGCACCTCGGCCTGATCGCCGAGCGGACGCCCATCACCGTCGCGCTCGTCCCGATCGGCGGCCACTACACGATGGACCAGGAGGACGCCGTCACCGCGGCCGAGCTGATCGACGCCGACACCGTGATCCCGATGCACTACGGCACGTTCCCGCCAATCGAGGCGGATCCCGAGCGGTTCAAGCGAGAGGTCGAGGCGAGCCCGCGGACGAGCTCCGAGGTCGTGATCCTGAAGCCGGGGGAGACGTATGCTCCATAGGCTGGCTGGTCAGCCAGTCGATTGATAGGGTTACCGCAGTGGAGGCGAAGAGCCCAGCGACGCTGTCGCGGCTGGCGCGCGAGGACTTCATGGCGACGTCAGACCCCGCGCTTCAGGAGGACTCGGGGCGCGGTGTCGCCCAGCTCCTCGACTACGGCGAGCTGTACTCCCTGTGGGAGCGCCAGCAGTGGCTCACCCAGGAGCTCGACTTCAGCCAGGATCGCGTCGACTGGCACGAGCGGATCGACCCAGAGGAGCGGTTCCAGCGGATGTACGGGCTGTCGGCCTTCTTCATCGGCGAGCAGCGGGTCACCGACGAGCTCGGCCCGATCATGCGTGCGGCGCCGACCGAGGAGCAGCGGATCTTCCTGTCGACGCAGATCGCCGACGAGGCCCGTCACGTCCGCTTCTTCGATCGCTTCTACTCGGAGGTCGGCGTGTACGAGGGAACCGACGGGGTCGCCGAACGGCTGCGGCGGACGGAGGAGCACGTCAACGAGTCGTTCACGCGGTTGTTCGACGAGATGCTCAAGCAGCGCGTCGACCGCCTCGCCGACGAGCCCGAGGACACCGAGCAGCTCGTCGAGGCGATCACGCTGTACCACATGATCATCGAGGGAGTGCTGGCCCTCACCGGCCAGCACTTCATCATCGACTACAACGAGCGTGAGGGGACGCTGCCCGCGTTCGTGGAGGGATTCACCAAGGTGGCCCGCGACGAGCACCGCCACATTGCCTTCGGCACGCGCTTCTTGACCGACATGGCCCGCGAGGACGAGAGGTACCGGGCCGCGATCCAGCGGATGCTCGAGGAGGCGCTCCCGGTGGCCGACGGGGTGCTCGACCCGCCGTGGGCCGACGACGACGAGAACTGGGACCTGTTCGGGGTCACCAAGGAGGAGACGCACGCGTTTGCGGCGCAGGCGCTGTCGCGCCGGCTGAAGGTGATCGGGCTCGCCGCGTAGGCTAGTACTCCGGGGACGCGGGCGGCTTCGGCTCGTCTGCCGGGGGGGTGAGCGTGGGAGGGGCGGTCGGCTCGGGCACCGTGACGCCGATCGAGTCCGTGGTGCCGACCTCGGCGGGCGGCGCGGCCTCCGCCTCGGCGCTGCTCTCGTCGGCCTCCGGGTCCGCCGGCGGGGGCGCCGGCTCTTGCTCGGCAACGGGATCGGCAACGGGAGCCTCGGGGGCGGGCGCGGGCTGCTCGACCTGGTCGGTCGCGGCTGGGGGTGCCGGCGCCGGCTCGGGAACCGCCGGCTCCTCGGCCGCCGGCTTCGCCCGCGCAGCTTCGCGCGACGCAGCGCTGTGCGACGGTCCGGCGTGGCTGGTCGCCGAGCGCACCTCCACGCCACGCTGGCTGGAACGCTCACCGCCGTACTGTTGTTTGACCTCGACCGCGCCCGCCGTCAGCAGGGCGGCCGTGGCCACGCCAGCGGCGGCCTTCGCGCCCACGCCGCCGACGAGTGCGCCGCCGATCCCGCTCGCGCCACTGGCGGCTGCGCCGGCGGTGGCCGCTCCGGCGCCGGCGGTGGCCGCTCCGGCGCCGGCGGTGGCACCGCCTGCGGCCGCGCCGCCTCCCGCCGCGGCCCCGCCGGAGGACCCGCCTCCGAGCAGCGTCGCGAGCTTGGCGCCGAAGAGCTCCTTGAGCGCGACCAGCGGCCCGACCGGGAACACCGCCGCGAGCGCGCGGCTGTCGGATCGAAGCTGGGAGCGAAAGTCCGCGCAGCCCTCGCACGACCGCGCGTGCTGGCGCACGGGGCCGGAGACCTTGCGCAGCCCCTCGGCGGCCTCGGCGAGCTCGAGCTGGACCTCGCCGCAGGTCAGAAGTCGCGCCTGGCTAGACTCCGCGAGCGTGATCCGAGCGCGGACGAGCAGCGACTTGACGCTCGGCACGGTGGTGTCCATCGCCTGCGCGATCTCCTCGTAGGACATCGCGTCAACCTCGCGCAGCAACAGCGCGGTGCGCTGCGTCTCGGGCAACGTCTGCACGTCTGACAGCAGGCGTCGGAACTCCTCACGATTCTGGACCCGCTCCGCGGTGGTGGTGCCGTTCTCGTGCGGGTGGACGTCCATCGTGTCCTGGCCCTCGGGCGCCGGCTTGCGCAGGTGATTGAGGCAGCGATTGCGCGCGATCCGGTACAGCCACGGGCGGACGTTCAGCGTCCGCTCGTCGGCGAGGATCGCATTGTGGGCGGCGACGAAGACCTCCTGGAGCACGTCCTCGGCGTCCTCCCTCGACCCGACCATGTGCTGGCAGAACGCGAGCAGGCGCGCGTTGTAGCGCTCGAACAGGACCTCGAACGCCCGCGCGTGCCCGTTCCGCATCAGCGCGATCAGCCGCTCGTCCTTCTGCGGGCGCAGGAGCCGCGCCGGCCTCGCGAGTAGGCCGCGTCTGCTTGCGTGTGTGAGTGCCGAGGCTTCCAAAGATGCAGTGCGCCTTTAGGGATGCGCTTCCTGCGCGCCTCCCCCGCCGTTGAAACACCGTAACAGCGCCGGTGTTTCGGCACCATTCTCATATCGGCAGACCATCTAGGCCGCTGGAGATGCGGAGTGACGACCACCGCCAAGTTTCGCTTGCGAACCTGGCGCCTTATGAGAAGTACCGGGGGAGGGATTCGAACCCTCACGCCCTTGCGGGCCACCGGGTTTAAGCCGGCGAGTGTCTACCAGTTCCACCACCCCGGCATCGGGCTGTGCCCTGGCATCGATGTGCTGGGCGTGATTATCGCGGCCGATTTCCAACAGGTGTCCGAAAGCGGCCTGTTGGTGGCGAGGTCCCCCGCTGCGGCCGATCCCACGCCTGGAAGGGCGCAATGCCCTCCTCGAGGCCGCCGGCCCCCGGGCGGCGGCCTTCGTTTGCGCCTACAGCTTCGTCCAGACAGTCTTCAGCTCGAGGTAGGCGTCGAGATTGGCGTGGCCCTTCTCGCGCCCGATCCCCGACGACTTGAAGCCGCCGAACGGGGCGGCCGGGTCGCCGCCGCCCCAGGCGTTGATGTAGACGTTCCCCGCCTCGAGCATCGCGGCCAGGCGGTGTGCCTTCGAGATGTCGCGCGTCCACACGCCGGCGGCGAGCCCGTAGTCGGTGTCGTTCGCCCGCCGGGCGACCTCCTCGAGGTCGTCGTAGGGCATCGCCACCAGGACGGGGCCGAAGATCTCCTCGCGCGCGATCGCCATCTCGTCGGAGACGCCGGCGAACAGGGTGGGCTCGACGAAGTAGCCGCCGCCATCGGCGCCGGCGCCGTCCAGGCGCCCGCCGCCCGTGACCACCTCGGCGCCCGCCTCGCGGCCGGAGTCGATGTAGCCGAGCACGCGGTCGAGCTGCTCCGCCGAGATCACCGGGCCGAGCTCGGTTCCCTCGGCCAGACCCGGCCCGACCTTCGCCCGTTTCGCGGCGTCGGCGAGACCCGATACGACCTCGTCGAACTGGTCGCTGTGGACGAACAGCCGCGAGCCCGCGTTGCACGCCTGGCCGGTGTTGAAGTAGATCGCCTCGTAGGAGCCGGCGATCGCGCGCTCGAGGTCGGCGTCGGGAAGGATGATGTTCGGCGACTTCCCGCCAAGCTCGAGCGTCGCCCGCTTCAGCGTCCGCCCGCACTTGGCGCCGATCTCGCGCCCGACCTCGGTCGAGCCGGTGAACGCGATCTTGTCGACGCCGGGGTGGTCGACTATCGCGGCGCCGGTCTCGCCGTCGCCGGCGAGGATGTTGACGACCCCCGTGGGAATCCCGGCGTCGTTGACGAGGGCGCCGAGGCGCAGCGCCGTCAACGGGGTCTGCTCGGCCGGCTTCAGCACCACCGTGCACCCGGCGGCGAGCGCGGGCGCCAGCTTCCACGTCGCCATCAGCAGCGGGAAGTTCCACGGGATCATCTGGCCACACACGCCGACCGGCTCCTTGCGCGTGTAACAGAGGACGTCCGGGGTCGAGACCGGGATCGTCTCGCCCTCGATCTTCGTCGGCCAGCCCGCGTAGTAGCGCATGTGGTTGACCGCGGCGGCCACGTCCCCCTTCGCGTACGGGAGCGGCTTGCCGTTGTCGAGCGACTCCAGCTCGGCGAGCTCGGGCAGACTCGCCTTGATCAGCTCCGCGAGCGAATACATCATGCCCGCGCGCTTCGAGGGGCTCAGCCGCGCCCACGGCTCGGCCGCCTCGCGCGCCGCTCGCACCGCCCGATCGACGTCCTCGGGCCCTCCCTGTGCGACCTCGCATATCGGCTCCCCCGTCGCCGGGTCGATCGTCTCGAAGCTGTGCCCGTCGGCCGAGGCGACCTGCTCGCCGCCGATCCAGTGACCGTGCGGCGCGGCGGCGACGAACTCCTGGGCCGGCTCGGACAGCGACTTTGCCGTCGCGGTTGCCATCGCCCGGATCCTACGGGACGGGCTCGGGTACGGGCTGCTGCGGCGGCTCGCACTCCGAGTCGGTCGTCGCGGCGGGCTCCCCTTCGCATCCGGCTCCGGCTCGCCGGCCGGCGCGGGCGCGTTCGATTCACCGTCCCGACACTATTCTCGGCCGGGGAGGAAGGAACCCTGAATCAGGGCGACACCGTCGCGTGCGAGCGGCGATGCCGCGGGCTCGAGGGAGGTGGAGAGGAAGTAGCGGTGCGGCCCTGCGGCCCGCAGCGTGACCTCGTACTGACGCTCGCCGGGTGCGCCGGCGGTCAGCCGCACCACGGTTTGCTCGGCGGCGGGACCGGGGGAGCGCTCGGCGACCTCGCCGCTGCCGGCCAGGTCCCGGAGCCGCACGAGAGAGCGACGCTCGAAGGCGCCGAAGCCGAGCCCGGCGTCTTCCTCGATCCACAGCGTCGCCTCCCCTGTGCCGTCCGAGGACTCGGCCGCGAAGCTCGCTGCGGCGGGCGGGTTGACCTGCCTCCATCCGGGGGGAAGGGCGAGCGTGTACGTCGGCTCGCTCACGACCCGGGCCTCGTCGCGCGCGGTCGGTTCGGCCGGCGTCACCGGCCGCGTCGTGGCGGCATCGTCGGTCACGTCGCGAGCGAGAACCAGGGTCGCGATCACGGCGGCGGCCGCGATCGGGATCGCGATCACGCGCCACAGCCGCCCCGGCGGGCGCGCCAGCCAGCCGGGCGGCCGTGGGGCCGCCGGGCCGGGCGCCGCCGGGCCGGCGGCCCGCACCCGGTCGGCTTCGTAGGTCTGTCCGCACCCGGCGCATACCACGCGCCGCACCACCCTCGCGGGGAGCCGCTCGGGGAGCCGAACCCGTGTCTCGGCGCCGCACGCCGGGTGCGCGGACAGGACCTCGCGCGCCCGCTCGCCGGCGGGGGGCTCCGGAAAGCCCCCGTTACCCGCCGGCGCCGGCGGCACCCCGCTTGACCCGCTTGCCGTCACTCCACGCCGTGATCGTCACCGTGTAGACGCCGTTCCCCCGTACCGGCCCACACGCTGCACCGCCGCCGCTTCGCTCGCAGCCGCCGACCGAGTCGTCGACGGAGATGCTGCCCCCGGACACGGTGCCCGCTGGAATCGCGATCGATCGCGCAGATGGCGGCGGCGAGGACCGCCCGGTGCGGGACAATCTGTGCGATGTCGCTGCGGATACTCACCTGGTTGTATCGAAAGCTGGGGAGCTTCTATCCGGCGGCGTTCATGACGGTCGAGCTTCAGTCCGCCTTCGTCGTCACCGCCGCGACCGTCGCCCTCATCAGCCTCTACTACGACGCCAGCACCGACGAGTTCCTTCAGGCCCTCGTCGTCGTCCTGGCCCTGACGGCGCTCGCCGTCGGCTACGCGATGATGCGCACCTACCGCCGCCTGCGACCGATCCAGCGATGGATCGCCGGCGCTCGCGGCCCCGAAGATACCGCGCGCGCGTGGAGCGCCGCCGTCGGGTTGCCGCTCGATCTGTTGCGACGCGATCTCCCGTGGCCGCTGGTGCTCACCGTGATCCCGTCCTGCGCCGCGGCCGTGGCGCTGCTCGCGCTCCCGTGGACCAGCTTCTTCCCGTTCCTGATCGGCGCCGCAGTCGCGGTGGGCTACGCGACGATCCTGCACTACCTCGCGATCGAGGCGGGAATGCGCCCGGTGCTGCTCGACATCAACCGCGAGGTCTCCCCGCGGCTGCGCTCGGAGCCGGAGACGCTGCCGCTGCGGATGCGGTTGATGGCGGCGCTGCCGCTGATCAACATCATCACCGGCCTCGTCGTCGTCGCGCTCACCTCCGAGGGAGGGGAGGCCGCGCAGATCGGCGTCGACGTGCTGATCGCGGTCGCGGTTGCGACCGCGATCTCGCTCGAGCTCACGATCCTGCTCTCGAAGTCGATCCTGCGCCCGATCGCCGACCTCCAGCGGGCAACGGAGGCGGTCCGGGAGGGTCGCTACGACGTCACCGTGCCGGTGATCTCGGGCGACGAGCTCGGCGAGCTTGCGGCGTCGTTCAACCAGATGGTCGCCGGGCTGCGGGAGCGCGAGCGCCTGCGGGAGGCGTTCGGGACCTATCTCGACAAGGAGGTCGCCGAGTACATCCTCAGCGAGCGGTTCGTCGAGGAGGGGATCGAGCGCGAGGTGTCGATCCTCTTCTGCGACGTCGAGAACTTCACCCGCTTCGCCGCTCAGGCGAACGCCACCGAGGTGGTGGCGCGCTTGAATGAGCTCTTCGAGACCGTGGTCCCGGTCGTGGCCCGGCACGGCGGACACGTGGACAAGTTCGAGGGCGACGGGTTGCTTGCCGTCTTCGGGGCGCCGGAGCCGTATCCCGATCACGCCGACCGCGCGGTCCGCGCCGCGGTCGAGATGGCCGTACGGGTCAACACAGGCGACGGGCAGGGGTTCCGGATCGGGGTCGGGGTCAACACCGGCCGCGTCGTCGCGGGCAGCATCGGCGGGGCGGGCCGGCTGAACTTCAGTGTCATCGGCGATCCCGTCAACGTCGCCTCGCGCACCGAGGCGGCGACCCGCAGCACGGGCGACGACGTGCTGATCACAGCGGCGACCGCGGAGGGGCTGCAGCACGCGATCCCGCTCGCGCGGCGGCCCAGGATCTCGCTGAAGGGGTTCGACGAGCTGGTCACGCTTTACGCGCCGAAGGTCCCGGACGCCGCCGCGATAGCCCCCGGCGACGGTCACGCGGAGACGATCGGCGCCCGGTTCCCGGGCGGCGACCTCGGGGCGCGACCCGGCCGCACCAGCACGCTGCCCGGGATGTAAGCGCTTTATGCTGGCGCCGAACGGGAGCGGGCGAAGCCCGCGAGTGTGAGGCGAGGGACAGGTAGGTGTACTGATTCATGGCTACCGAGCAGGCCACCGGCGCCGACGCCCGCGAGGGCACGGGCGCCGTCCACGGCGGGCGGCTCGTCGCCCGCGCGCTCGCGTCGCGCGGCGTCCGCAAGCTGTTCACGCTCTCCGGCGGCCACCTGTTCTCTATCTACGACGGGTGCAAGGACGAGGGCATCGACGTCGTCGACACTCGCCACGAGCAGGCGGCGGCGTGGGCGGCCGAGGGGTGGGCGAAGGCGACCCGGACGGTGGGTGTATGCGGTCTGACCGCCGGCCCCGGCGTCACGAACGGGATGAGCGCGATCGCCGGCGCGCAGCAGAACGGCTCGCCTCTGGTCGTGCTCGGAGGGCGTGCCCCGGAGATGCGATGGGGGTCGGGCAGCCTGCAGGAGGTCGACCACGTCCCGTTCGTCGCCCCGTTGACGAAGTCCGCCGAGACGGTCAAGGAGACGGCGGCGATCCCCGACGCCACCGCCCGCGCGCTCGACGCTGCGATCGAGCTCCCGAGCGGGCCGACGTTCGTCGACTACCCGCTCGACGTCGTGTTCCAGGAGGCCGACGCCAAGGTCCCCTCGCGGCCGAAGCCCGCCGGCGGCGCGGCCGCAGGCGGCGTCGAAGAGGCGGCGGAGATCCTCGCGGCTGCGGAGCGGCCGGTGATCATGGCGGGAACGAACCTGTACTGGGCGCACGGCGAGGACGCGCTGCGCGAGCTCGCCGAGGCGATCGGCGTCCCGGTTTTCCTGAACGGGATGGGACGCGGCTGCCTGCCCGCCGACCACGAGCTCGCGTTCAGCCGCGCCCGGGGGAAGGGCCTCAAGGAGGCCGACGTGGCGCTTGTCGTCGGGGTCCCGCTCGACTTCAGGCTGGGATTCGGCGGCTCGTTCGGCGCCGACACCCGCCTGATCCAGCTCGATTCTGCGCCCAGCCGGCTCGAGGCGACCCGTCAGCCCGAGGTGGCGCTCGTCGGCGACATCGCGGCGACGCTCACCGCGGTGCGCGACGGGGCGGCGGGTTCCGGGGCGAGCGCCGACCGCACCAAGGGCTGGGTCGCCGATCTGCGCGCGACCGAGAACGAGAAGCGTGCCGGCGAGCAGGGTGAGTTCGACGACGAGCGCGCGCCGCTGCACCCGCTGCGCGTGTACAGGGAGCTGCGCGAGGTGCTCGACCGGGATGCGATCGTGATCGGGGACGGGGGCGACTTCGTTTCCTACGCCGGCCGCGTGATCGAGACCTACGAGCCCGGATGCTGGATGGACCCCGGTCCGTACGGCTGCCTCGGCGCCGGGCCCGGCCAGGCGATCGGCGCCAAGGTAGCGCACCCGAAGCGTCAGGTCTGCGTGCTGCTTGGGGACGGGGCATTCGGGTTCTCGGGGCTCGAGTTCGACACGATGGTCCGCCACGGCCTCCCGGTCGTAGGGGTGATGGGGAACAACGGCATCTGGGCGTTGGAGAAGCACCCGATGGAGTTCCTGTACGGGTACTCGATCGCCGCGGAGCTGCGCCAGGACGCCCGCTACGACCAGGTGGTCGAGGCGCTCGGGGGGCGCGGCGAGCTCGTGCGCGAGCCGGCTGAGCTGCGCCCGGCGCTGGAGCGCGCGTTCGAGTCGGGCAAGCCGGCGCTCGTCAACGTGCTGACAGATCCGAGCGTCGTGTATCCCCGAAAAGCCGTGCTCGCCTAGGAAGGCTCCATCCCGCCGGCGCCCGCGAGATGTGCTCGCACATCTCGCGTTAGTTGTCTTCTTTCTTCGTCCGAGGGGGGTACTTCTTTCGTTCCTCGGGCGTCATCTGCCTGATCGTCAGCGACCCGTCCTCGATCTGCTCGCGCACGAGCGCGAGCTTCTCCTCGCGCCGCTTCTGCTGGCGCTTCGCGGTCGGGCTCGTCCCCTTCGGCGGGCCCTTCTTGCGGCCCGAGCCGGAGCCCTGGCCCTTCTTCTGCCCCTTGCCGCGCTTCTCTGGGCTCACGGCACCGCCGCCTTCGCCGCCTCGAGCGCGGCGCCGTGGAGGATGTCGTGCTCGGAGACCTCGATCTCGGACAGCGAGAACGCGCGCATGACCTGGATCAGGATCACTACGCCGGCGACGATCGTCGGGGCGCGATCCGGATGCAGCCCGGTGACCTTGCGCCGCTCGCCGAGCGTCAGCGCCGACAGCTCCGAGCACATGCGCTGGATCGAGTTCAGCGACAGCCTGTGACCGTGCACGGCATCACGATCGTACGGGTCGAGTCGGAGGTCGATTGCGGCCAGCGACGTCGGCGTGCCGGCGACGGCGATCCCGGCGGACGCGACGGGCCGCGAGTCGGCCGGCAGCTCGGCCTCGATCAGCCCCCGGACGTCGGCCGCGAGGTCCTCGAGCCCGGAGGCCTCGGGCGGATCGGCGGCCAGGTAGCGCTCCGTGTGGCGGACGGTGCCGCACTGCAGCGACGCGAACGAGCCGACCTCGCCACCCGTGCCCACGATCAGCTCCGTGCTGCCGCCGCCGATGTCGACCACAAGCGTGTCGATCTCGGGGGGGCGGTCCCAGGTCGCCCCGAGGTAGGTGAGGTGGGCCTCCTCGCCGCCGTCGAGGATCCGCGCGTGGAGCGCGAAGCGCTCGCGCAGCTCGGCGACGAAGGCGTCGGCGTTGGCGGCGTCGCGGACGGCCGAGGTGGCTATCGCGATCACCTGCTCGGCGCCCAGCTCCTCGTACGCCTCGATGTACTCCCCGACCACCAGGCACACCTCGTCGATCGCGTCGGTGCACAGCTGGGCCGAGAGGTCGACGCCGCGACCGAGCCTCGTCACGCGGCTGCGTCGCTCGAGCTCGGGCACGCGGCCGCCCTCGATCTCGCCGACCAGCAGCCGGGTCGAGTTCGTGCCCATGTCTACGACCGCAACCCTCATTGCGCCGTCCAAGCGTTGCGGAGCCGGCCCACGGCGCAATCCTAGTCACCGCGGCGGAGCATCGGGACCCAGGCCGGGTGGGCGACCGCCGAACGTGCGATCTCTACACTCGCGCGCGGTGAGACGGATGGCACTCGGGTTTCGCGGTCGCGCCGGGATCGCCGCGGTCGTCTCCCTCGGCATCGCGTGGGGGCTGCTCATGCACGCGATGGGGTGGGCGCAGACGGCCTTCTACGCCCAGACGCGGGCGCTCGCCGACGGCACGGCGGAGATCGACCGCTGGCACTGGCAGACCCAGGACAAGGCATGGATCGACCGTCACTACTACTCAGTCAAGGCGCCGGGGCTGTCGGCGATCACGGTGCCCGCGTATCTCGGTCTCGACGCGATCGGAGCGCCCGGGTGGGCGCGAGACGCGGCCCGCAACGCCCACCGGACCGACCACCCGCGGTGGACGTTCGCCGCCAGCACGGCGCCCCCGTTCGCCGAGTTCGGGTTCAGCGTCGACCGTGCCCGTCGGGTGTGGGACCGGATCGAGGTCGAGGCGCCGATGGTGTGGGCGCTGACCCTGGTCGGAGCGGTGATCCCGGCGGTCCTGCTGCTGCTCGGGGTCCGCTGGGTCGCCGACCGGATCGAGCCCGGGTACGGGACCGCCGCGGCGGTCACGCTCGGGCTCGGCACGATCGTGATGACGTTCGCCTCCGAGTACATGTCGCACGTGCTCGCCGCGGCGCTCGGATTCGGGGCGTTCGCGCTGCTGTTCCGCGAGCGCCGCGGCCCGGCGAGGCTCGGGCTCGTCGCCGCCGCCGGGCTCGTCGCCGGAGCGGCGGTCACAATCGAGTACCCGCTGGCTCTGGTCGGGGCGGTGCTGTTCTTCTACGCCCTCGGTGGGCCGTTCCGCTTCGCGCGCGGCGCCTGGTACGCCGCCGGGGCGGTCGCCGGGGCGCTCCCGGCCCTGCTCTACAACTGGTGGTCGCTCGGCTCCCCGCTGCGGTTCGCGTACGGGGACGCGATCGTGCGCGCGGGAACCAGCGGCCACGCCGAGGTGGGGCTCAACGACGGCGGGCTGTTCGGGGTCACGCTCCCCGACCCCGCCGCCGCCTTCGACCTCCTCGTCGCCAGCCGCGGCCTCCTGGTCCTGACGCCGGTCATCGCGATGGCCGTGGTCGGGGCGTGGCTGATGCGCCGCACCCGGCGCAGCGCCGAGGCGCGCGTGATCCTCGCGATTGCCGCGGCGTACTTCGTCTACAACGCCGGCTACTGGCTGCCGTTCGGGGGTGGCACGCCGGGACCGCGCTTCCTGATACCCACGCTCCCGTTCCTCGCCCTTGGGCTCGCCGTCGCCTACCGCCGGCTCCCGGCGCTGACGCTCGGCCTCGCGATCCCGTCCGTGGTGTTCATGGTCGCGGGCGCGATCACCTTCCCGCTGATCGGCGATAACGGGACCGCGATCTGGGTCGTGCGGCTGCGCGACGCAAGCCTCGAGCACACCGTGCTGACCGCGCTCGGGGTGACCGACGCGTGGCTCGCCATGGCGCCGGTGCTGGCGGCGCTCGCTGTCGCTGTCGCGTTCGCGGCGCTGGCGACGCCTGCGCCGCGGATCGGCGACATCCGTCCGGCCCTGGCGGGCGTCCTGGGCTGGGCCGTGATCGCGATCGTCGGGCCGAGCGCGGCGGGGGACCCGATCACCCCGCTGAGCGGCGGTCGCGAGACGGTGCAGCTGATCGGGCTCGCTTTCGGCGGATCGGTGGTCACCCTGGCCGCGCTGCGGCTGCGGGAGCGGCGAGCGGAGCGGGCAGGCGCTCAGGTGCCGGCGCGCGAGCCCTTGCTTGCGGTACCTCACACGCCGTCTCGCCGGAAATGACGGCCCAGATCGCCGCCCCCACGCTTCGTCCTCAGTCGCCCGAATAGTGCTGCTGTTCGGGCGCCCGGCGTCCTTGCCTGGCGGCGCCCGGATCTCGTCACTTCCTAGCGGACGTTGCGAGAGGCACCGCTAGGCGAGCGGATCTCGTAGACGATCACGTCGCCCTCCCGGCGGCGGGTCACCCCGATGCCGGGCAGCGGCGGCGGCCGGCCGCCGTCGTCCCATACCGGCCGCCGGGTGCGCCGCGGGTGTACGAGCACGGTGCGGATCCCGAGCCGGCGCAGGTAGGCGGCGCTGCGCCGGTCGGGAAAGCTCCGGGCTCGGGCTATCACCTCCGCGGTGAACGCCGGGTTCGTGCTCGAGCGCCCGTTGACCATGTCGGGGAACCCGTTTGTCGACCACAGCAGGTAGCGCCGGTTGTCGTGGGGACGCTCGGCGGGGAGGTTGAGCTGCGGGGCCGGGATCCCGGCGACGTCGACGGGAGGATCGGGGGGGCTGGGCTGGGCCAAGTCGTCGAAGGGGTCGAACGGGAGCCCGCGGCCCTCGACGACGATCGCCGCCGCGAGCACCGTCGCGACCGCGACGGGCGCCGCGCGGGCAGCCGTGCGCGAGCGGGCCGCGCGCATCGCCAGCTCGGCGCCGGCGGCTGCGAGCAGCGCCAGGCCCAGCGACGAGAACGTCATCAGCCTCCCCGGGGTCCTGATCCCCTCCCATCCCGGCAGCGTCTCGTACACGACGCGGTAGGGCCACAGCAGCCCTCCCTCCTCCTTGAAGCCCAGCGCGAGCACCGAGATCGCCGCCACCGCCGCGGCGAGCACGATCCGCGTGCGGCGCGGATACGTCGACGACCACAGCCCCGCGATCGCCAGCGCGACGATCACGAGCCCCGGGAACAGCGTCTTCTCGGGGAAGTGCTCGAGGTCGTCGCGCAGGCTCGCGGTCGCGCCGCCCCAGATCGGGTTCTCGTCCGGCGCGACGAGGAACGCGTACACCGGGCCGGAGTAGCTCGCGACCTCCGCCGGCCCTCGGGTCGCCTCGGGATGCTCGTCGGCGACCCGGAGGTAGGGGCGGCTGATCACGGCCGCGCAGCCGCCGAACAGCACCACGCCGGCGATCGTGGCGACGACCAGCCGCCGGTCCAGAACCGGCCGCCCGCGACGCAGCCACACTGCCGCGGCGACGAGCCCGGTCGCCCCGAGCAGGTACGCGAGCGGGAGCCCGAGAGTGAACCCGAGCGAGAGCTGCCACGTCGCGACTGCGAACGCCGCCACCACCACCCACGGCCGGCGCAGCCGGTAGCCGCGGACGCCGAGCGCCAGCGCCAGTGGGCCGCCGCCGCTGGAGATCACGTGCATGTGTCCGTCCTGCTCGAGCCGGAACGGAGCGAACGCGAACGCCGCTCCGGCCACGACGGCGCCCGCGGGCCCGGCGCCGAGCTCGCGCGCGAGCAGGTACGCGCCGCCGAACGCGAGCGCGTACGCGAACAGGAACAGCAGGTCGTAGCGAACCACCGCCGCCTCGGGCCCGGACCCGATCAGGCCCGCCGGGGCGTAGCCGAGGAGAGCGTCCGAGAATGCCAGCGTGTCGTCCAGCGGCCAGAACTGGTTCGACTGGAAGAACTCGAGCGGTTGGTTCGCGAGGGCGTGGCCGCCCCACGCCACCTGCCACGCCTGGACGAGGGGGTCGCCGAGGTCCTTGGGTATGTCGTCGCCGAGGTTGAGAATCAGCGGCCAGTTCATGACCACCGACAGCGCGACGGCTCCGAGCGCGACGAGGAGCAGCTCCCTGGCCGTGATCTGGGGCCGCGCCGCGGACATCGGGCGGGGGATCCTTTCAGCCGCCGTCTCGGGTCGCGATGCTACGCGTGCTCAGCGCGCCCGTCCGCCCACGGATCGATCGCCGAGCCGAGCTCGCCCGCCGGCACGGCCGCGAAGTCGGCCGGCAGCGGGTCGGGGTCCGGCCGCGACGCGATCCCGTCGATGGCCATCTGCTCGAGCACCTCGCGATAGCGGCGGTCGAGCTCGTCGCGCTCGGGGGCGGGGAGCTCGACCCGCCACCTCCCCAGGTGGCCGTTCTCGGGCGTCAGCTCCCCTTCGAACGTGGCCCGGATCGCCTCGTCCTCGTCGAGCTCGAGGAACTCGAGCAGCGCCGCGAAGCGCTCCTCGCGCCGCGTCAGCAGCAGCTGCTCGAGCCGCATCGCCAGCACCCGGTCGCCGGGCAGCCGGCGAACCGACGCGTCGGCCCGCCGCAGGTGCAGGCTCCAGCGCGCCAGCGCCGCGAGCACGTTCTCGGGGCCGAACGGGAGCCGGACGAGCGAGCAGGCGACGTCGCGCCCGTCCCGGATCGAGTACACGAGCTTCATGTCCGGGAACATCTCCAGCAGATCGGGAGCGAACTGGGCGTTCCGCGGGCTCATCTCCACCCACCGCGGCGCGCCGTCCTCGACGGCGATCGGGTCGAACAGCGCCTTGACCAGATCGCGCGACGGGCCGACGAGGTCGGGACGGGGGCGCCGCGGCAGCCGGTGGCGAAGCGGCGTGGCGCGCGAGGCGTCCAGGAACTCTGCCAGCGCCGCGTCGAAGCGCTCCCGCGGGATCGTCTTGTAGAGCCCGCGCGTTCGCCCCTCGCGGTACGGCCGCTTCCACCAGAAGTCGCGCATCCGCTGCGCGAACGCGCGCGGCGAGGTGCGGCCGGCGATCACCCCGGGGAGCCCGAGCTGGTGGGCGTGGAACTTCATCTCCCGCGGCAGGTGCGCAACCGCCCGGTGGGCGCCGATCAGGCCCGCGGTCGCGTGCGTGCCGCTGCGCTGCGTTCCGCCGACGAAGATCGGGTCTCGGATCTCCGGCACGTGGCGCAGCGTAGCGGCGCGGATCCGCGCCGGACGTGCGCCGTTTGAACTCGCTCGAGACGGGGTAGCTCGGTCGTGCCTCGCCCCCTACAAAGGAGTCAAGCGTGGGAATCATCGGTTGGATCATCCTCGGCCTCTTCGCCGGCGCGATCGCGAAGCTGATCCTCCCGGGCGACGACCCGGGCGGGTTCATCGTCACGACGCTGATCGGGATCGCGGGCGCCCTCGTCGGCGGCTTCATCGCCAGCGCCCTCGACATCGGCGAGATCGACGAGTTCTTCGACATCGGGACGTGGCTGATCGCGATCGGCGGCTCGATCCTGCTGCTGCTCGTGTACCGCCTGTTCACCCGCGGCTCGACGGCGGGCGGCAGGGCAGGCTACTGACCGACCCCTCGGCGGGAGCCGAGCCGATGCCCTGGTACCTGAACCCGTTCCAGCTCACCCGTGCGGTCCGCGGCGCCCGCGGCGCGCTGTCGGGCGGTGGCCCGAAGGCCGTGCGCGTGACCGGGATCGGTGCGCCGCACGGGTTGGTCCTTCCCACCTCGACCATCTACCTCGAGGTTGACCGCAAGGACGGGACCGTCGCCAGGTTCGCCCCTGAGGTCCCCGTCCCGTGGCCGTATGCCTGGAGCTACCGTCTCGCTCGCCATCTCGGTGTTCCGCTGGTGTCGGACTTCGACCCCGAGCGGGTGAGTTTCGGGCTGCCGCTCCCGCGCGGAGGGCCGGCCCGGAAACGCTGACGTGCCCCGGAGAGCGCTGGTAACCGGGGCGACCGGGTTCATCGGCGGCCGCCTCGCGCGCGAGCTCGCGGCCGGCGGGTGGGAGGTCCGCTGCCTGGCCAGAGACACCTCGCGGGCCGCCGCCCTTCACGATCGCCGGATCGAGCTTCGCCAGGGCGACGTCCTCGACGCGGACTCGCTTCGGGGAGCGGGCGCGGGAGTCGAGGTTGCCTACTACCTCGTCCACGCGATGGGACGGGGCGGCGGAGGCGACTTCGAGGAGCGCGAGCGGCGGGGCGCGCTCAACTTCGCCGAGATGGCGAAGCGCGAGGGGGTTGGCCGGGTCGTCTACCTCGGCGGGCTCGGCGAC
>DATHVJ010000186.1:0-4332 GCA_035461345.1 Solirubrobacterales bacterium | reverse complement strand
CTTGATCGGGATCACGATCGAGCGGAAGGCGGCCAGGAGGAGCAGGAAGGCGAGCCCGAGCACGAACGCGAATACGATCGGCACCCGCGTCTCCATCAGCTCGTTGAAGTCGTTCGAGCCGGCGGTGAAGCCGGTGACGTTCGCCTCGAGGCCCGGCTGCTGTCCAACGGTCGCGGGGACGATCTCATCGCGAAGCTCGGCGAGCGCCGCATATGAGGCGTCGTTGGTCCCGTCGCCGATGATCGGCACGCTGACTATCGCCACGCTGTGGTCGGAGCTGAACCGAACCGTGACGGGTGGCTCGACCACCTCGCTCGCCTCCACCCGCTCCCGCAGATCGTGGACGCCGATGGTCAGCTCGACGTCTGAGGCATCGCCGCGCTCGATCACGACGTCGGCCGGGATCTGGTTGCCCGGGAAGGCCGCCTGGATCCGCTCGTAGGTTTGGACAACCGCGAGGTCCTTGGGCAGCGTCTCGAACCCCAGCACCGCCATCTTGAGGCCCAGCACCGGGATCGCGAGAACGAGGAGCACGGCCGTGGAGAGGATCGCCGCGATCGCCGGCCTGCGGAGCACCCGGTCGAGGATCGCCGACCACACCCGCGACGGGCGTGCCACCCGCTCCTCGGGGCGGGTGAGGAACGGGATCCGCCCCCTGTTCACGCGATCGCCGAGCTTCGACAGCACCGCCGGGAGCACGGTCAGCGACCCGGCCACGGCAATCGCGACGACGGTGATCGTCCCCGCGGCGAACGAGGTGAAGACCGAGCCACCGGCGAGGAACATGCCGGCCATCGCGATCGCCACCGTCACCCCAGAGACCAACACGGCGCGACCCGAGGTCGCGGCCGCGAGTTCGAGCGCCGTTTGCGAGTCTCTCCCCCGTGCCCTCTCCTCGCGCGCGCGGCGCAGGTAGAACATCGAGTAGTCGACGCCCACCGCGAGTCCGACCAGCAGGACCACTGAGGTGACCGACTCGTCGACCGGCCAGACCTGGCTCAGCGGCCCGAGCAGCCCGATTGCCGCCGCGACCGCGGTTGCCGCCAGCAGCAACGGCACCAACGCGGCGACCACGGCACCGAAGGCGAGCAGAAGGATGATCAGGGTGATCGGCAGCGAGGTCACCTCCGCCTGGCGAAGGTCGTCCTCGAACGACTCGCTCAGCCCCTTGTCCGCGCTCGCGTCGCCGAACTCCTCGATCCGGAACTCCGGGTGCGCTTCGCTCAGACTCGCGACGGTCGCCAGCGGGGCCTCGACCAGGTCCTCGACAGTCGTGTCGCTGTCTTCGCCCGGGTCCGGGATCTCGAAGGTGAGCAGGGCCGAGCGCCCATCCCGCGAGATCGCGCCCTCGCTGCCGGCGAAGTAGGGGCTTTCGACGTCGATCACGTTCTCGGTCGATTGGAGCTTGCGCGCGACGTCGTCGACGACCGCGCGGAATGCCGCGTCCTCTGCCGTCACGCCGGCGTCCTCGCTCTGGATCAGGACGGTCTCGGCGGCGTTCTCGGGGTACGCGTCGGCGACCACCTGGTCGGCCTCGCGCGCCTCGCCGACCCCGGCCTCCTCGTCCTCGAGCGTTTCAGTACCGACGGAGCCGCCGACCATTACGGCGAGGACGACGAAGGCCACCCAACCGGTGATCGCCTTCGCGCGGTGGCGGGCGCTCCAGCGCCCCGCCCGCGCCGCGAGATTCCGAGTGCCTTCCAAGCGCGCACTCTCCAAGTCTTCCTGGATTCAGGCAGTTCGCATCATCTCGCACAGGTGGCCCGCACACAACCAAAGCTTTCTGGCCGCTCGTTCCGGCCTGGACCAGAGACGCAGCTCGTCCAGCGATACGCCCGACTACCGTGTAGCCACCCGCGACATACGGGGGCAACACCCTCGGTCGGGTTCGGGATCAGGGCGCGAGCCGGGCTCGCCAAGCACATCGGAGCTGTCCGGTTCCAAGTGGCTCCCTTCTCGGCCCCCTGCTCACGCGTGGCGGCCCTGGTAGTGCGTCATGGCCAGGAGACCTCCGACGTGGGGGGTCGCCACCTTTGCCGGCGGGCTCCACAGCGGCTGGTCGGAGACGACTTCGTCGATGGGTCCCTCGTCGGAGATCCGGCTCTGCAGGAAGAGCGAGTCCGAGCCGGTGAGCAGCATCGCGCGTAGTACCGGATCCGATGCGGAAGGCCTCGACCCTCGCTCGACCGATGCGATCACACTCGCCGCAGCGGCCGCCGCCTGCTGGCCGGCCAGGCCTCCCTGCTTCAACCGCGCCGATGTGACGTCGCCCGCCGCAGCGCCACTACCGTGGGGACGGGACGTACTCGCGGCAGTTGGCACTCCGAACCCGGGTGAACTACTGATGCACGCGGCAGGCGGAGCCGCATACGATGACTCGAGCAAGTTGGAGCGTTGATATGGAGGCCGCAGCCGAGCGACGGGGTGCATGGGGGTGGCTGGACGACCGTCTCGGCCTGAGCTTGATCCGCTATCCCGTTCCGCGGCACGCGAACTCGCTTCCGTACACCCTCGGCGGCATCACCCTCGTCTCCTTCCTGCTCCTCGTGGCGACGGGGATCTATCTCGCGCAGTTCTACGATCCGACTGACGTCGCCGACGCGCACGCGAGCGTCTTCTACATCACCACCGAGCCGTTCCTCGGCAAGCTGATCCGAAGCCTGCACTACTGGCTCGCGGCGGCCTTCGTCGTGACGTTGATCCTGCACATGGTGCGCGCGTTCGCTGCGGGCGCCTTCAAGGCGCCGCGCGAGTTCGTCTGGGTGACCGGGGTCCTGCTGTGGGCACTGGGGGGCGCCGCGATGTTCACGGGAACCGTGCTGAAGGCGGATCAGGAAGCGGTCGAGGCGCTCGAGCACAACAACGAGGTCGCCGACCTGTTCGGGTTTCTCGGGTTCTGGTTCTCGGCCGACTTCACGGACAACGTCGCGCAGCTGGTCCGCCTCTACATCGCCCACGTCAGCATCGTTCCTCTGCTGATCGTGATCGTGCTCGCCTTGCACCTGATGCTGATCAAGCGGCACGGCATCTCCCCGCTTCCGCTCGGCACCGCCGCCGAGGTGAGGGAGCGCGAGCGAACGGAGCCCGAGGTGCCCTTCTCCTCTCACCTCCGCCACATCGGACTCTGGGGCCTCGTCGTCCTCGGAGTGGTCCTGATCCTGTCAGGACTGTTCCCCACCGCTCTCGGTCCCCAGGGCGTCGAGGGCATCGAGGTCACGAAGCCGCCCTGGTACTTCCTGTGGCTGTATCAGCCCGAGAGCTGGGTGGGATTGGACGCGCTGTGGATCTTCAGCGCTGCGCTCTTCGTCGGGTTCCTGCTTGTCCCCGTGCTCGACCGCTCCCCGGAACGGGACCCACGCCGCCGGCCGTTGTGGGTTGGCTTCGGCGCCCTCGTACTGATCGCGTGGGTCGTGCTCACGATCATTGGCGCCACCACCGAGGTCGCCCAGCACATCGAGATGGAGTAGGAGAGATGGATCCCCGCTTTCTGGCCCTCTTCACTGTGACCACGACCCTCCTCGTCGTCGCCGCCGCGGCTGGGAGCTCCGCTGCATCGGGCGGCAGCCTTCTGCTGGGGGCAGTGGCGACAGTCCTTGGCCTCCCGGCGGTTTTCGGGCTGATGGCGCTCGCGCGGATCGTGTTCCTGGACGGGGAGGCCTCAGCCGAGCGCGGGAACGAGACGCGATCGTGAGCTCTCGCCCGTCCGCCCCGCTCGTCCCACTGGGCCTCCTTGCTGCGCTGAGCACGCTGCTCCTCGCGGCGCCAAGCGCGCTCGCGCACGGAGAGGAGGAGGAGGCGGCGCCTGAGATTCCGGCGCGGACGCTCGTCCAGCAGGGGTTCGCCCTCCTGACCCAGCAGGAGAACGAGGCAGGGGCCCAGGAGAAGCTCGACCTGGCACTCAAGAGCGAGGATCAGAAGGACGTGGACATGGCGGCGGTGCGTGAGGCGCTGGCGGCGCTCAAGCAGGGAGACCATGAGCTCGCCGAGGAGCACATGAAAGTCGCGCTCGGAGGGGAGGAGAAAGCAGCCGCGGAGGAAGAGCCCGCCGGCAAGCGAGCGGAGCAGGGAGGGGGCGCGGCGCACGAGAGGGAGGAGGCCGCTGTCGCGGAGGAGGTTCCCGAGGAGGCCCTCGAGCACGCGCCCGCGTTCGAGCCCGGCCGCGGCTCCGAGGAATGGATCGCCCTCGCGGTCGGCGTCGCGCTCGTGATCGCCGCCCTCGGAGTGCTCTCGGCTCGCCGCATCACTGCCTAGCCGGGATATCCGAGAGACCGGTGCACGCTCGTTCGAGCGCGCCACCGCGAGATCGGTTCGGCCTCGTGAAAAGGGATCTGT
>DATHVJ010000185.1:0-21258 GCA_035461345.1 Solirubrobacterales bacterium | reverse complement strand
TCATGATGTGCATGGCCGCGATCCCGGTCTCGCTCGTCACCTGGGTGCTGATCGGCTACTCGATCGCGTTCGATGGCGACGCGTCGCTGCTCGGCGGCCTCGGCCACGTCGGCCTCCAGGACGTCGGCTTCGAGCCGCGCGAGGGGACGACGATCCCCCATCTCGTCTTCATGGCCTTCCAGGCCACCTTCTACATCATCACGGTCGCGCTGATGTCCGGCGCGGTGGTCGAGCGGATGCGGTTCGGGGCGTTCCTCGTATTCGCGGCGCTGTGGTCGGTGCTCGTGTACGCCGTGCTCGCGCACTGGGCGTTCGGCGGCGGGTGGCTGATCTCCGGCGGGACGCTCGACTTCGCCGGCGGGGTGCCGGTCGAGATGGGGTCCGGGTTCTCGGCGCTCGCCGCCGCGCTCGTGGTCGGCGCCCGCACCGGCTACGGGCGCCAGGCCCTGATCCCCCACAACGGCGTCTACGCGCTGGCCGGAGCCGGGCTGCTGTGGTTCGGGTGGTTCGGCTTCAACGGCGGCAGCGGCTTCGGGACCGGCAACGCGAGCGTGCTCGCGTTCGCCAACACGCTGCTGACGCCGGCGTTCAGCCTCGTGACGTGGTTCGCGCTCGACCTGATCCGGGGCAGGAAGGTGACCGCGATCGGCGCCGCGACCGCGATCATCGTCGGCTGCGTCCTGATCACGCCGGCCGGCGCCTTCATCAGCCCCGGGTGGGCGATGGCACTCGGGGCGGCCGGAGCGCTGCCGTGCTACGCCGTGATCGTGCTGCGGCCGCGCACCCGCGTCGACGAGACCCTCGACGTCCTCGCCGCCCACGGGATCGCCGGCTTCACCGGCATCCTGTTCATCGGCTTCTTCGCCCAGATGGCGTGGAACGACGTCGCCGACGGGCTCGTCTACGGGAACGCCGCTCAGCTCGGCGACCAGGCGCTGGCGGCGCTGGCCGCCCCCGTGTACGCGTTCGTCGTCACCTACGTGCTGCTGCGCGTGGTCGGGGCCGTGATGCCGCTGCGCACGACCGAGGACGAGGAGGCGCAGGGAATGGACGTCGTCCTGCACGGCGAGGAGGCGTACACGAGCGGCGAGGGCGCGATCCTCGTGCTGCCGGAGGCCGACGGCAGAGCCGAGGTCCCCGTCACGCCCACGTAGCCCTCGAACGCCGGTGCCCGAGCTTGACTGACTCCGATCAACGCGCTTAGGATCGGCTGAGTGGAAGCCGCTCCCGCGCCCACGAAGCGCATCTCCGTCGGAGACGTCGTCGGGGAGACCTTCTCGACCTACGGGCAGAACCTCGGCGCCGTGCTCGGAGCGTCGATCGTCGTCTTCGTGATCGTCGGGCTGGTGTCCGGGCTGCTCCAGAGCGCCGGCGGACTGGTGCTCGGTCTGCTCGCCGGGATCGTGCGGCTGGTCGGGTACGCCCTGTACACCGGGTTCGTGGTCCGCCTCGTGCAGGACACGCGCGACGGCCGCCGCGATCAGACCGTAGGCGACCTGTTCTCCTCGGCCACGGGGGCGATCGTGCCGCTGATCATCTTCGGGATCCTGTTCGGCTTCGCGGTCGGGATCGGGTTCATCCTGCTGATCATCCCCGGCCTGATCCTGCTGACTTTCTGGTGCGTCGGTGCGCCGGCGATCGTCGTCGAACGCGAGGGGCCGATCGGGGCGTTCGGGCGGAGCTGGAACCTGGTCCGCGGCGACGCGTGGTCGGTGTTCGCGGCGCTGCTCGTGATCCTGATCATCGTGGTCGTGATCCAGTTCATCCTCGGCGCGATCGCGACGCCGATCAGCGACGGGGCGATCATCGTCGCGTCGATCATCTCGACGATCATCACCGCGCCGATCTTCGCGATCGCGGTCAGCGTGATGTTCTTCGACCTCGGCGGCGGCCACGGGGCCGCCGCGCGGGCGGCGTCCGAGCCGCCCCCGCCCGCGGCCCCCGCCGCGGGACCTACAGGCTAGGCCGCGGCACCGGTAGCGCTACTGCCTCTGGGCGCGGTTGAGCGCGCGGCGTGCCGACTTGCCGAAGTACGGCCCGGCGGAGAAATTGCGGGCGCCGAGCGACTGGACGGAGTTGAGCAGCCGGGCGTCGATCAGCCATCCGCCGCCGCTCGAGCCCTTGCCCATGTCGCAAACCATGCCCTGCATCTGCGGCCCCCGCCCGAAGTCCGGGCCGCCTCGCGACGTCGACAGGCAGCCCATCATCCGCTCGCCGTAGAAGAAGTTGGACGGATAGCCGAACGACCTGTAGGTCTGCGCGCGCGGCTGGTTCCACGCGAACCCCGCGCCGCCGACCGCGTCCTGGACCGGCACGCCGGCGCGCGGTGACATCACGGCGGCAGCGAAATCGTAGTTGCTGTTCTGCTTGCGGGCCCAGCGGCGCGCGACGTGGAACGAGCTCCACACCCACGCCCCGTACGGCTGGTCCCCCTCGCGGTAGGAAGGGATGAAGATGAACTTCTTCGCCCACCCGAACGGCTTCAGGCGGACGCAGTGCCCGGCCGTGAACACGACGCTGCGGTTGGTCGAGTTGACCGAGGTCGCCGAGCACTGGAACGGGCCGCTCCTGTCCTTCGCGAACACCTTCCCGTGAACCGTGTCCGGCGGCAGGTCGGAGTCGGGGACCACGTAAGCCGTGCCGCCGGCGCCGTCCGGCAGCGGCCGCGCGGAGGGGCCGCCCGCGGGCGGAGCGACGGTGGGCGGCGCGGGACCCACCGATCCGGGCGAGCGGCCGGCGGCCGTCGCGCTCGGCTCCGGGGCGCGGCGCCGGGCAGCCGCCGCTCGAAGGCCGCGCGGCTCGGCGACTCGCAGGCGCTCCGACGTCCAGTAGTCGAGGATCGAGCCACCGCGTGCCGCATCGCCCGCGCGGTGATGGGCGACGGGGGCGGCAAAGGCGGTGCCAACGAGGACCAACGCAACCACCTGAGCCGCGAGCGCACAGGTGATCGCGCGAGCCCGCATCGTCCACGCGATGCTAGCGGGGGACGCGCGCCGGCCAGAGCGATACGCTGCCGCCGGGAAGCGACGTGGGGTACCTGCTCAAGTCGATCGTCTGGGCGGCGCTGTTCGTCGGCAGTGCCAGGGTCCTGCGCGGGATGTAGGCGATGGGATCCGACGAGGTCAGACAGCCGATCGAGGGCGACGGCTACGCGGTCGGCAGCATCGACGGGATCGGGGAGGGCTACGGGTTCCGCAAGATCCGCCGCGCGCTCGGGGTGAGCGCGTTCGGGATCAACGCGGTCGTGATGCCCCCGGGCTACGAGAGCGGGCGCCACTTCCACGACGAGCAGGAGGAGACGTACTTCGTCCACCGGGGACGGGTCGAGTTCGAGTTCGGCGACGGCTCCAAGCACGTGCTCGGCGAGGGTGGCGTCGCGCGTGTCGATCCGTCGACCGTGCGGAAGATGAAGAACGTCGGAGACGTCGACGCGGTGTACGTCGTCGCGGGCGGCAAGGACGGCTACGTGGGCCGCGACGGACGCGTGCCCGACGACGAGGACAGCCCGCGGGGGCCGGGCTTCGAGCGCCCGCCGGGCGCCGCACCGGGCTGAGCGCGCCCCGCACGCACCCGCCTCGCGCGATCCGCCCGCAGATCGCGCGTTAGCGTTCCTTTTCGTAAGGTCCGCGTCGGATGTCGGCGAACGGCGGCGAGGAGACCAGCGAGCGGATCAGGATCGCCGCCGAGGCTGCTGCCGAGGCCGCCGAGGAGCGGGCGGTGGAGGAGATCGAGGCGCTGGAGAAGGACTTCGAGCGCGTCAGGGAGGAGGCGGAGTCCCTGCGCGAGCTGCTCGAGGAGGCGGAGGCGCGCGCGACCAAGGCCGAGCAGGCGCAAGCGGCCGCCGAGCGGCGGCTCCGCGAGGAGGCCGAGCGGCGGGTGGCGGAGGAGGCCGAGGCGCTGCGCGGAGAGCTGCAGGCGCTGCGCGAAGATGTCGACGAGCGCGTGCGCGAGGCCCGCGAGCGCGGCCGTGCCGAGGCCGAGGAGCGGGCGAGCGCCGAGGCCGAGGAGCGGGTCCGCGCGGCGACCGAGGATCGGCGCCGCGAGCTCGAGGAGCGCGCCGTGCAGTCATCCGAGATGACCGTGGTCGAGATCGAGCAGCGCGCCCGGTCCGAGGCGCAGTCGGAAGCGCGGGCGGAGATCGAGCGGGTCGAGGCGGAGGCGAAGGCGGACCTGATCGAGAGCTCCGACAGGCGCCTGCAGGCGATCGAGGCCCAGGCCCGCGAGGCCGCGGAACGGGTGGCCGCGGCCGAGAAGCAGCTCGCCAATGAGGCTGAGAGGCTTCGTGCCGACGCGGAGGCGAGGGTGCAGCGCAAGGCGGAGGAGGCGGCGCGCGCGGCCGAGACGCGGATCCAGGCGGCCGAGGAGCGCGCCCGCCTCGCGGAGGTGGCCGCCGCGCGCGCCCCGGACGAGGCGCGGGTGGCGGCGGCCGAGTGGCTGCGCTCGCAGACGAAGGCCCTGCGACGGGAGGCGGAGCGGGCCGCCACAAAGGCCGCCCGGGCTCGCGAGGCGGAGTTCGCGGAGCAGCGCGCCGAGCTCGAGTCCGAGCTACGGGCGACACGCCGGCGGCTCGAGGAGGCCACGACCCGCGCCAGCCACGCGGAGACCCGCGCCGCCGAGATCGAGGCGGAGGCCCGGCGCGAGATCGAGCGCGAGCGCGAGCTGCGCTTCCGCGAGGTCCAGGGCCGGATCGACGAGGCCGGCGAGCGCGCCGGCGAGGCCGAGCGCAGCGCGCGCCGCGCGGCGATCTCGGACAGCCACGAGTGGCGCGCCGGCGGGCTACAGGAGCTGCCGCCGCGCAAGCCTCGGGAGGACGACGCCGGGGACGAAAGCCAGGAGCCGCCCGACCGCGGTTAGGCGCCTCGTCAGATCCGGGGCCAGTAAGAGCGAACGCGGTCCAGGTAGCGCTCGGCGGGCTCGGGCGGAGCCGCTCGCGGCTGGTAGGAGTCGGCGAGGGCCCCGATCGTCGCGACGACGGACGCGGCGAGCGCGTCGAGCTCGTAGCCGCCCTCTAGGCATACGAGCACGGGGGCGTCGAGCTCGGCCGCGACGTCGCGCGTGCTCGCGGCCATGTCCGCGTACGCGGCTGTGTCGACCATGCACTGGGCGAGCGGGTCGGCGCGGTGGGCGTCGTAGCCGGCGGAGATCGCTATCAGCCCCGGGCGGTGCTCCCGCGCAACCGGCACGACCACGTTCTGGACCAGCGACAGGAAGTCGTCCGAGTCCGCGCCGGGCGGCACCGGGAGGTTGACGGTGTACCCCTCCCCCGCGCCGGTCCCGAGGTCGTCGGCGTCGCCGGTCCCCGGGTACAGCGGGCTCTGGTGGATGCTCGTGTAGACCACCCGGTCCGAGGCCGAGAAGATCTCGGCGGTCCCGTTCCCGTGATGGACGTCCCAGTCGAGCACCAGGACACGCTCGGCGCCGCACTCCTCGATCGCGTGGGCGACCGCGACGGCAACGTTGTTGAACAGGCAGAAGCCCATCGCCCGCGCGGTCTCGGCATGATGGCCTGGCGGCCGCAGGCCGCAGAACGCAAGCCGCTCCTCCCCGCCCAGCATCCTCTCCACCGCCTCGAGGGCGCCGCCGGCCGCGCGCAGCGCCGCTTCGTATGAGGCCTCGACGGCGACCGTGTCCATGTCGATCATCCCGCCGCCGTTGCGGCAGAACTCCTCGATCCGGCCCACGTGCTCGGGCGTGTGCACGCGCACGAGCTGATCGCGCGTCGCCGCCGGCGCCTCGACGAGCTCGAGGCCGAGCCACTCGCGGTCGGCGAGCGCAGCCTCGATCGCCCGCACGCGCTCGGCGTTCTCCGGGTGGGGGCCGGTGTCGTGCGCGAGCGACGCGGGATGGCGGAGATACAGACCCATGCGTGCGCTAGGCCTCGTATCCGAGCTCGACGAGCTTCGGGCCGATGACCTCCTCGATCGCCTGTCGTTCCTCCGAGCTCATGTGCTCGCGCCACAGGCCCGGCGAGGCGGCCCTTCACTGGGTCCCGGGGCCCTTCTGCGTGGCGGGAATCGACTCGAACGCGTTCTCGGCGATCGCCGCCCGCAGCTCGGCATCGGACCGTCGCATGCCGAGCCAGTCGACGAGCGGACGCAGGGTGGCAAAGGTGTCGGCTCGAAGGTCCTCGTAGCGCAGCCTCCTGCGCAGCTCCGGATCATGCGCCGTGAACGCGCGCTCGACCGCGCGGGTGCGCTCGAGCCAGGCGCGGGCCTCCGAGCGCGCGAATCCCAGGCACAGCTCGTGCGTGTGAGGCGCCGCATGTGCGGCTCGTCGAGCCATCCCCCGCTCATCGCGTCCATCATTGAATCGACGTCTCGCCCGTCCCGGATCGGGAAGATGAGGCGAGCGCGCGGGAGGAGCCCCATGATCAGGTCCGCACCATGGGAGCCGTTCGGCTCCTTGACGACGACCTCCGGATCGACGAGCGCGTGCTCGCGCTCGGCGCGCTCGACCTGTGCCGAGAGCCGGGCCAGGACCAGGCGCCGGAGCTCCGGGCGCCACGCGCTCTCGTACTCGTCGACGAAGAAGTAGTGCGGGTCGTTCCCGCGTACTTCCTTCAGAGTCGTCGTCGCGCGACTGCTGGGATCGGCCGGATCGAACCTGATCGGCACAAGCGGGGTCAGGTGCTGCCGCAGGTAAGGCTCGTTGATCGGCACCGCCTGAGGCCGCAACCGCATCAGCGGGTGCCGAAGGCGCCGCTTGACGGTCGCCCTTCGGCCGGAGCCCACGATCCCCGTCGGACCCGTCGTGCCCGCCTTGAGCGGATGGCACAGCTGGTCGAGCAGCCACGTGCTCCCACACCGCGGCGAGCCGAAGATCCATGCGAGGCGTGACTCGAAGTCCTGGGCGCGCACGGCGTGTACCGTACCCACGCGTTGGCGACCGTGGGCGAGAGGCACCACTTCGACGTCGCCGTCGTCGGCGCCGGCGCCGCGGGGCTGTTCACCGCCCTGACCGCCGCCGATCGCGGCGCCCGCGTGTGCCTGGTCTCCCGCAAGCCGCTCTCCGAGAGCGCCAGCTTCTGGGCCCAGGGTGGGCTCGCGGCGGCGCTCGCCGACGACGACTCGCCCGAGCGCCACGCCGAGGACACGCTCAACGCGGGCCGCGGCGCGTGCCGGAGAGCGGCGGTTGAGATCCTCGTTCGCGAGGCTCCAGCCGCCGTGGCCGAGCTGCAGCGCCTCGGGGTCGAGTTCGACACCGAGGACGGCGGCGGCCTCGCGCTGGGGCTGGAGGGCGGCCATTCGGCGCGCCGCATAGTCCACGCCGGCGGAAGCCAGACCGGGCGCGCGCTGACCGCCCGCCTGACGGAGCTCGCGGCGGCGCACGCGGGAGTCCACGTCGTCGAGGGGACCTCCGCGCTGGCGCTGTGGAGCGACGGCGAGCGCTGTGCCGGGATGGTGACCGACGCGGGGCCGATCTCCGCCGGCGCCACGGTGCTCGCGACCGGCGGCGGGGCGGCCCTGTGGGAGCGGACCACCAACCCGTGGGGGGCGATCGGGGCCGGAGCCGTGCTCGCCCACCTCGCCGGCGCCGCGCTCGCCGACCTCGAGCTGTGCCAGTTCCACCCCACCGCGCTGGCGATGCCGGGCGACCCCCGCGACGGCGCGCTGCTGACCGAGGCGATCCGCGGCGAGGGCGCGACGCTGCTCGATGCCGTCGGTCGCCGGTTCACCGACGAGCTCGCGCCCCGCGACCTGGTGACGACCGCGATCCTCGAGCGCATGCGCGCCGACGGGAGCGGATGCGTGTGGCTCGACATGCGTGCGGTCGACGGGGCCCGGTTCCCCAACGTCGTCGCTACGCTGTCGGAGGCGGGGATCGACCCCTCGCGGGAGACGGTCCCGGTCGCCCCGGCGGCCCACTACCTCGTCGGCGGCGTGGCGACCGATCTCGACGGGCGCACCAACGTCGCCGGGCTGCTGGCCGTCGGGGAGTGCGCGTGCACCGGCCTCCACGGCGCCAACCGGCTCGCGTCCAACTCGCTCAGCGAGTGCTTCGTGTTCGGCGCCCGGGCGGCCGCGGCGGCGGCGTCCGAGCCCCCCGGTCGAGCCGAGATCCCGCTCCCGGAGCGGCGCTTCGAGCCACCGACGGTCTCCACCCGCGCCGCGGTATGGCGCCTCGCGGGCCCCCAGCGCGACGCGAAGCGGCTCGAGCGGCTGCTCGACGACCCCTATCCCCTGGCGCGGATGATCGCCGCCTCCGCGCTCGCGCGCCGCGAGTCGCGCGGGGTGCACAGGCGCACCGACTTCCCCCACCGCGACCCGAGCCTCGACGGCGTGCACTTCGTGTGCGCGCCCGAGGGCGGCGTCGACACCCAGAAATGGACTTGATGAGGACCGCTTAAAGGGCCTTGACACATCGCCGTCCCGTTGTCGTGGTATGGGGCAAGGAAGTCAGGAGCAACCGCATATGAAGGCGGTAAAGCGACAGGTGTATCGCTTCAGCTGCTCGAGGGAGCACTGCCCGTCGCACAAGCACCTGGAGGACCCGCTGGATGGCGTGTCGGAGGGTCTCGAGGTCCTCGATGGGCTCGGGGCAGAGGCGCCCGCGGGCGCGGGTGCGGCAGTCTAGCCAGCCGACCGCCGAGCGCGGAAGGGAGGGTCGAGGGCCCCGGCCACGGCCGGGGCCCTCGCTTCCCTGCGCCGGGCCAAGGCCGGGGCCCTCGCTTCCCTGCGCCGAGCGCCGGCGCGCGATGATGGGCCCCGTGAAGCGCCTCTACCTCCTGCGGCACGCGAAGTCGAGCTGGGACGAGCCCGGGCTCGCCGACCGCGCCCGCCCGCTCGCACCGCGAGGGCGCAGGGCGTCGAAGCTGATCGCCGCGTACCTGCGCGACGAGAGGATCGCCCCCGACCTGGTGCTGTGCTCGCCGGCGAAGCGGACGCGCCAGACACTGAACCGGATCGAGCTGGACGCCGGGGAGGTGCGGTTCGAGGACGAGCTGTACGCGGCCTCCGCGGGCCAGCTGCTCACGATCGTCAACGGGATCGACGACGACGTCCGCTCGGCGATGGCGATCGGCCACAACCCGGGCCTCCGGGACCTGGCCCTGCAGCTTGCCGGGTCGGGGGGCGACGTCGGCACGATGCGGGCGAAGTTCCCCACCGCCGCGCTCGCGACGCTCGCGTTCGAGGGAGGGTGGCGTGAGCTGACGCCCGGCGGCGCCGAGCTGGTCGCGTTCGTGAAGCCGAAGCAGCTCGCGGGCTGATCAGCCCCGCCGGTCCGCCCGCACGTGGGCGTGCCGCGCCGCTCCGAGCAGGGCCGTGAGCTCGTTGCGGATCACCCACACCGGTATTCGCTCGACGACGTCGGAGAGCCGGCCCTTGTCGGTGAACGCGCGCATGAACCCTCCCTCGCGCAGGCGTGCGAGGACCTTCGGGGCGATGCCGCCGCCGAGGTAGACGCCGCCGGTCGCCATCACCGCGAGTGCCATGTTCCCGGCCTGGGCGCCGTACATGGACACGAACAGGTCGAGCGCTTCCGTGGCGACCGGGTCGTGCCCCTCGATGCCGGCATCGGTGACCGCGATCGCCCCTCGGGCACCGCGATCCTTCTCCAGCCAGTCGGGCTCGGGATGCCCGGAGCGGTCGCGCAGGAACGAGTACGTGTTCAGCAGCCCGACCCCGGAGCACACGCGCTCGATGCTGACGTGCTCTTCGTCGCGCGCCATCCACGCTCGCAGCTCCGCCTCGAGCTCGGTGCGAGGCGCGAAGTCGACGTGGCCGCCCTCGCTCGGGTGTGCCCGCAGCTCGCCGTCGCACCACGTCGCGAAGGCGTGCCCGAGCCCGGTGCCGGCCGAGATCAGGGCGATGTTCCCCTCCCGCTCCGGCTCGCCTTCGGCGAGGACGACAAGATCGCCGTCGCCGAGAGCGGGAATCCCCCACGCGTTTGCCTCCATGTCGTTGATGACCGCGACGGCGCCGGCGGGAAGCCGAAGCGCCGTCGCCAGCTCGCCCGCGTCCACCGGCCACGCGAGATTGACGGCCTCGGTGCGCCCGTCGCTCACCGGCCCGGCGACGCCCACCGAGACGGCCGCGACCTCAGCCGGATGCGCGCGCCGAAACAGCTCCACGATCTCGACTAGGCTGCCGTGCTTCGCACTCGGGTAGATCTCCAGGTCCCGCGGCTTGGCGTCGCCGCCCTCGAACAGCGCCAGGCGCGCGTGGGTCCCGCCGACGTCCCCGGCGAGGATCACATCATTCCCGCGAAATCCTTCGCTACGCGTCCGGTTTCGCGGGGTCTCGGGCATCCCTGTAGCGCCGGATGAGCGTGTTGGTGGAGCTGTCGTGGTCCAGCTTCGGCTCGTCCTTCGCCTCGAGCTGGGGCACGATCCGCTTCGCGAGCACCTTGCCCAGCTCGACGCCCCACTGGTCGAAGGAGTCGATGCCCCACACCGTCCCCTGGGTGAACACGCTGTGCTCGTACAGGGCGACGAGCCTGCCCAGCGTCCCCGGGTCGAGCACGTCGGCGAGGATCGTGTTCGAGGGCCGGTTGCCCTCCATGACCCGGTGCGGCACCAGCTCGTCGGGCGTCCCCTCCGCGCGCACCTGCTCCGGCGTCTTCCCGAACGCGAGCGCCTCGGTCTGCGCGAACACGTTCGCCATCAGCAGGTCGTGGTGCTCGCCGAGCGGGTTGAGCCCCCGGTGGAAGCCGATGAAGTCGCACGGGATCAGCCGCGAGCCCTGGTGTATCAGCTGGTAGAAGGAGTGCTGGCCGTTGGTCCCAGGCTCCCCCCAGTAGATCGCCCCGGTGTCGTAGTCGACGCGGGCGCCGTCGAGCATCACGTGCTTGCCGTTCGACTCCATCGTCAGCTGCTGGAGGTAGGCGGGGAAGCGCTTCAGGTACTGGTCGTACGGGAACACCCCTACGGTCTGGGCTCCGAAGAAGTCGCCGTACCACACCGCCAGCAGCCCCATCAGCGCGGGCAGGTTGCGCTCGGTCGGCGTCTCGCGGAAGTGCTCGTCGACGGCGTGGAACCCGGCCAGCATCTCCCCGAATCGCTCCGGCCCGATCGCGATCATCGTCGACAGGCCGATCGCCGAGTCCATCGAGTAGCGGCCGCCGACCCACTCCCAGAACCCGAACATATTGTCGGTGTCGATCCCGAACTCGGACACGCCCTTCGCGTTCGTGGACACGGCAACGAAGTGCTTCGCGACCGCTGACTCGTCGCCGCCGAGGTCGTCGAGCAGCCACCGGCGCGCGGTGTGCGCGTTCGTCATCGTCTCGAGCGTGGTGAACGTCTTCGACGAGACGATGAACAGTGTCTCCGCCGGGGCCAGGTCGCGGGTTGCTTCGACGAAGTCGGTGGCGTCGACGTTGGAGACGAATCGGAACGTCATCTCGCGCTTCGAGTAGTGCCTCAGCGCCTCGTACGCCATCACCGGGCCGAGATCGGAGCCCCCGATCCCGATGTTGATCACGTTGCGGATCGGCTTGCCGGTGTGACCCGTCCACTCCCCGCCACGCACCTTGTCGGCGAACGATCCCATCCGGTCGAGCACCTCGTGCACCTGCTTGACGACATCGGTGCCGTCGACGACCAGCGACCGGTCGCGGGGCATCCGCAGCGCAACGTGAAGCACGGCGCGGCCCTCGGAGACGTTGATGTGCTCGCCGCGGAACATCGCCTCGCGGCGCTCGGCGAGCCCGGACTCGTCGGCGAGCCGTACCAGCAGCGCGAGCGTGTCGTCGACGACCCGGTTCTTCGAGTAGTCGAGGTACAACCCCGCCCCCTCGGCCGCCAGGCGCTCTCCCCGCGTCGGGTCGTCGGCGAACAGGTCGCGCAGGTGCCGATCGGCGATCTCAGAGTTGTGGCGCTCGAGCTCGCCCCATGCCGGGCGCTGGCGAAGTGGGACGATCTCCTTCGCGGCCACGACGCGCCTACGCCGACGCCGCCAGCTTCTCGCCCTTGGAGGCGATCGTCTCCAGCAGCTCCTTCCAGGACTCGTCGAAAGAGTCCTTGCCCTCCTCCTGGAGCCGCGCGGCGAGGGCGTCGGTGTCAATCCCCGCGTCGTTGAACTCGGCCAGCACCTGCTCCGAGTCGCCTCCGTCGGCCGCCAGGGGATCGCGGACCTCACCGTGCTCGGCGAACGCGAGCAGCGTCTTGTCGGGCATCGTGTTGATAGTGAACGGCGCCGCCAGCGCCTCGACGTACAGCACGTCCGACGCCTCGGGATCCTTGGTTCCCGTGCTCGCCCACAGCATTCGCTGCGGCCGGGCGCCCTCGTTGGCAAGCCGTTGGAAGCGCTCCGAGTCGAGCAGCTCGCGATAGGCGCGATACGCCCGCTTCGCGATTGCGATCCCGAGCTTGTCGCGGAGCTGGTCGGGCACCTGGTCCACCACCGCCTTGTCCCAGCGGCTGACGAACAGCGACGCGACCGAGGGCACGTTCGGGTCGAGCCCGGCCTCGATGCGGCGCTCGAGCCCTCGCATGTAAGCCTCCGCCGCCGCGAGGTACTGGTCGCTTGAGAACAGGAGCGTGACGTTGACCGGCGTGCCGGCGAAGATCGATTCCTCGATCGCCTTCACACCCGCATCGGTCCCGGGAATCTTGATGAAGATGTTGCAGTCGGCGCGCGAGTGGAGATCCTTCACCTGCGCGATCGTCTTCTGCGCGTCGTCGGCGAGCAGCGGCGAGACCTCGAGCGACACCCAGCCGTCGACCCCGTCGGTGCGCTCGTTGATCGGCTCGAACAGCTTCGCCGCCCGACGCAGGTCCGTTAGCGCGAGCTCGAAAAAGATCTGCTCCGGCTCGAGCCCCTTTTCGCGCAGTTCGGCGACCTGGTCGTCGTACGCGGCGCCGGCCCCGATCGCCTTGTCGAAGATCGTCGGGTTGGAGGTCAGCCCGGTCACCGACAGCTCGTCGACGTAGCGCTCGATCGTGCCGTCGTCGAGCATGTCGCGGGTGATGTTGTCGATCCACAGGCTCTGGCCGAGCTCGTGGAGCCTCTGCGTGGGCTTGCTCATCGCGATCCCCCTGCTGCCCGCTGCAGCACCTCGCGCGCGGTCTCGACCACCTTCTCCGGCGTGAACCCGAATTCAGTCTGCACGTCCTTCAGCGGGGCCGAGGAGCCGAACGTGTGCATCCCGATCCGCGCGCCTTCCGGACCGACGTAACGATCCCAGCCCAGCGTCGAGGCCTCCTCGATCGACACCCGCGCGCCCACCGACGGCGGGAGGACCCCGTCGCGGTACTGCTGCGGCTGCTGGTCGAACAGGTACCAGGACGGCAGGCTGACCACGCGCGTGCGTACGCCGTCCGCGGCGAGCTGCTCGCACGCCTCGGCGGCCAGCGCCACCTCGCTCCCGGTCGCGATCAGGATCAGCTCCGGATCGCCCCCGTCGGCGTCGGCGAGGACGTAGCCCCCCTTACGCAGCCCCTCGGCCGCCGCGTAGCGCGAGCGGTCGAGGATCGGCACGCCCTGGCGCGTGAGAACGAGCGCGACCGGACCGTGGGTGCGGTCGAGCGCCACGCGCCACGCGGCGGCGACCTCGTTCGCGTCGCAGGGGCGGATCACGTTGAGCCCGGGGATCGCGCGCAGGCCGGCGAGGTGCTCGACCGGCTGGTGTGTCGGCCCGTCCTCCCCGAGCCCGATCGAGTCGTGGGTGAAGACGTGGACCACCGGCAGCTCCATCAGCGCCGACAGCCGGATCGCCGGCTTCGCGTAGTCGGAGAACGTGAGGTACGTCGACCACAGCGGGCGCAGCTTGGACAGCGACAGGCCGTTGGAGATCGCCGCCGACTCGTGCTCCCGGATCCCGAGGTGGAGCTGGCGCCCTCCGCGCTGGCCGGGCTGGAAGTCCGCCGCGCCCTCGAAGGTCAGCCGCACGTTGGTCGAGTCCGTGAGGTCGGCCGACCCTGCGAGCAGCCACGGGATTCGCTTCGCCACCGCGTTCTCGACCTTGTTCGATGCCTTGCGCGTCGCCATCTCGCCGTCGGACGGTTCGAACGACGGGATGTCGGCGTCCCAGCCGTCGGGAAGCCCGCGCCGTTGCATGCACTCGACCTGGGCGGCGAGCTCGGGCGCCGCGGAGCGGTACTCCTCGAGCAGCGCCTCCCACTCGGTGCGCAGCCTGCGCCCGCGCGCTCCGATCCCGTCGGCGAAGTGCTCGTAGACGCCCTCGGGCACGAGGAACTGGGCGTCCTCCGGCCACCCGTAGACGCGCTTGGTCTCGCGCACCTCATCCTCGCCGAGCGGCTCGCCGTGGACCTGCGCAGTGTCCTGGAGGTGCGGCGAGCCGTAGCCGATGTGGCTGTCGACGATGATCAGCGTCGGCCGGTGCTCCTCCTCGCGGAACTGGTCGAACGCCCGGGTCAGGAAGTCGCGGTCGTTGGCGTCACCGACGCGCGTCACCTTCCACCCGTAGCCGATGAAGCGCGCGGCGACGTCGTCGTCGTAGGTGATCCCCGTGCGCCCGTCGATCGAGATGTGGTTGTTGTCATAGATCCAGCACAGGTTGTCGAGTCGCTGGTGGCCGGCGAGCGAGGCGGCCTCGTTGGAGACACCCTCCATCAGGCAGCCATCACCGCAGATCGCGTAGACGTCGAAGTCGAACAGCTCGTAGCCGGGGCGGTTGAAGTGCGCGCCCGTCCACTTCGCGGCCAGCGCCATCCCGACGGATGTCGCGATCCCCTGGCCGAGCGGACCGGTCGTCGTCTCGACGCCCGAAGTCCAGCGGTACTCGGGGTGGCCGGGGCACCTCGAGTCGAGCTGGCGGAAGCGCTCGATGTCCGTGAGGCTCACCGACGGCTCGCCCACCGTCTCGTAGTCGGGATCGACCGCCTGCACCTTCGCCAGGTGGAGCAACGAGTACAGCAGCATCGACGCGTGGCCGTTGGAGAGCACGAAGCGGTCGCGGTTGGGCCAGATCGGCTCCTGCGGGTCGAAGCGCAAGAAGCGCTGCCACAGCGTGTACGCCGTGGGCGCCATCCCCATCACGGCGCCGGGGTGGCCCGACTGCGCCTTCTGGATCGCGTCGATGCTGAGGGTGCGGATCGTGTTCACGCACAGCGTGTCGATGTCGGTTTGCGACGCGGCGGCTACAGCCATATCCCTCGCCCGCATCCTATTGCGCGACCGTCGCCGCCTGTTACCGGGCTGTGGACATAGATTCCAACCCATCGGCGCCGAGGACGAGAAGCGCGCAGCCGGCGAAGCGGCCGCGAAGCTGCCCGAGGACGGGATGACCGTGGGGCTCGGGACGGGCTCGACGGTCGCGTACCTGCTCCCGGCGCTCGCAGAGCGCAAGCTGAGCCTGCGCTGCGTCGCCACGTCGCCGCGAACCGAGGCCGCGGCCCGCGAGCTGGGGCTGTCGGTGGAGCCGTTCGAGCGCCTCGAGCGGCTCGACATCGCGATCGACGGCGCCGACCAGGTGGCCCGGGACGGGTGGCTGGTCAAGGGCGGCGGCGGGGCGCACACCCGGGAGAAGATCGTCGCCGCGGCCACGGAGCGCTTCGTCGTCATCGGCGACTCGTCGAAGCCGGTCGACGCGATCGCGGCGCCGGTGCCACTAGAGCTGCAGCCATTCGGCCTGCGGGCCAGCCTGCGCGAGCTCGGCAGCGTGCGGCTGCGCGACTGGCGGCCGTCTCCGGATGGCGGGGTGATCGCCGACTACGAGGGCGAGGTCGGCGACCCCGCGGTCTTGGCGGAGCGCTTCGCCGCGGTCCCCGGCGTCGTCGAACACGGCCTGTTCCCACCGGCGCTGGTCGCCGACGTCCTGATCGCCCGCGGGAGCGAGGTCGAGCACCGGACGCTGTGACGTAGACTCGGGGCCTCAACTCGGGAGGAGGGTTCACATGCTGGTGTTCTTCAGTGGCCGCAGGCTGAAGCCTGGGACGTACGATGAGTTCCGCGAGGCGTGGATGCCCGAGGACGAGGAGCTGCCCGAGGGAATGGTGACGATTTACCACGCCCGCAACGTCAACGACGAGAACGAGGTGATCTCGTTCGGGCTCTTCGACGTCGACCGCGACGCGCTCGATCAGCTCCGCGGCGACGAGGAGGACGAGCTCAAGCGCCAGGAGGCGATGGCGCGGTTCGTCGACGACGTCCCGCTCGAGGGCGTGTACGAGCTCGTAGAGGAGATCAAGCCGTAGGTGCGGCGGAGCGGTCGGCGAGCACCGCGCCGCCCGCCGCCTCGACGCGGCCGGCCGGGATCGAGCGGTCGCCGGCGAGCAGCTTCCCGACCGCGTCGCGCTTGTTCTCGCCCGCGACGAGCCAGAAGACACGCCGGGCGTCGGCGAGCGCCGGGTAGGTGAGCGTCATCCGCCGCCGCCCCTGGTACTCGCCCCCGGTCAGCGCGACGAGCCGATCCGTGACCTCGAGCACCGGGTCGTCCGGGACCAGCGACGCGGTGTGGCCGTCGGGGCCGAGCCCGAGGTGGACGAGGTCGAGCGGCCTGGGGAGCTCGGCCTCGTAGCGCGCCGCGGCCGCGTCGAGGTCGTCGTCGGTGACCGGCATCGGCCGCAGCCGCTCGCGCGCGGCGTCGGGGAGGCTGGCGCGAATCTGGGTCATATTGCGGTCCGGGTCACCATCGGGAGCCACCCGCTCGTCGACCTGGAACAGGTCGACGTGCTCCCAGTCGAGGCCGTCCTTGCCCAGGAGCTCGAACATCGGCCACGGAGTCTTGCCGCCGCTGACCGCGAGCGAGAAGCGACCGCCCTCGCCGATCGCGTCGCGGGCTGCGGCGGCGATCAACTCCGCACCCGCGCGCGCGGCCGCCTCGGCGTCCGCGAACGTCTCGAGCCTCAGCCCTTCTTCTCCTCGTGGCCGCCGAAGTGGTACCGCATCGCCGACAGCACCTTGTCGGCGAAGTCGTCGAGGCCGCGAGAGGAAAAGCGCGAGTACAGGGCGTTGCTGAGCACCGGCACCGGCACCCCCTCGTCGATCGCAGCGATCGAGGTCCAGCGTCCCTCGCCGGAGTCGGACACCCGACCCTCGAAGTCGGCGAGGTCGGGGGACTGCTGCAGCGAGGCCGCGGTGAGGTCGAGCAGCCACGAGCCGATCACGCTCCCGCGGCGCCACACCTCGGCGACCTCGGGGATGTCGATGTCGTACTGGTAGTACTCGGGCTGCTCGAGCGGGGCGGTCTCCGCGTCGGCCTCGCGCTTGCGCTTGCCGGCGTCGGCGTTCTTGAGCACGTTGAGCCCCTCGGCGTACGCGGCCATCACGCCGTACTCGATCCCGTTGTGGACCATCTTCACGAAATGGCCGGCACCGTTGGGCCCGCAGTGCAGGTAGCCCTGCTCGGCCGGACCGGGGTCGCCCTTTCGCCCCGGAGTCCGCTCCGCGGACTCGACCCCTGGCGCCAGCGTCGCGAAGATCGGGTCGAGACGCTCGACCGCGCGGTCGGGCCCGCCGATCATCAGGCAGTAGCCGCGGTCGAGGCCGAAGACGCCCCCACTCGTCCCGCAGTCGACGTAGTCGATCCCCCGCTCGGCGACCTCGGCCGCGCGGCGGATGTCGTCGCGGTAATAGGAGTTCCCGCCGTCGACGATCGCGTCACCCTCCTCGAGCCGCCCGGCGAGCTCCTTGACGGTGCTCTCGGTGATGTCGCCGGCCGGGACCATCATCCACGCGGCGCGGGGCTTGGTCAGCTTGGAGACGAAGTCGTCGTACGAGTCCGCCCCGGTGGCCCCCTCGCCCGCGAGCCCCTTGACCGCATCCGCGTTGACGTCGTAAACGACGCACTCGTGTCCGTCGCGCATCAGGCGGCGGACCATGTTGGCGCCCATCCTCCCCAGACCGACCATGCCCAGCTGCATGGCCCGGATCCTATGAGCAAGAGCTTTAGTCTGCTGACCCGCAAATGGCAACGAAGGCGGACAACCTCGTCATCTTCGGGATCAGCGGCGACCTGGCGAAGAAGATGACCTTCAAGTCGCTCTACCGAATGGAGCGGCGCGGCGAGATCGCGTGCAGGATCATCGGCGTCGCGATCGACGACTGGAGCGACGACGACCTCCGGGAGCACGCGAGGCAGTCGGTCAAGGCCGAGCTCGACGACGTCGACGAGAAGATGCTCGAGCGGCTGGTCGAGCGGCTCACCTACGTCCCCGGGGACTACTCGAAGGAGGACACCTACAAGCGCGTCTCCGAGGCGATCGGAGAGCCGAAGGACCTCGTCTTTTATCTCGAGATCCCGCCGTCGCTGTTCGCCGAGGTCGTGCGCCACCTCGGCAAGGCGGGCCTGACCGACGGCGCCCGGGTCGTGATCGAGAAGCCGTTCGGACACGACCTCGCGTCCGCCGACCAGCTCGACCGCGAGCTCCACGAGGTGCTGGACGAGTCGCAGATCTTCCGCATCGACCATTACCTCGGCAAGGAGCCGGTGATGGACATCCTCTACCTGCGGTTCGCGAACGCGATCCTGGAGCCGGTGTGGAATCGCCGCTACGTCGACTCGGTCCAGATCACGATGGCGGAGGACTTCGGGGTCGAGGACCGGGGCGCGTTCTACGACCCCGTCGGGACGCTGCGAGACGTGGTCCAGAACCACCTGCTCCAGGTCCTCGCCCTGGTCGCGATGGAGCCGCCCTCCGCCGGCCCCGCGGAGCCCGATCCGGTCCGCGACCGCAAGATCGACCTTTTCAGGTCGATCCCCGACGCCGACCCGAGCCGCTACATCCGCGGGCAGTACGAGGGCTACCTCGACGTCGATGGCGTGGCGAAGGACTCAACGACCGAGACCTTCGTCGCCCTGCGGCTCGAGGTCGACAACTGGCGCTGGTCCGGGATCCCGTTCTACATCCGGGCGGGGAAGAACCTCCCGGTGAAGGTGACCGAGGTCCGGGTGATCTTCACCGAGCCGCCGCGGCTCGGGATCGGCGGGCGGATGGTCCCCGACCCGAACGAGCTCGTGATCAGGATCGAGCCGGACGCGGGCGCCGAGCTTTGCCTGCTGGCGAAGAAGGCGGGGGAGGACAAGCTGCAGCGGATCCACCTCGACCTCCTGTTCGAGCAGCAGGTCGGGGACCAGCCGGAGCCGTACGAGCGGTTGCTGCGCGACGCCCTCGACGGCGACCCGGAGCTGTTCCCCACCCAGGTGGCGATCGAGGAGACGTGGCGGATCGTCCAGCCGCTGCTCGACGACCCCGGTGAGGTCGAGACGTACGCGCCGGGGAGCTGGGGACCGGAGCAGGCAAGCCATCTGCTGACCGGCCACGGCGGGTGGCGGAAGCCCTGGATGCCGTAGCCCCCGGCCGGGCGATCAGCAGCTCAAGCGCTCGGTCGGCATCCTGTCGCCCTACCCGGGGCCATCCGCGGGCCCGCCGTTCGCCGGCCCTCGCTGCGTTCAGTCGGAATCGAACAGCAACGACGCGCCGATCGCGCCGCCGAAGTCGCCGAGCTCGGCGACGTGCATGTCCGGCGGGTTGTCGTCGACGAACAGGTGCTTCTTCATGTGCTTGGCGATCCGCTTCACGTACGGATCGCCGAAGCGAACCCCGAGGCCGCCGCCGATCACCACCGCCTCGACGTCGAGCAGGTTGACCGCCGACGCGATCCCCGCGGCGAGCGCCTTCACGGCGCGATCGATCAGCTTCTCGGCAAGCTTGTCGCCGTCGTCGATCGCCCGCTCCCAGATCCCGCTCGTGAGCCGGACGTGCCCCTTCTTCTTCATGATCTTGAACAGCTCGGTCTTGGTGCCCTTCTCGTGCTCTCGCCGCGCCTCGATCTCCATCGCACCACGGCCGGCGTAGGCCTCCATGCAGCCTCGCCGCCCGCAGGTGCAGCGGGCGCCGCCCATCTTCACCACCATGTGTCCGATCTCCCCGGTGGCGCCACGCCCCAGCCACGGCTTGCGGTCGAGGATCACCCCGCCCCCGACGCCGGTGCCCCAGAACACGCCGATGAACGAGTCGTAGCGGCGGCCGGCGCCGAGCTTCGCCTCGGCGTCGACCGCGACCGAGACGTCGTTGCCAACCCGCACCGGCGCGCCGAGCGCCTGCGACAGCTCGTCCGAGAGCGGGAACGACCCCTCCCAACCGGGGAGATTCCGGGCGCCGGACACGGTGCCGGTCTTCTCGTCGACGTCCCCGGGGGACCCCACCCCAATCCCCTCCAGGGACGAGGTCTCGAGGTTGGCGCCGTCGGCGGCCTCGCGCATCGCCTCCGCCATCGCCTTCGCGACGTCCTCCGGCCCACCATCGGTCGGCGTCGGGCGGCGGGCGTCGGCGACAACCTCGCCGGCTTCCGCGATGACGGCGGTCTGGATCTTCGTCCCGCCGAGGTCGATGCCGCCGCGCACGGGCGCGAGTGTACTTCCGGCTCCGACCCGCCGCGCGTGGGTGGAAGTCGGCGATCGCGCCGCTACGGTGTGGCACCTCGATGAGCGCCGATCCCCAACGCACGGATGCGAGCACGGCGGAACTGGCTGCTGCCGACCGGCTCGTGCGCGTCACCGAAGCGGCGCTCGCCTTCCTGGACCTCGACAGCCTGCTCGGCGAGCTGCTCGAGCGGATCATCGAGATCCTGCCTGCGGACACCGCCGCGATCCTTTTCGTCGAGGACGATGGCGAGATGCTCGCGACGCGCGCGGCGAGGGGGTTCGAGGCGGAGACCGCGGGCGCCTTCCAGGTCCCGATCGGCACCGGGTTCGCGGGCCAGGTGGCGGCCACCGCGAGCCGGTCGTGATCGAGGACCTGCGCAGCTCGCCGATCGAGGTCAAGAACTCGGTCGCACGACAGGGACGTGCGCGCGCTAGTCGGCGTCCCGCTCGTGGTCGAGGGCGACCTGGTCGGGGTCCTCCACGTCGGCACCCGGGCTCGTTCGTCGCCGAGGCGCTGGAGGCGGCTGCCATCGGGGACGTCGTTCCGATCGACGCCTCACTCGACGACGCCGTCGACGCCGTCTCGCGGCCGGCCCCCCAAGGCTAGCCGTCGCCGACCGCGGGCGCTGGAATCGCCCTCGCCACGAACTCCGCGAGCCGGGGCAGGGGCTCCGGCGGCACCCAGTGCCCGGCGTCCGTCTCCAGGTAGGTGACGTCGAGCCCGCCGCGCTTCAACGTCTCGCTCGCCGCGCGTCCGAAGCCGACCTCCATGATCGGGTCGTCGCGTCCGTGGTGGATCAGCACCGGCAGCCCCTTCCGGCCCTCGAGCTCCGCTCGCCACCCGTCGACGGTCGGGATGAAGCCGCTGAGCGCGACGATCGCGGCCGGGGAGGGCCGCCCCTCGCCGAGGGCAACCGCGTACGACATCACGGCGCCCATCGAGAACCCGCCGATCACGGCCCGGTGCCAGGGGATTCCCCGGGTCTC
>DATHVJ010000184.1:0-5069 GCA_035461345.1 Solirubrobacterales bacterium | reverse complement strand
CCACCGCCCAGCTACCGGGACCTGCTCGACCATGTGCGGTCCCGCCTACACCTCGTGCCCCGCTTTCGCCAGAAGCTCACCACCCCTCCGCTGCAGATGGGGCGGCCGTTCTGGACCGACGACCCGAACTTCAACCTCGAGTATCACGTGCGCCACTCAGCCCTCCCCCAGCCCGGGTCCGAGGATCAGCTGCGGAGGCTGGCGGGGCGGCTGTTCTCGCAGCAGCTCGACCGCTCCAAGCCGCTATGGGAGCTGTGGCTCGTCCAGGGCCTGAAGCGCAAGCGCTTCGCGCTGCTGAGCAAGACCCACCACGCGCTCGTCGACGGCGTCGCCGGGGTCGACATCGCGACGGTGCTGTTCGACGTCACCCCCGTCCCGGAGCCGGCCGAGCCCGAGCACGAGTGGATCCCGGAGCCCGAGCCCTCGCAGGCCGAGCTGGTCGCGCGCGGGATCGAGGGGATCGCGACCGCGCCGCTGAAGCTGGCGCGGCGGGTTGAGTCGGTGATCGAGCACCCCCGGCCCGCGGTCCAGCAGGTCACGGAGTCGCTCGAGGCCGTCGGCGAGGTCGGATGGGCGTTGGCCAACCCGGCGCCCGACGTCCCCCTGAACACGGAGATCGGCTCGCATCGGCGCTTCTGCTGGGTGCAGGGCGATCTCGGCGACCTGAAGCGGATCAAGAACGCGCTCGGCGGGACGGTCAACGACGTCGTGCTCGCGGTCGTCTCCGGAGCGCTGCGGCGGTGGCTGCGCTCGCGCGGGGTCAGGACCGAGGGGCTCGAGCTGCGGGCGCTGGTCCCGGTCAGCATCCGGGCCGAGGACGACCGCGGCCAGCTCGGCAACCGGATCGCGGCGATGCGAGGGCCGCTCCCCGTCTACATCGAGGACCCCCTCCGCCGGCTGGAGGCAGTCCGCGAGGCGATGGACGGGATCAAGTCCTCGAAGCAGGCGCTCGGCGCCGAGGTGATCGCGCGCTTCAACGACTTCGCTCCCCCCACCCTGCTGGCGCAGGCGTCCCGGCTCAACTTCTCGACGCGGCTATTCAACCTCATCGTCACCAATGTGCCGGGGCCGCAGATCCCGCTGTACGTGCTCGGCCGCGAGCTCGAGGACGTGTTCCCGGTCGCGTTCCTGCCCGAGAACCACGCCCTCGCGGTGGCGATCATGAGCTACAACGGCGGCGTCGGGTACGGGCTGCTGGCCGACTACGACGCGATGGACGACATCGACGTGATCGCCGAGGGCATCGAGGCATCGACCGCGGAGCTGCTGCGCGAGGCCGAGCGCTCCGAGGGCAAGCGGGAGCCGGCCGCGGCGACGGGCTGAGTCGAGGAGGGAGACGAGTGAACGACGAGACCGAGCAGAGCGCGCCGATCCAGTTCCGCTACCACCTCGAGCTCACGCCGGCGCAGCTCAAGATCACCTACACGGCCCTGCACTCGCTGCTCGACGACTTCGGGCACGAGGAGGCCGAGGTCCTGCGCGTGATCCACGAGGTGCTCGAGAAGCTCCCCGACGAGCACGCGGTGCGAGCGATCCAGCTCGACCAGGAGCTCGAGCGCGAGCTCGGCGAGAAGGGGCCGGGCTCGGGCGGAGACTCGCCGCCGCCGACAGCCGCCTAGGCACAAGACATCCGCAGAGTGCGGGTTTTCGGATGCCGGAGCCGGGTATACCTCGTCTCCAGCACCAATCACGCCATCTACTCAGGAGGAGAGGTCATGGCACAGACGAAGACGCAGGGCACTGCCCGACGGACAGCAAACGCGTCCGGCGGCTCGTCCTCACGGAGGACTTCGAAGCAACGTTCGACGCGCGGCAACTCGTCGTCGGCGCGGGGCAAGTCCGCGTCCTCACGGAGCCGCTCCGGATCGACCCGCAGCCGCTCACGAGGCTCGCGCAACGGCAAGGGCACGGCGGAGAGCGTCCGCCAGAGCGTGCAGCGCAAGGCACGAGACGCCGAGCGCTCGGTCGCGGACGCCGCGTCGAGCACGAGCAAGACGATGGGCAACGTCGCCTCGAAGGCGAAGGGGCCCGCGGTCGCGACGGCGGCCGGGGTGGCCGGGGTGGCCGGCGGGCTGCTGATCGCGCAGCGGCGCTCGAAGCCGAGCGTGCTCGCCCGCGGCGGAAACACGATGGAGTCGGCGAGCAAGGGACTGCTGAAGGCGACCGAGAACGTCGGCAAGGCGAGTGAGCGCGTGGGCCGCCTCAGCGAGGAGGTGCGCCGCGTACGCGAGGGCATCGAGGCGGGCGGCAAGCGCCGCTCCCCGATCGAGGTCTTGCTCGACGGCCTCACCCACCGTCCCAGCTAGATCGAGCTCCGGGGTGGCAGCGAGCCGGCGGGCCATGGACGAACACGTCGCCACCCCCGAGGGCCTGCCGCCGCTCGAGCTGCGCCGGCTTCGCGACCTCGACCTTCGTGAGCCGCCCGACGACGGCATGCCCCCGCATCTCGCCTCGGCCTCGGGAGTCGTCCGCAGGGGCGACTTCGTGTACGTGATCGGCGACGACCTGCTTCAGGTCGGGGTGTTCGAGCTCGCCGCGGGGACCCCGGGCGGACTGCTCGACGTCCTCGCCGGCGACCTCCCGGAGGACCCTGCCCGGCGCAGCGAGCACAAGCCCGATCTCGAGGCGCTCACCGCGCTTCCGCCGGTCGAGGCCGAGCCGCACGGCGGGATGCTCGGGCTCGGCTCCGGCTCGGAGCCGAGCCGGGACCGCGGCTTCTTCTGCTCCTTTGCCGCCGACGGCTCGCTTCGCGGGAGCCCGCGCACGATCGACCTGCATCCGGTCTACGAGGAGCTCCGCGCCGAGCTCGACGGCCGGATCAACATCGAGGGTGCGGCGGTGCTCGGTGACCGCCTGTGGCTGTTTCATCGCGGGAACGAGGACGACCGTCCCAACGCGGTCGCCGAGTTCGAGCTCGCCGACCTGTCGCAAACCCTGGCCGAGGATCTGGTGGTCGACCCCGGAGAGCTGCGCGCGGTGCGCCGCTATGAGCTCGGCGACCTCGACGGCGTTCCGGCCTGCTTCTCCGACGCGACGATGCTGACGGATGAGCTCGCGTGCTTCACCGCGTCCGCGGAGGACCCGGAGAACGGTGGGATTCGCGGATCCGTCGTCGGCACGATCGCCGCCAACGGCGAGGTTCACCGCCTGCGCACGATCGACCCGCGGTGGAAGGTCGAGGGTGTCGACGCGGCCGTCGACACGGGCATGATCGACCTGCTGTTCGTGTGCGACCAGGACGACCCCGGCATCCCCTCGCCGCTCCTCAACGCGACGATGCCGCTCGACGCGAGCCTGGATGCGAAGGCCGCGTAGGGGAACGTATGTTCGCTAGGGTAGCGCCATGCCCCGGTGCGACTTCTGCGGCAGCCGGACCGTCAAATGGTTGTATCCGGCCGAACGCGATTGGAACGCGTGCCAGAAGTGCCACGCCGCGATCCAAGCGGACGACCGCGAGGCGCTGCTCGACCGCGCGTCGCTGATCCCCGTCCCTCGCACGCTCCCAGACCGCTACGCGCCCCAGTTCCTCGAGCGAGCGCGACGACTTCACGAGGAGTTCTGGGAGGCGCGCTCGGGTCCGCCCCGCCGCGCCGCATAGCGATCGCCTGACGCGAGAACGTGGTGACGGGCGCGGAAGCCCTCGAAGCCGCCGGGCTGGCGGAGTAGGGCGCGGCGTGATAGCGCCGGGCTGGCCACCGCGAGGAATTCGGCGTCTTCGGTCCCGTGGTTGTCGAATCCGTGGGCCGTGCTGGGAGGTATGCAGAAGGCCTCCACGCCGGCGCTGTGCAGTCACCTTCGAGGCCCCGGCCCTGAGAACCCTAAGCCGAACCCGGTCGGTGCTCGCTCGTAGCTTGCTCCTCGAGCGCCTCGACCGGATCGGTGAGCCATGGGCCGTCGGGTCCCCAGTCGCGCTCGAGCCAGGCGCGGGCGTCGCTGCGGCCGAGCTCGATCAGCTCGCGAGCGAACTCCGCGGAGAAGAGCAGGTAGCTCAGCAGCTCGGCGTGGGGCTCGGAGATCCCGCCGAGGAGGCGGCCCGCCGCCGCGATGTCGGGAGAGCGCAGGCCGCGGAGGCCGCCGTAGTGCTCATGGAAGACCCTGGCGGCGACGTCGCCGACGGCGTCCCGCGACCGCGGCGCGATGAACATGTAGGGCATGCGCCGATAGGGCCGCTTCCCGCGCCGCTCCTTGTAGCGGCGGGAAGCCGCCGGGGGACCGTGCTCGCCGACCACGAGGTTGATCTTCCCGAGCATGCGCACGTCCTCGATCAACGAGTCGACGAGCGCAGCGAACAGGAGCTGCACCGCGCCATCGCCGAAGTCGGGTGGGCTGCCCTCCTCGTGCCAGTTGGATCGGCTGACCGGGGAGACGGAGTGCGTGCCGATGACGATGACCCGATCGACGCCGAGGTCGATCGCCGGCTTGATCGGAGTGTTGAGCCGCGTGCCGCCGTCGAAGTACCAGCCGGCGGCCTCGCGAGGCTCCTCGACCCGGATCGCCTCGAACAGGGTTGGGATCGCCGCGGAGGCGCGAACCTGGTCGCGCGTCAGCCGCGCCGGTACGTACTCGATCTCGTGGCTGCGAGAGAGGCGCCCGCGCTCGCGCCCCTCCACGAAGACGATCGAGTGCGCGCTGAGGGCGGAGGTCGCGACCACCGCCGCCGCATCGAGCAAGCCCTCGCTGACGTTGCGGTGAAGGCGCTGCCAGTCGAGCCACTCGTCGAGCGTGCCCGCGAGCGGCGAGGCGTCCAGAAACGAGCGCAGCTCGACGCCGGGGAGGGCGAGCACGTCGCCGAGGTAGCGCAGGCCGGCGAGCGTCGTCTGAAGTCCCACGATCGGCCGGATCACGCGCCCCGGCGAGAGATCCTCCCAGCGCTCGACAAGACCGGCAACCGCCTCGCCGGCGCTCAGATGGGCGACCGACGCCAGGTAGGCGGCGTTGATCGCGCCCACCGAGGTGCCGACGATCACATCGGGGCGCTGGTCACGCCGCTCGAGCTCCGGCAGCAACTCGGCCATCACGCCCGCCTCGTAGGCGCCGCGGGCGCCACCGCCAGCGAACACCAGCCCCAC
>DATHVJ010000183.1:0-3275 GCA_035461345.1 Solirubrobacterales bacterium | reverse complement strand
GGTGGCACGCGTTCGCGTCTACCTCGACGAGAAGCAGGCGATCGAAGCGGCGCGGACCGGCGTCGGCTAAGCCGCGAGCCGGCGCAGCTCCGCGAGCGAGTCCGCGATCCCGTCCTTCAGCACGTCGAGGTCGGGCACGGCGTTGCGGTCGGCGTTTAGCCCGAACACCACCTCGCCGTCGTAGCTCACGATCGCGATCCCGACGGCGTGGTGGGAGAAGATCGGGACGAGCGGGAAGATATGGCGCAGGGGGGCGCCGAGCGCGTACAGGGTCGTCTGCGGGCCGGGAACGTTCGTGATCGTGATGTTGAAGAGGCGCGGGGTGTAGGAGAGCCGCGCGACGGCGGCGTGAAGGACGGGCGGAGCGAGGGCGGCCACGTCGAGCACTGCCGCGGCGCCGGCGGCCTGCCCGCTCTCCTTCAACGCGTTCGTGGCCTCGATCGTCAGCCGATGGCGCTCGCGCGGCTCGGGCTCGGCGACCGGAAGCTCGACGAACAGCGAGCTGACTCGGTTCCCGAGCGCGACCGCCTCACTCGCCTCGCGCACGCTAACCGGGACCATCGCCCTGACCCCGTGCGGGTCGGGCTCCTCCGAGCGGCTCTCGAGCAGCGTCCGCAGCCCGCCCGCGCATCCGGCGAGGACGACGTCGTTGACCGTCCCGCCGAGCTCGCGCTTGATCGCCTTGACTTCGTCGAGCGGCACCGAGAGCTCGGCGAGGCGCCGGTCGCGCCCGATGCGGACGTTGAGGCTCGTCCGCGGGGCCCCGCGCAGCTCATCGCGGACGAGCAGCTGTGCGACGTCGCGCGAGCGCGACAGGGCGTCGCGGAGCTTGCTCGGATGAAGCGCGAGTTCGACCCCGGCCCGCACGCCGTGGGTGATCAGCGACAGCGGGCCGAAGATCCCCTCCTCGCGGTCGGGTGGCGGCTCGAACCCCTCCAGCAGCCCGGTGGACTCGGGGTCCGGATGGGCCTCGGCGTCGAGCAGCAACGTCGTCACCGACGCGCCGCTGACGCCGTCAACGAGGCAGTGGTGGACCTTGGCCGCTATCGCCCAACGACCGCCCTCGAGTCCGTCGAGCACGACCATCTCCCACAGCGGCCGGGTGCGGTCGAGCCGCTGCGAGTAGAAGCGGGCCATCCAACCGAGCAGCTCCTCGCCGCCGCCCGGCTCCGGCACCGACGCTTCGCCGACCTGCTCGGCGACGTCGAACTCCTCCTCGTCCTCCCACGTCGGCCACGAGAGCGGACCGGTGTCGGGGCTCGACAACCGGCGCCGAAAGCGGGGAAGCAGCGTCAGCCGCTCGTCGAGCAGGCGGCGCAGCTCGTCGACCGACGGCGTCGCGTCGCCGGGAAGCGGGTCGAACACCATTGTCCAGCCGATGTGCATGTGGGTGGATGGGTTGCCCTCCTCGAGCTCGAGGAAGGCGGCGTCGAGGGCGGTGAGGTGGTCGGTCACACCCGCTCCGCCGCGGGACGGAAGGCGTCCAGCGCCGCGCTCGCCGCGTCGTAGCCCTGGCGCATCAATCGCGGCCAGTGGCTGCGGTCGAGGAACAGGTCGTAGAACGAGGTGCCGCGCAGCTCGGAGGCCTCGACGGGGTCGATCAGCGTCAGCCTGTCGCCGAGCTGTTGTTGCGCACGCCTCGCCAGCTCGAGGTGGTACCCCTGCTGGAGCTGGCGGCTGGCCTCGAGCAGCCCACCGGGCCGGTCGGGCCACCCGGTGATGTCGCGGGGGCGGAACTCCCGCGGAAGCATGAAGTTGACCCCGAGGACGCGGTCGAACCCACCCTCCTCGATCACCGGCTGCGCCGGCCACACCTCGATGATCCCGCCGTCCACGTACAGGTGGCCGTGGACCGGAACGGACTCGATGAACAGCGGCAGCGCGATCGCGACCCTGACCAGGTGCCCGACCGGGACGTCCGGCGTCCGCTCGCTGCCGAAGTACTCGACCGTGCCGAGGTCCATGTTGTAGACGATCGTCGTGATCGGGATCGGGGTGTCTCCGCAGCGCATCCCGACCAGGCGACGGTCGAAGAGCCCCTCGATCGCCTCGCCCTTGGCGATGCCGGTGAAGCCGCGCAGCGCCGACAGCGCGTAGCGCGGCAGGCCGAGCCAGTTGACGTCGATGTAGTCACGCGGACTCCACGAGAGCGAGAACTCGGCCATCTCCTCGGCGCTCATCCCCGCCGCCCACATCGAGCCCCAGATCGCGCCGCCGGAGCAGCTCACGATCTCCGCCGGTTCCACCCCGGCCTCCTCGAACGCCCGCCGCACCCCGACCAGCGCGACCGCCGCTCCGCCTCCGCCGGACGCCACGACCGCGATCCTCTTGCCCTGCAGCTCGGTCGCAGGGCGCTCGGCTAACGCGGGGAAGACCTGGGAGGCGTCGATCTCCTCCTCGCGCCGGTCGATCAGGGGCAGCGGGAGCAGCGCCCGCCTCGCGCGACGCAGGAACTCGACGTCGGTCACGACCCCACCGAGATCGAGCAGCTCGCTGAAGCGCTCGAACTGGCCCTTGATCGCGAAGAGGTCGAGACGCTCGTCCAGGGACACCGATCAAAGAGCGTAGCCGTCCGCGCCTCGGCCGAGATCCGGCTTGCCTGCCCCTGACCGGCGGCCCGAACCGACCCCGCCTGCGTAGTTCTCCGGGCTTCGATTCGGTTCGACCGCACCAGGCTGCGGGACGCCACCGAAGACGGCCGGCGCGGGACCGCTTACGCTCCCCTTGCAGTCGAATCTTGGGGAGGAATCCGATGGCACGCATCACTCGTAGGCGCCTTATCCAGTCGGGGGCCTTGGCGGGTGCCTCGATGGCGTTGCCGGTGCGGTTCGGCACCGAAGCAAGGGCGGATGCCGCGACGCCCGCGCCACTCGATCCCTCGTCGATCGATCAGTACGTGGCGGCGCTCGTCGTCCCGCCCGCTATACCCCGCACGTCGCGTCTGCGCCGGCGCGGGCGCAGGGACGTCGACTACTACGAGATCGCGGTGCGCCAGTTCAACCAGCAGATCCTTCCGCCCGGGATGCCGTCGACGACGGTGTGGAGCTACGGCTCGAAGAACCACTCCGGCTCGTTCAACTACCCCGCGTTCACGATCGAGGCCCGGCACAACCGGCCCGTTCGCGTGAAGTGGATCAACGGGCTCGTCGACGGGGACGGCAGATACCTGCCTCACCTGCTGCCGGTGGACCCGACGCTTCACTGGGCGAACCCCCCGGGTGGACGGCGGGGCAGGGACTCGACCCCACGGCCCAACGGGACGCCCGACCCGTACA
>DATHVJ010000182.1:0-2664 GCA_035461345.1 Solirubrobacterales bacterium | reverse complement strand
CGCGCGTCACGACGAGCGGGCGAGCGAGATCGAAAAGAAGCTCTGATCCCCGCGCGGGATAGGATCAGGTCGAGGTGCCCGAGCACGACGTCCTGGTCATAGGGGCCGGCCTGGCCGGTCAGCGCGCGGCGCTCGCGGCCGCCGAGTCGGGCGTCTCGGTGGGGATCATCAGCAAGGTCCACCCCGTGCGCTCGCACTCGAACGCCGCCCAGGGCGGTATCAACGCGGCGCTACAGCCCGACGACTCGTGGGAGTCGCACGCGTTCGACACCGTCAAGGGCTCCGACTACCTCGGCGATCAGGACGCGATCGAGATCATGTGCCGCGAGGCGCCCGAGGAGATCCTCCACCTCGAGCACCTCGGCGTCACCTTCCACCGCGACGAGGAGGGCAAGCTCGGGACGCGGGCGTTCGGCGGCGCGTCGGCGGCGCGCACGTACTACGTCGCCGACATCACCGGCCAGGCGATCATGCACGTGCTGTACGAGCAGCTGATGAAGTACGCGGAGCTGATTGACCGCTACGAGGAGTGGTTCACGACCGGCCTCGTCCTCGACACGGACGGCAACTGCGTCGGGGCGATCACCCGCAACGTCGCCGACGGGGAGATGGAGCTGTTCCAGGCGAAGTCAGTGATCCTCGCGACGGGCGGCAACGGGCAGATGTTCCGACCCACCACCAACGCCCTGATCTGCACCGGCGACGGGATCTCGCTCGCGTACCGCGCGGGCGCGCAGCTCATGGACATGGAGATGATCCAGTACCACCCGACGACGCTCGCGGGAAAGGGCTTTTTGATCACCGAGGGCGCCCGCGGCGAGGGCGCGCACCTTCTGAACGCGAACGGCGAGCGGTTCATGGAGCGATACGCGCCGAACAAGATGGAGCTCGCGTCGCGCGACGTCGTCTCGCGCGCCGAGCAGACCGAGATCAACGAGGGCCGCGGCTTTCCCGACGGGACGGTGGCGCTCGACATCACCGTCGTGCCGCGCAAGCGGATCCACGAGGCGCTGCGGGAGATCGTGCTCGTCGGCCGCGACTTCGCCGGTGTCGACATCACCCGCGAGCCCATCCACATCAAGCCCGGTAACCACTACACGATGGGCGGCGTGCGGACCGACGTGCTCGGGCGCACGAACGTCCCCGGCCTGTACGCGGCGGGCGAGGTCGCGTGCGTCTCGGTCCACGGCGGCAACCGCCTCGGCGCCAACTCGCTGCTCGACACGCTGATCTTCGGCCGCCGCTCGGGCGAGGATGCGGCCGCGCGGGCCAAGCGCGCAAACCCCCACCCGGGCAGCCCCTCTCCCGCCGCGCTGCGAGACGAGGAGCACCGCATCGACGAGATCATGGCCCGGGACCGGGACTCGGGACGGCGCGTGTCGACCCTGAAGCAGGAGCTCGGCGACACGATGGACCAGCATCTCGGGGTCTTCCGCGACGCCGAGGGCATGCGGGTCGCGCTCGACCGGGTCAGGGAGCTGAAGGAGCAGCTCGGCAGCGCCTACATCGACGACCGCGGCACCGTCTTCAACCAGGACGTGATCGGCGCGGTCGAGCTCGGCTTCCTGTTCGACAATGCCGAGAGCACGTGCGTCGCGGCGCTTCATCGCGAGGAGAGCCGGGGGGCCCAGTTCCGCACCGACTTCCCGCAGCGCGACGACGAGAACTGGCTCAAGCACATCGACCTGTCGCTGGGCGCCGACGGGCCGGAGATCTCCTACTCCGAGGTGACGATGACCCAGTGGGAGCCCGAGGAGCGCAAGTACTGATGCCGTGCGGCGGGATAGGGTGACGGCCGATGGCTGAGTTCCAGCTCAAGGTTCGCCGCTACCAGCCCGAGTCGGGACGGGGGCCTTTCTGGCAGCAGTACCTGGTCGATCTCGACCCGACGCTGAGCGTGCTCGACGGGCTGCTCCAGGTCCGCGACCGCGAGGATGGGACGCTCGTCGTGCGGTGCTCGTGCCGGGCCGCGATCTGCGGCTCGTGCGGGGTGAAGATCAACGGCGAGTCGACGCTGGCGTGCAAGACGAAGCTCGGCGACGCGCACGCGTTCGCGAATCGAAAGAACGAACCCGGCAGCGACCGCACCGCCCCCGGACGCGAAGCGGAGGACGCCGCGCGCCCTATTTTGGTCGAGCCGATGGGCAACATGCCGGTGGTCAAGGACCTGGTCACCGACATGGAGTCGACGCACTGGACGAAGATCCGCCGCGTCACGCCGTGGCTGCTGCCCGAGGGCGACCCGCCTGAGCGCGAGTACGTCGTCCCGCCCGAGTCGATGATCGACGTCACCCAGTCGATGGCGTGCATCCAGTGCGGGGCGTGCGTCTCGGCGTGCCTGTCGATGGAGGCGGACCCCGACTTCATCGGGCCCGCGGCGCTCGCCAAGGCGTACCGGTTCGTCGGCGATCCCCGCGACGCCCAGCACGAGGAGCGCCTCCACGACCTTGCGCAGGACCCGCACGGGATCTACGACTGCACCCACTGCTTCAGCTGCATCGACGCGTGCCCGAAGGGGGTGGCGCCGATGGACCAGATCATGCGCCTGCGCCGACGCGCAACCCACGACTACGAGATCGACGACGTCAACAACGGCGCCCGCCACGAGGCCGCGTTCACGAAGATCATCGAGAAGAAGGGCACCCTCGACGAGTCGCTGCTGCT
>DATHVJ010000181.1:0-26583 GCA_035461345.1 Solirubrobacterales bacterium | reverse complement strand
ACGCACGGCCTCGAGCTCGTCCGGCTTCCGCAGCTGCTCCTCTCCCGACGCGCGGGTCTCGGCCACGTCCAGCGCCGGGTAGACGCCGGCGGCGGCGAGCTCGGGGTCGAGCCGGACGAGGACGTTCTCGGTCGTCTCCACCGCGGCCAGGGCGGTGCCCTCGTCGGCGACGCCGTCGAGGACCGTCGCGATCACCGTCAGCGAGCCCGAGCCCTCCTCGGCGAGCTCCCGGCCCGCTCCGAAGACGTGCTTGACGTCGCCCGGCTCGCGCTGGGCCACCGCGAGCCGTGACAGCGAATCGACGACCAGAACGACGTCCTCCCCGCCCTCGGCGCGGCGCTTGGCGCGCTCCAGCGCCAGGTCGGCCACCCGCGCCTGCTCCCGCGGGCTCATCTCCGCGGTCGCGACGGCGAGCTCGTCGTCGGGGAGGAGCTCAGCCCACGCGGCCGCCTCCTCGGGGCGCTCGTCGACGAGCAGCACGACGAGCGCGGGACGATCGGGGCTGCGCTGGATCGCGCCGGCGAGCCCGCGCAGCAGCGTCGTGCGGCCCGAGCGCGGGGCCGTCCGCACCAGCACGCGCTGACCGAGCGCAAACGGGACGAGCAGGTCGACCGCCCGCGTGAGGACGTCCGCCTCGTCTGGCTCGAGCCGCAGGCGGCGACGGGGCGCCACCGGCGTGAGCTCGTCGAGGTCGGGCCGATCCGCCTGCTCGCCCGGGGTGGCGCCGTTGACCAGGTCGACGTGGACGAGCGCCGGGTAGCGCTCACCGCGCTCCGGCTGGCGGGCCGGGCCCGATACGAGGTCGCCGAGCCGCAGCTCGCAGCGCCGGATCTGCGACGCCGAGATGTACACGTCGCCGGGCGTGGACTGGAGGCCGTGCAGGCAAAGGAAGCCGTACCCGCGGTAGGTGATGTCGAGCACGCCGCTCACCTGTTCGGTGGCGGAATCGCGGCGCTGCTCCTCGGGCTCGCCCCCGGCGGGTTCGGCCTCCGCAGGTTCGGCCTCCGCAAACTCGACCTCGGCGGGTTCGGGCGTCACCTCCTCCTCAGTCTCGACGTCGGCGGCTCCGCCGCGCGACTCGATCTCCTCGATCAGGGCATCGCGCCGCAGCATCCGGTAGCCGGGCACGCCGAGCTCGGCGGCGGCCGCGTGCAGCTCCGCGAGGTGCTTGTCGGTCAGGTCGGCCTTGGCCATGCGCGGCGGCAGCATACCCACGGTCGCGCGCGCCGGAGACGAGCGCGGGACGGGGTCCGCTCGCGCCCGTCCCGCGAGCTCGCGATGCAGCCTCGGCTCAGCGGCCGAACTGGACGTAGAAGGCGCCGTTCTCGAGCGCGTCGGCGCCGGTCGCGTACACCTCCCGCCTTGGTCGTGCTCCCCCTCACGGCCCGTAACACGGGACCGCGGGGTGTTGTTGCGGGAGCGGCTAGGAGCCGGTCGCGACGCGCCGCTCGGTCAGCTCGCGCAGCCACTGCGCGAACTCGGGGCGCGACTCCCAGTCCTTGCGGAAGCGCTCAGCGCCCGCGTCGGTGAGCGGATGGTTGAGCATCTGACGCAGGACCTTGGCCGGCACGGTCGCGATCTCGCAGCCGAGTTTCGCCGCAATCACGACGTGCTCGGGGTGGCGGATCGACGCCGCGATCACCTGCGAGGTGACCCCGCCGGCGCGGAACGCGTCGACGATCTCGCGCACGACCGCTGTCGAGTCGACCGAGATGTCGTCGAGCCGGCCCATGAAGCACGACACGTAGGTGGCGCCGGCGCTCGACGCGAGCAGCGCCTGGTTGGCGGAGAAGACGAGCGTCATGTTGACCGCGATCCCGTCCGAGGTCAGCGCGTGCGCGGCCTCGAGGCCCTCCTCGCAGAACGGCACCTTGACGGTGACGTGCTCGTGCAGCTCGCGCAGGGCGCGGCCCTCGTCGATCATCCCCTGCGGCTCCTGGGAGACGACCTCCGCCGACACCGGCCCAGCGACCAAGTCGCAGATCCGGCACACGATGTCGCTGGGATCGCCGTCCTCCTTCGCCAGCAGCGACGGGTTGGTGGTCGCGCCGGCGAGGATCCCCCACGCGGCGATCTCCTCGACCTCCGCGACGCTCCCCGTGTCGATGAACAGCCTCACTTGCCGGTGCCTAGCTTACGTGAGCCGCCGGATCAACTCCCTCCATCCGCGCCTCCGCGACCCACGCCTCCGCCTCCTTGCGCACCCGGCGCCCGCGCCACCCCAGCTCGCGGCCCATCGCCTCGGCGACCGGCATCGCCGCCTGCGCGCTCGCGAGCTGCGGGGCGGCGAGGATCCCGAGCCGGGTGCGGCGCAGCAGCACGTCGGCGACCGAGCGCGCCTGCTCGTGGCGAGCCGCGACCACCGCCTCCGCGAGCAGGTCGGGGCGGCCGGGGACGATCGGCGCCGCCAGCTCGGGCCGCTCGGCGGCGAGCTCGAGCACGCTCCGCGCCGCGTGCCCGTAGCGAAACGCGAGCTGGTTGAGGGCTCTCTCGGGCAGCCCATCCTCGGGCAGGCCCGCGGGGATCTCGAGGTCCTCGGCCCCCGCCGCCATCCCCAGCGGGATCTCGGCCGTCCGGCAGGGCGCCTCGCGCTCGTCGCGCTCCACGATCCGGTCGACGACCTGCCGCGCCATCCGCCGCCACGTCGTTAGCTTGCCGCCGGTGATCGTCAGCATCCCCGACGAGGTCTCGTACAGCTCCGCCTTGCGCGAGATGTCGACCGACTTCTTCGGGTCGCCGGTGGCGATCAGCGGGCGCACCCCCGCATACGCGCCGGTGAGGTCGTCGGGAGTGAGCTCGAGCTCGAAGTACGCGTTGAGCGCGCCGAGCAGGTAGGTGACGTCGTCGCGGCCGGGCTGGGGATGCACGAGGTCACCCTCGTAGTCGTTGTCGGTCGTGCCGACCAGCGCCCGCCCGTACCACGGCAGCGCGAAGACCGTGCGCTCCTCGCCCGCCGGGACGATGCACGCCGCCTCCTCGAGCGGCAGGTCGTCGTACGAAAGCGTCACGTGGGTGCCGCGGCTGGGGCTGATTCTGGGCACGTCCTCCTCGGCCTCGATCTCCTCGGGGCGGATGCGGTCGGCCCACACCCCAGTCGCGTTGACGACGTTGTCCGCGGCGACCTCGAACCGGTCGCCGGTCTCGGAGTCGACGCACGCCACGCCCGCGGCCTTGCCCCCGTCCTCGAGCACCTCGACGACCTCCGCGTCGTTGACGCACACGGCGCCGAACCGCTCCGCTTCCCCGAGGATCGTCAGGACCAGCCGCGAGTCGTCGGTCTGGCAGTCGTAGAACAGGTACGCGGACTTCGGCTCCAGGTCGGCGAGCGCCGGGATCAGCTCCGCGACCTCCTCGCCGGAGATCTGGCGGTGGCGGTCGGGCGCCCAGTAGTCGTCGACCTCGCGCCGCGCGGCGCGCTCGCGGCGGCCGCGCCCGACCCGGGTGGTCGCCATCACGTCGTACATGTTCAGCCCGACGCTGTAGCGGCGGTCGCGCCGCGCGTCGCCGAGCGTCGGGATCAGGAAGGGCGTCGGGTAGACGAGGTGCGGCGCGAGCTGGACCATGAGCTGGCGCTCGAGCAGCGCCTCGCGGACGAGCCCGAGGTCGAAGTTCTGCAGGTAGCGCAGGCCGCCGTGGACCATCTTCGACGAGCGGCTCGAGGTCCCGACCGAGTAGTCGTCGCGCTCCACCAGCGCCACCGAGTAGCCGCGCGAGGCGGCGTCGAGGGCGACGCCGGCCCCCGTGATCCCGCCGCCGATGACGACGACCTCGAACCGGTCGCCGGCGATCGCCTTTAGCGCGTCCGACCGCGAGATCACGGTCAGTCGAGGAAGGTCACGAGGTCGGCGGTGGGCGCGCGCTCCGGCGGCTGCTTGTCCTGTATCGGCCGGCCGAGGTGCAGGAGGCTGACGAAGCGCTCGTTGTCGGGGAGGCCGACGGCGGCGTGACCCTCGTCCGTGCGCAGGACGCCGGGGGTGCGCCAGTAGCCGGCAAGTCCCCGGCCATGCGCCGCGAGCAGGACGATGTACGCGGCGACCGCGGTCGCATGCAGGTCCTCCTCGTCCTGGACGGGATCGCCGCTCAGCTTGCACGAGCAGACGACGAGCGTCGGCGCGCGATCGAGCTTCGAAGCCGACTCGGGCCCGGCGGCATCCTTCAGCCGCTCCAGTGCCCGCGGCCCGACGACCCGGAACCGCCACGGGTTGGTGAGGTGGTGGTTCGGCGCCCACCGCGCCAGCTCGAGCAGCTCCTCGAGCGTCTCGCGCTCGACCGGCTCGGGCTTGTAGGCCTTGTGGGTCCGCCGGGTGCGGATCGCTGTCTCGACGTCCATCGGCGAAACGATAGAGAGCGCCGCCCGGAGGACCCGGAGGCGTCAGCCCGGGAGCCGCCGCAGGTAGACGAAGAAGCCGCCGACCAGGGCCAGGGCCAGCAGGCCGAGGCCGCCGAGGACGACCTGCGAGGTGGTGGGGCCGCCGTCGCCGCCGGACGCGTGGTCGAACTCGGCCGCGCCCGGCAAGTCCGCCTCCTCGGAGGAAGCGCGCGCGGCCTTGGCGGCCGATGCGGGGTCGCCCGGTTTCTCCTTCTTGTCTCGCTTGGCGCGCTTGGCGCGTTGGTCGCCGGACGACGATGACCCGCCGCCGCCCGCGTCCGACCCGCCCTTCTCCCTCGGCACCGCCGCGAGCGGGAAGGTCTTGCGGCTCGCGGCGACCAGCGTCTGGCTCGTCACCCACACCGGGGTCTGGTCGCTGGAGGCGGAGTAGCGATAGTGCCCGTCGGACGCCTGGCGGGCACGCAGGTAGTCGAACGGGCTGTTCTCCTTCGTGGTCACCGACGCTGGGTTCGAGCCGGCGGCTATCAGGCCCTGGATCGCCCACGCCGTCGACTGCGAGTTCGTGGGACCGGTCTCGGCCAGCGCCCAGCCGCCGTCGCGCTCCTGGGCGCGCCGCAGGTAGCGGGCGCCGTCGGCGGCCGCGTCTCCCCCGCTTCCGGCAGCGGCGAGCGCCTGCAGGGCGGCGCCGGTGCTGTCGGGCTCGCTCGGCTGCGACGGCTGATAGCCCCAGCCGCCGTCGCGGTTCTGGCCCTTGCGCAGCCACCTCGCCGACCGCGCCAGCTCGGAGCCGTCGGCGCCCGCCGCCTTGAGCGCGAAGACGCCGAACGCGGTCAGGTTCACCTGGTTCTGGAACGAGCCGTCTCCGCTGCGCCGGTCGCGGAGCGCCGCCACCAGGTCGCGGCCACCGAAGTCGCGCGCGCCGAGCCCGGCGCCCGCCAGGGCGAGGATCGTCCGCTCCAGGTCGCCCGTGGAGCGCACGTTCGACGTCTTCGCGCGCAGGAAGTCGACCGGGGTGCGCCCCCCGAGGTCGAGCGGGTTGCGCCCCGCCGCCTCGAGCCCGAGCATCGCCCACCCGGTCATCGCCGCGCTGGACGAGCTTCTGGGCGTCGTCCCGTAGCCGCCGTCGGAGTTGCGAGCGTTCACGAGCCACGCGCGCGCGGCGGCGGCGCCCGCCTCCGGTTGCGGCGCGATCGCCGAAGCCGAGCGCGGCCCGCCGAGGACGGCGAGCGAGGCGCCCGCAGCGACGACCAGCGCGGCGAGCATGCTCGCGACCGCGGGACCCGCCGGCCGCCAGCGGAACTCGCAACGCGCCCGGTAGCGCTCCAGCATCCTCACCAGAGTCGGGCCGGCGACGAGCGCCAGGGCGACGTTGCCGGCGGCGTGGGCGAGGTTGAACGGGATCGCGCGCGCGGACAGCGCGAGGTAGCGATCGAGCGACTGCTCGCCCCCATAGGTGACCATCACCGAGAGGTCGAGCAGCGCGCCGTACGCGAGCCCCGCGATCCCGCACGCGGCCGCGAGGCCGACGCGGCCGAGCCTGCGTCCCGTCAGCGCGGCCAGGGCGGCGCCGCCGATTCCGACCATCCCCCACCCCGCCATCTGCCACGGCGTCCACGGGCCCTGCCCCAGCCAGATATTCGACACCAGCGCCGCGAGCGAGCCGACGACGAACCCGGGCCCGGCGCCGACGGCGTAGCCCGTGAACAGCACGATGTCGGTGGTCGCGAGGACGTTGGGGATCGGGACGAAAGCGAGGCGGCCGGCGACCGCGAGCGCTGCCAGCGCCGCCACGAGCGCCACGATCCGGGACGACGGGCGCGAGCGCTCGTACCACCAGAACCCGCCGATCAGGACGGCCGCGAGGACGACGAAGGTGGCCGCCTGCCAGCTCATGTCAATGCCCGCCGCGCGCTCGCACGCGGGGGCGCGGTCGTGGGCCCGTCGCCGGCTTGGCTCGTCGCACCAGCTCAGCCCCCTGCTCGGGCGTGATCGCGCCTTCGACGCCGAGGATGCGCGCAACCTCGGTGGCGAAGTACCACCCGCCCGAAAGCACCTCCGAGCTCGGCCCGTTGGCGATCACGACGCCGTCGCCGAGCAGCACGACGCGGTCCGCGAATGCGGCGGCGAGTTCGACGTCGTGGGTGGCGACGACGACTGCCGCGCCGCCGGCGGCGAGCTCATCGATCAGCTCGGCGAGCTCCCCCTTGCGCGCGCGGTCCATGCCGCGAGTTGGCTCGTCGAGGCAGACGAGGCCGGGCGCGTCGTCGCCGGCGCGCCCGGCGGTCACGATCGCGAGCGCGAGCCGCTGCCGCTCCCCACCCGAGAGGTCGTGCGGGTCGAGGTCGGCCGCCCACCGCAGCCCGGCGGCGTTCAACGCGCGTATCCCCTCCTCCCCCGGGAGCTCGTCGCGCACTCGCTCGTGGACGAGGAAGTCGTCGGGGTTCTGCGACAGCAGCGCGGCGCCGCGCGGCGCGTCGATGCAGCCGCGCGCCGGATCGAGCGCCCCGGCCGCCGCCCGCAGCAGCGTGCTCTTGCCGGCACCGTTGCGTCCCATCAGCGCGACCCGCTCGCCGCCCCGGATCGTGAGCTCGAGTCCCCGCAGCACTTCGCGAGGTCCGTCGCCGGCGTCGAGCTCGACCCACAGGTCGCCGGCGGCGACGGCCACCGGTCCGTGCTGACGCCCGCGAGGATCCGGCGCGGCCGCGCTCCCGCCGGTTTCGATCCCGCGCGGCAGCGCCCGGCGGGCGTCGCGCACCCCGACCGGCAGCGGCCTCAGGCCGGCGAGATCGAACAGCCGCGCGCCGGGGGTGGCGAGCGCGGGATCGCTCGCCAGCGCCCACTCGAGCAGCTCCTCCGGCGTCCCGTCGAACGCCACCTGGCCCGCGGACATCGCGACGGCGCGGTCCGCCGCCGCGAGGCAACGCTCGAGCCGGTGCTCGCAGATCACGACGGCGGTGCCCCACTGCTCGTTCAGCCGCCGCAGGAGCCAGATCAGCTCGTCGCCCGCCACGGGGTCGAGCTGCGAGGTCGGCTCGTCGAGCAGCACAAGCGGCGGGCGCGCGACGAGCGCCGCGGCGAGCGCGACCCGCTGCAGCTCGCCGCCCGACAAGGTGTCCGTCGTGCGCTCAAGCAGCTCGGGGATCCCGAGCGCCAGCGCCGCCTCCTCGACCGCCCGGGCCCGCGTGGCGGCGGTCTCGCCCCGCAGCTCGAGCGGGAGGCCGACCTCCGCCCGGACGGTGGTCGACACGATCTGGGTCTCGGGGTCCTGGGCGACGAGGCCGACCACCCGGGCGAGCTCGCCGGGGCCGTGGGCGCGAGCGTCGAGGCCCGCCACCTCCACCCTCCCGGCGATCTCGCCGCCGTGGAAGTGCGGAACGAGCCCGCAGGCGGCGCGCAACAGGGTCGACTTGCCTGACCCCGAGCGGCCCGCGAGGACGACGAGCTCCCCGGGCTCGACACGGAGCGCCACGCCGCGGAGCGCGTCCCGGCTCGCGCCGCGGTAGCGGTAGCGGAGATCGTCGATCTCGAGCACGGCGGAGTCGCGGCTGCGTTCAGGCATCGCGCCACCCGAACGGACAGCGGGCGAGCACGGGCAGCGCGGCGGCGATCGCGATCGTCGCCGGGTCGAGGTCGATCTCCACGGCGGGATAGGGATCGAACCCTCCGACGCCGACGAGTCGCGCCGCCATCCCGATCGCCGCGATCGCGAGGCCGGCGGCCAGGAAGCGACGATCGTGGCGCGAGCGCCCGACCGGCTCGCGCGCCGAGCGGGCGTCGAGCGCGTAGCCGCGCAGCTCGAGCGTCGCCGCAACGTCCATCGCGCGGTCGAGCGAGCCGCCGACCAGCCGCCGGGCCAGCGCCGCGTTGCCGGCCGGGGCGGCGACCGGTCCGCGCAGCATCGCCGCCTCCCGGAGACGCGCGAGGTCGGCGGCGGCGAGCGGGACCATCCGCGACACGAGCGTCGCAGTCAGCGCCGAGCGGCGTGCAAGGGGCCGAATGACGCGCAGCACCCGGTCCGGGTCCACGCACGCCGACCACACCGCGAACGCCATCGTCACGACGACGATCCGCTCCGCTAGCACGACGCCGGCGACGAGCGATTCCAAGGTCACGTCCATCGGGCCGATGACAGGGAGCTCGTATCCGCGCACCAGCACGGTGTCGCCGCGGTCGCCGACGAGCACGTTGACGGCGACGATCACGAGCCCGAGCCACAGGCCCCAGCGCAGCGACACCGCGAGCGCGCGGCCGGCGCCGGCGGCGAGGCCGGCGACCGCCACCGCGGCGGCGGCCCCCGAGAGCACCGCCGGGCTGGAGAAGACGAACGCGACGAGGGCGATCGAGCCAATGAACACGGCGGCCGCGGGCACCGAGGCGGCCTGAAGCCGCCCGGCGCGAGGCGTGTAGGCGAGAGCGCTGCGCATCAGGGACTCACCACGGGCAGCGCCTGCTCGTCGCCGCGCTTGTCGACCGCGACCGCGTAGCGATCGCGCAGCGAGCCGGCGTCGAGCAGCTCGATCGCCGCGTCGACTCCCGCGTCGTCCGTCCCGGTGACCACCCACGTCGGCTGTTGCTCCCCGAGCCTCACCGCCGCGACGAGCCCGGCCCCCGCCCCGAAGCGGGAGACCTCCCGGTCGCGCGGGTCGAGCGCGACGAGCTCGTACTCGCCGCCCGGCCCGAGCTCGAGGTCGGCGAACACGCCGCTCGCCGAGGGGCCGTCCTCGATCTGCGCCGCCGCCTCGTCCTCGTGCACCTCCTCCCACGGCCCGACGACCACGCGCAGCAGCTCCTCGCCGAGCCGCGCGCGCTCAGTCGAGACGCTCGCGGCGACGCCCTCGTCCTCGAGCCGGCCGGCGACCGCGGAGCAGTCCTCGTCGGCCGCGAAGCAGTCGATCCGGACCGGGAACGCCTTGCCCTCGGAGCCGTGTGCGAACGGCTCCGGCCACGATCCGACGACCGCCGGCGCCCGCATCGCGACCGTCCACTCGCGGTAGTCCCACCACACCCGGTCGCCGCCGTACACGCGCGCCTCGGCGGCGCCGACCGGCGACTCGATCCCGTTGACGAAGAAGAACCAGTCGAACCGGCCCTCGCCGCGCTCGGCGCCCGCGAGGCCGTCGATCGACTGCACGAAGCCACCCCCGTAACGGGTCGCGACGTCCGCCTCGGAGTCGAGGAACCGCATCACGGTCTCCGATTCGGGCGGGTCGGGCCTCGTCGCCTCGACGAGGCGCTCGGAGCCGAAGTCGCGGGTCACGGTCAGGGTCGCGTCGCCCTCCGAGGCCGAGCCCGGACCGAAGCCACAGCCGGCGACCACGGCAGCGGAAATAACCGCCGCCGCGGCCGCCGAGGTGAGGCGGACCGTCATGTCACGACCACCGCCAAGTTCGCTTGCGAACTTGACGCATTACTTCTTCCTCACCTTCTCGCATGCCTTGGTCGTGTCGTCCGGGTCGACGATCGCGACGTCGCGCTTGCCGCTGCCGCAGTTGACCCGGTCCGGGCCGCCGCCGCGCGCCTTGACGCGGTCGTTGCGACCCCGCGCCTTGATCTTGTCGGCGAACTTCGTGCCCTTGATCTTGTCCGGCTTGACGGTGCCGGCGATCGTCTGCTGTGCCGAGCACTCGCTCGCCGAGTCGGCGACGCACACCCGGGCCTCGTTCGACGGGATGTCCGCGCCGCGGGTCGCCCGCAGCGTCACGTCACCGGATCCGACGTCGACCCTCGCGCCGCCCTGGGCGTCCGCCGTCGCGGGTGACTCCCCGCCGCTGATCGTCGCCCCTGCCGCCGGGCTGCTCCCGCCGTCGTCGGCGTACGCGACGACCTCGACGTCGACCTGGCTTCCCGGCCCGGCCCGGGCCGGCACCTCCAGCCTCAGCTCCGGCGGGTAGGGGAAGCTCGGGGCCAGATACCACAGCACCTCGTCGCCCTTCTTGACCGCGAGCTGGTCGCCGCCGAGCTGCGCGCCGGCGTGGTTGTGCTTCAGGTACCACGAGTGCGACCCCTGGGCCTGGAGGCCTCCGATCCCGCACACGCCGAGACCGAAGTCGAAGGCGTCAGTGAGCGACAGAGGGCGCAGGTCGCGGTCGGTAGCGGAGGCGTCCTGAACGGCCCCGAGCGCGGTCGAGCCCGGCAGCTTCACGCGTGCGCCGCTTCCGCCGCTGCCCTGTCCGAAGCACAGCGCATCGGGGTCTGTCGGAACCCTGACCGTGCCCGTGTACTGGATCAGCTCCGCCAGGGACTGCCCGTCGGGGCCGACGACTCGTAGCTCGGCGCCGACGGTCTTCGACTTCGCCCCGGCGAGCGCCGGAACCGTCAACGAGATCGCGACCGCGCAGGCGAGCTTCAGCCCGATCGGTCGTAAGGCGGTACGTCTTGGCATCTAAGCCACCCTTCCTCGAGGGTTGACATGGCTCGGCCGGGGACAGGTCTCCTGGCTTGCGGGACGGGCGTCGCGCCTTCCCGGGACGGCCGGCGGCCATCCCAGTGGCTGAGCGTGCTCCTGCGACGCCCCACTTACCCGGTCACAGTGGCGGGACCGCGCCGGCTTTGCACCGGACTTCCCTTTGGTGATCCAGCTCGGGAAAGCGGTGGCGGATTGCCGAGCGAAAACCGAGCCAGCCTCGGACGCAGGGAGGCCGAATAGCTTGGCCTATTCGGCCGACCGAGGACGAAGGCTGGCGACGGTTTGCAGCCGGCAAACGCCGCCGAACTCCCGGACGGGGTCACCTAACCACCGGCCGTATGTGGGCGGGGAGTCTACTCCCCCCAATCAGGCCCGCGACGTGCTCCGCTTCGCGTCCGCCGTCGCGGGGTGGCGGCGGGATCAGCCCTTGCGCGCCTGGACCTGCTCCTTGAGCTCGTCGACGACCTGCGGCATGTCGCGCTTCATCTTGTTGAGCTCCCAGTGCGCGATCCTGATCACGCGCAGCGGGGAGGTCGCGATCACGCTCGCGGAGCGCTGCTCGCCCTCGAGCAGCGCCTGCTCGCCGAAGACGTCGCCCGGTCCGAGCTCCGCGAGCTGCTGCCCGTTGCGCTCGACCTTCGCCGTGCCGTCCTCGATCGCGTAGAAGTCGTTCGCGTACGCGCCCTCCTTGACCACCGCCGCGCCCTCGGGATGAGACTCGAGCTGCGCGAACGTGGCGACCTTCCTCAGGCTGTCGTCCGGGACGTCCTGGAACAGGGGGATGCTCTTCATTTGGTTGACGTCCACTCCACTCTCCTCCGCGTCGGCGTCAGCCTGGAACCTAACCGATCCTCCCGGATGCCGAGTGGACGATCAGGTAGTCCATGGACTACCTAACTGTCCACTCGGCGGCTCGTGAAGCGGCCGGTGGGGTGGAAGCGCGTGGGCTACGCCGGCGCCAGCCCGGCGGCCGGTTCGGCGGCGCCAGCCCGCGGACGGATCGGCAGCGCGTTGCCGCGCCGACGTGCGCGCCTCGCGCCACGGCGGCGCTCCTTGGCCAGCGCGCTCAGCCACTGGTCGAAGTCAATCTCCATCGTGTGCCGGGCGGAGCGGTAGAAGCGCTTCGCGTGGGCTTCGCGCTCGCCGGCCATGTCGGCGCGGATCTCGTCGTCCGGCGGAAGGTGGTAGCGGCCGCCGAGGTGCTCCGCGATCCACTCCCCCTGGGCCTCGGCCACGGGCATCAGCGCGCCCAGCGGCTGCGCGAGGCCGACGAAGTACACGCCGCCGATCTCCGGATGGACGGTGCGCCGGTACAGGGGCAAATCGTTGCCGGGCGCCGAGATGAACTCGGGATCGAAGAACGGGAACGTGACCTTGTAGCCGGTCGCGTAGACGATCAGGTCGATCGCCTCGGTCGTGCCGTCCTCGAACAGAACCCGGTCGCCCTGGAGCTCAACGATGTTCGGCTTCATCGTCACCGCTCCCTCGCGCAGCCGGTCACAGAACTCGTCCGACAGCGTCGGATGGGCGTGGCCGACCTTGTGATCGGGCTCCGGCATCCCGTACCGCGTGGCGTCGCCGGATCGGCGGCGCAGCAGCTCGAACCCCTTCTGCCTGATCCGCCACGGCAGCCCGGCTGGCATCAGCATCTGATCGACGGGCTTCCCCTTGAGCCGCTTGCGGATCACGTGCACCCCGCGGCGCGCGGAGACGAACGTGGCCACGGCGACGTAGCTTGCCGCGCAAGCGATGTCCATGCCGCTGTTCCCGACCCCGACGACGAGCACGCGGCGGCCCTCGAAGACATCCGGCTCGCTGAAATCGTGCGAGTGCATCTCGGTGCCGGCCAACGACCCCGGGAACGGCGGGTCGGGCCATCGGGGGTCCCAGTGGTGGCCGTTCGCGACCACGACGGCGTCGTACTCGCGCACGTTGTGGCCGCCCGGTGCTCCCGCGCCCGAGATCGTCACCTCCCACACCCCATCGTCGCGGCGGGCGACGTGCTCGACCTTGGTCTCGAACGTGACCGTGTCGCGAAGCCCGAAGTGATCGACGTAGCGGTCGAAGTACTCGCGCACCTGCCAGTGCATCGGGTAGTCGCGGAAGTAGGACGGCATCGGGAAGTCGGAGTACGCCATCCGCGGACACGACGTGTTCATCTCAAGCGTCGAGTAGCAACCCGAGAGCCCGTTCGGGTTTCGGTACACCCACATCCCGCCGACGACGGGGGCCATCTCGAAACAGTCGAACGGGATCCGGGCCTCGTAGAGCGCCTTGATCGTCGCGATCCCGACGACCCTGCGCCGATCACGCAAGCCCGCGGAAGCGAGGGGTCGGGGGCTATCGCCCCCTCGGGCCGCGGCGGCCCCGGCTCCCCTTTGACCACGTATGCCATCGCTAGCGCGGCAGCTCCCGCCCCAGCCACTCGGTGTAGAAGCCCTCGAGGTCGGGGAGGAAGTCGTGCACGACCGGGTATCCCGGCGGCACCGCCTCGACTTCGAGCAACGTCTTGCACCCGGGGCAGAAGTACTCGCGGAGGTGGTTCCACTGCGGATCCCCGGCCATCTTCTCGGGGTAGATCTCGCGTAGCGCCGGCTCGGAGTCGCGGACGTGGATCAGTGCCTCGAGCTTCCAGTTCTCGCGGTAGTCGCAGAACTCGCGCCCGCAGTCGCACTTGACGACGTACGAGCCGTCACCCTTGCTGACGATGAACAGATGCTCTCCAAACGGGAGCACGATCCGCTCGTTCCACGCGACCCGCTCCTGGAGCATCTCGACGTACTGGTCGAACCGCGCCGGGTCCTTGTACGAGGACTGGATCGCCCGCACCTGCGAGCGCGGCAGGCGCTCCTCGACGAGGTCGCGCAGAGTCTCGGCGTCGAGCTTCACGACCCGGCCCCGTGCTGCTCGGCGAGCTGCGTCTTGGTGAGCTCCACCGTCGGCGTGGGGACGTCGAAGTCGAAGTCCTCGGGCAGGTCCCAGAACTCGCGGAACTCCCGCGCCCACCGGTCCGAGAGCCGGATCGACTCCGCGTACATGCGCTGGATCGGCTCGACCATCTCGGCGTCGAGGATCCGCCGGCGCTCCTCCTTCATCCACTCCCGGACCGGCACCGCCTTGCGCCCGCGCTCCTCTCGCATCTCGGTGCGGCGACGCTCGGTCGCGTCGGGGTCGCCCGCGACGACGCCGTACACCGACTCCGCGTAGCGCGGCAGCAGGTACTCGCCTGCGACGTCGGCGACCACCGACTCGTACGGACGCTCCAGGGGGTCCCCCACGCCGGCGGCGCCGCGGAACATGCACAGGTAGAGGTCGCCCTGGCGCATCACCTCGGGCAGCGTCGTCGTGTCGAGGTCGAACTGGCGCTTCCCGGTGACCATGCGCTCGATCGCCGAGTCGGCCGGGTCGGGTTCGTGCGTCGGGTAGGGCTCGCGGCGCTCGACGAGCTCGAAGAAGTTGGTCTCGCGGACGTTGTGCCGGTACCCGGTGGCGGCCGGGTAGCCGCCCCACAGCCCCGCCTGGATGAACATCCTCCCGTTGCCGATGTTCTGCATCTCGTAGAAGGGCGTCTTCCACGCAAGCCGCAGCGCCTCGTAGCCCGAGCCTCCGCGGTGGCGACCCGGGCCGGCGGTGTTCGGCTTCACCCGCTGGCCGATGTAAAGGAACGGCTCGATCAGCTCCCACATCTCCATGTCGCCCATGTCGCCCTCGGGGTTCCACATCGCCGCGGCGTAGTCGAGCCCGTCGAGGATCATCTTGCCGCCGCCCCCGACGCACGAGAGCCCGAAGTTGGTGGTCGCCGACTGCTTCCCGTACTGGTCGATCCCGCCCCCCTGGAAGGCGTTGCTGGTCAACCCGTACGGCGCGAGCACTTCCTCGACGAATCCACGCGCCTGCAGCGCCCGCGACACGGACTTGATGAAGCCCGTGAACGAGGGGATCAGGAAGGCCCACGCGATTCCAGTCGATGCCTGAGGGTTGGAGTGGTTGGTCCACGTCCCGGGCGGGAAGTTCGTGCGCAGCCCGAGGTAGGCGCCGTCGTTGACCTTGTCGTTGGGGATCAGGGTCTGGGTGAGCTGGACCCAGATCGCGCCCTGCATCGCCGAGGGCGTGCAATTGGAGGAGTGGTAGCCCCACGACGAGGACCCGTCGTAGTCCATCTCCAGCGCCGCGTCCCGGGTGACCCGGATCTCGACCGGGGCGTGCATGACCGTGTCGACGCGCGCGTACGAGGGGAGCTGCTCCTCGTTCCCCATCGGGTTCTCGGTGAACGCGGGCGCCCGATAGCGCCCGGGCACCAGCAGCTCCCGGATGCGGCTCTGGAACGAGCGGCGGCCATCCTCGATCACCTCGCGGATGAAGCGCTTGTAGGTATCGACGCCCTCCTCGAGGATGACCCGCTCGACCGCTTCGCGGACCATGTGGCAGCCGGCGAGCCGCGTCTTCTCGTCCAGCGTCCAGTACATCGGCGTGCGCGTGCCCTTGAGCCCCGCGAGCACGTGGTCCCGCCACAGCTCGTCGTCGGAACCGATCTTCTTCGCGGGCAGGTCGATCCCGTCCTCGTAGCGCGAGATCGGCCCGACGGGCACCGAGCCCGGGGTCTTTGCGCCGATGTCGATCTCGTGGGTGACGCCGGCGGCCCACCCGACGAGCTCGCCCTCCCAGAAGATCGGGACGATCGTCTGCACGTCGGCGTTGTGGACGTCGCCGATCATCGCGTCGTTGTTGGTGAAGATGTCGCCCGGCGCGATTCCCGGGTTGTCCTCGTAGTCCTGGCGGAGCATGTACTTGATCGCGTCGGACATCGTGTGGACGTGGACGATGATCCCCGTCGACAGGGCCACCGAGTCGCCCTCGGGCGTGTACAGCGCGAAGCTCAGCTCCCCGATCTCCTTGACGATCGGCGAGGCCGAGATGTTGAGCGCGGTCTCTCGCGCGCTCACCAGCCCCCCGCGCAGGCGCGAGAACAGCTTCTCGAACCGGATCGGGTCGCCCTGCTTCAGCTTCAGCTCGTCGATGCCGACGTAGCGACCGCTCTCGGCGAACAGGCGCTCGGAGTCGAGCAGCATCTCGCGCGCCGTGTGCCCCTCCCATCCGATCGCGCCCTCGGGCTTCGCCAGCCGCTCCAGCTCCCGGGTCCGGTCGACGATCGCCATCAGCCGCTCCTCTCGCTTTGCTCCAGGTGGAAGATCCGGTTGCGGTCCAGCCGCGCCGTGCGGCCCGGGGGGATCGCGAAAGTGTCCGCCGGCGACTCGATGATCGCAGGGCCCTCGACTGCGTGCCCGGCCCTCACCTCGGCCTGCTCGAAGATCGGGGTGTCGGCCCATCCGCCCCGCCACCACACCTCGCGGCGCGCCTTCGGGTCCGGCCGCCCGGCGACCTCGTCCTCGTCCGGGAGCGCCGGCTTCTCGACCTCGACGGCGCCGGTCACGATCACGTTCGTGACCAGGTAGCCGAGCTCCGGGGAGCGCGCCGCGCGGGCGTACAGCTTCCCGTACGCGTCCTCGAACGCGGCCACCAGCTCGTCGACCTGGCCCCCCTCGCTGAGCTCGTTGTGCGGCGATCGGATCTCGAGGTCGTTGAGCTGGCCCATGTACTGCATCCGCACGTAGCGGCGCAGCTCGATCTGATCCTCGGAGACGCCGGACTTGGCGAACTCCTCGACGACGCGCTCGCGCAGCATCTCCCACCCGCCGCTGATGTAGATCCCGACGCCGGCCTTCGTGTCGTCGTCGGCGCCGGGCTGGATCGGGATGTCAATCGTGAGGTCGTATCGGTACGCGTAGTCGCCGCACGCGCAGCCGAAGGCGGAGAACCCGGCGGCCCACGCCGGAACGAGGACCTCGCGGTACGGGACCTCGTGCGTGTACCCGGCGGCGTGCAGTGGCCCACCTCCGCCGTAGCACAGCAGGGCGTAGTCGACCGGGGAGTACCCCTTACCGAGCACCTGGGCCACGGCCTCGTACTTGAGCGTCTCGTCGAACAGCTCGACGACGCCCGCGGCCGCCTCCTCGACGGACAGCCCGAGCGGATCGGCGATCTGCTCGGAGACCGCAGCACGCGCCCGCTCGGCGTCGAGCCTCACCTCGCCGCCGAGGAAGTAATCGGGGTTGATCCGCCCCAGCACCAGGTTGAGGTCGGTGACCGACGGCGTGTCGAGCCCCGACTCGGGCCACGACACCCCGATAGCGGCGCCGGCGGAGTCGGGGCCGAGCTCGGGGCGGCCGGAGGTGGGGTCGATGCGCACGAACGAGCCGGTGCCAGCGCCGATCGAGTCGACCTGAACCAGCGGGATGTTGAGCAGGAAGCGGCCAACGTCGGGGATCTGGCGGATCGCGAACTCGCCGTCGGTGATCAGCGCGATGTCGAAGCTCGTGCCGCCGATGTCGGTGCAGACGAGGTTGCGCGCCGAGCCCGAGTCGATGCGGTCCGCCAGGTAGCGGGCGCCGATCACGCCGCCGATCGGGCCGGAGATCAGGGTCCGGGCGAGCTCCTTGGCGTCGATCGAGATCGTGCCGCCGTGGGCGGCCATGATCCGCAGGTCGAAGCCCGCGCCCGCCTCGCGTGTGGCCTCGCGCACTCGGCGGAGCTGATCGCGCGAGGGCTCGGCGGCGTACGCCTCGACCAGGGTCGAGTTGAGGCGCGGGAAGTCGCGCCGCATCGGGTACAGCTCCGACGACAGGAAGACCGGCACTTCGGGCGCGACCTCGGCGGCGATCTCGCGGATCCGGTCCTCGTGCTGAGAGTTGCGGTAGCTGTACAGCAGGTTGACGACGATCGCCTCGGCGCCGGCCTCGACCAGCTCGGTGACCGCGGCTCGGGCCTCGTCCTCGTACAGGGGGATCGCCTCGTCGCCGAACAGGTCGACGCGGCCGCGCACGCCCCTGATCCGCTCGCGCGGCACGAGCGGCTCGTTGTGGTGGTGGGTGGCGACGTGGAGGCGGTCCGAGTACGGGTAGCCGAGGTAGGTCTGGATCCCACGCTCCAGCCGCAGCATGTCCTCCATGCCGGCGGTGACGATCACGCCGACGCGGCGCCCCTTGCGCTCCAGGAGGCGGTTCAGCATCGCGGTGCCGGAGTAGATGCCCGACACCATGTCCGGCAGCGCCTGCTCGGGCTCGAGCCCCCAGTGGCCGAGCGCGTCGCGGGTCGAGCTCATGAACCCCGCGGACTCGTCCTCCGGCGTCGTCTGCGCCTTGCCGACGACGAACTCGCCCGAGCGATCGACGATGAACGTGTCGGTCATCGTTCCCCCGGCGTCGATCGCCAGCACGCGGGGGTCGCGGCCGTCGGGAGAGTCGCTCCTCGCTGCGCCGCCGGCCACGGGCCGATTCTAGACACCGTGTCGAACATGGTGTCGGGCCGGGGAGGGCGGCGGCCCGCGGGCATGAGAAAGCCCCCGCCTCGGCGGGGGCTTTCCCGAGCGCAAGGCGCCCTGACGCTCAGCCCGAAACCAGGCTCACGCCGATCACGAACGTCAGCACCGCGGTGGCGACCGCGATCCCGATCAGGCTGCCGGCCGCATACGCGAGAACCTCGCGCTCCCCGCTCGGCCCCCCGTCGACCAGCCAGGTACGTATCCGTGACGTCACCTGCACCTCTCTTTCTGTGCCTACGGGGTTAGCTGTCGGGCTCGCGCCGAAAGAGCAGCGCTACAGACCAACCATGGGTCCGATTCGCCCCAAGGGGATCAATCCCCTTCCTGGGTCCCCCGCTCCCTGACGGCTTGCCAGGGACTCGGCAGGTTGCACGCGCGCAATATATGGGTTGGGACGGCGGGACGCGCTACACGTACGCGAGCCCTCAGCCGTCGCCCGCGGCAACGAACTCGTCGGTCGCGAAGCGCTGTGGCGGTATCTCGTCGCCCGCGAGCTCGGTCTCGGTCAGGAACCGCGACAGCTCCGCGAACGCATCTCGGCGCACCGCGCCGTAGTCGCCCTCCCCGGCCTCGAACAGCGGCAGGTAGGCGTCGAGCTGCGCCTCGGCGAGATCGCCGTCGATCTCGGGAGCCTGATCGACCAGCGCCTCGAGGCAGCGATCGGGATCGTCGAGCGTGTCGGCGTAGCCCCGAACCGTCGCGTCGACGAACGCCCGCATCAGCCCGGGGTCGTGGTCGATCGCCCGCTCGGTGGAGAAGGCGACCAGTCCCGGGTAGCGCGGTCCACCCCACTCGTCGAGCGCGAAAGAGCGCACGTCCTCGCCCCGCTCCTCGAGCGCCGTCCCGTCGGCCGGCGGGTAGCCGGTGATTGCGTCGACCCGGCCGCCCTGGAGCGCCGGGACCGCGTTGAACCCGATCGTCACCCGATCGACCTCGCCCGGATCGCCCCCGTCCGCGGCGACGACCGTGTCGAGCACGGCGTCGTCGGACGGCACCCCGGTGATGCCGACCGTTCCCTCGATGAGGTCTCGGGGGGAGCGGATCCCGGTGTCCGCGAGCGTGATCACCCCGCCAAGCGGGCGCTGGACCATTGCCATGATCGCCTTCGCTCCCAGCCCGCGGTCGATCTGCTGGCCGACGTCGATCGCGTCGGCGAGCCCGAACTCGGCCCTCCCGTGGTCGATCAGCTTCAGCGTGTCAGAGGTCGAGGTCGGCTCGACGATTTCGAGCTCGAGGTTGTTCGCCTCGTAGTGGCCCTTCGCCTGCGCGCAGTAGATCCCGGTGTGGACCGCGTTGGGGACGAAGTCGAGCACCAGGGTCGCTTCTGTCCGCTCCGGGAGCGCGGCGTCGCCGGCGGCCTCTCTTCCCCCGCTCTCGTCGCCGCCGCACGCGGCGAGCAGCGCCACGGCGAGCGCCCCAGCGATCGCGATCGCGCGGTGGCCGGCGCGCCTACGCAGCATCGTCGATCGCGAACCAGGCCTTCCGCATCTCGACCCGGTCGCCGCGGAACGGGACTCCCTCGCGCTCGAGCAGCTGGCGCTGGCGCCACCCCTGGGTCAGGGACCCGTCGACCCGGACCACGCGCTGCCACGGGACGTCCGGGTCGTGGCACTCCGCCATCACCGCCCCGGCGAACCGCGGCGCCTCGGGACACAGGTCGCCGTAGGTGGTGACAAAGCCCTCGGGCACGGTGCGCGCCCGCCGTAGGACCTCGCCCGCGCGAGCCGAGTCGAGCATGGCGCAAGTATTCCCGAACCGCCGCGGTGCGCCAGCCGAGTAGGGTTCTCCCATGCTGATCCTGATCATCGTCGTCGCGATCTTGGCGCTCGTCGTCGTCTGGGCGCTCGTCACCTACAACCGCCTGGTGCGACTCAACGTTTCCGCCGAGGAGGGCGAGTCGGAGATCGACGTCCAGCTCAAGCGCCGCCACGACCTGATCCCCAACCTCGTCGAGACCGTGAAGGGCTACGCCAGCCACGAGCGCCAGACGCTGGAGGAGGTGACGCGGGCGCGCGGTGCGGCGATCGACGCCCACGGCCCCCGCGAGCAGGCCGCCGCCGAGGGAGCGCTCAGCCAGGCGCTCGGGCGCCTGTTCGCGCTAGCCGAGTCGTATCCGGACCTGAAGGCGAACCAGAACTTCCTCGAGCTCCAGCGCGAGCTGACCGCGACCGAGGACCGCATCCAGGCGGCGCGCCGCTTCTACAACACCCAGGTGGAGGCGCTCAACACGAAGATCCAGAGCCTGCCGTCGAAGATCGTCGCGCGGATGGGCAACTTCCGGCAGCGGGAGTTCTTCGAGCTCGAGGACCGCGCCGACGCCGAGGTCCCGAGCGTCGCATTCTGAGCGTCGCCGGATAAGCTAGCCGGTGCTGCTCGACGACCAGATCCGGCGCAACCGGTGGAAGAGCTGGGGGCTGTTCGCCGGCTTCTTCCTCGTCTACGCGGTGGTCGGCGCGGCCGTCAGCTTCGCCCTCGCGGGGTGGGAGCTGCAGTCGAACGTGGTCGTGTTCGCGATCTTCGCCGCGGTCGCGATCGTGGTCGTCGGTTTCACCCTGTTCATGGGCGACGACATGGCGGTCGCGGTCGCGGGCGGGCGCCGGGTGACCGACCGCAAGCAGGCCCCCGAGCTGTGGGACGCCGTCGAGACGATGTCGATCACGGCCGGGATCCAGATGCCGCGCGTCTACATCTCGCCCGACCCGTCGCCGAACGCGTTCGCCGCCGGGCGCAGCGAGCGCCAGGCGCTCGTGTGCGCGAACCGCGGCCTGCTCGCGCGGCTCGACAAGGAGGAGCTCGAGGGGGTGATCGCGCACGAGATCAGCCACGTCCGCAACCTCGACGTGCGACTGATGACCTACGCCGCCGTGCTCGCCGGGTCGATCGCGCTGCTGTCCGAGTTCGTGCTGCGCGGCGCGATCTGGGGCGACGCGGACTCGCGCGGCGGCGTGATCGGGCTGATCGTCGTCGTGCTCGCCGCGTTGCTGGCGCCGATCGCCGCGTTGCTTATCCAGCTCGCGATCTCACGCCGGCGCGAGTTCCTCGCCGACGCGAGCGCCGCGGACCTCACCCGCTATCCCCAGGGCCTCGCGTCGGCGCTGCGCCAGCTCGCCTCCTCCCAGGTCCGCCCCGCCCACGACCGCAACGCGATCGCTCATCTTTACATCGTCCCGCCGCGGATGTTCAAGGAGAAGACCGCCGGCCTGTTCTCCACCCACCCACCGATCTCCGAGCGGCTCGCTCGGCTCGACGGCTTGGCGGGGGGACAGATGCACGTGCACCAGCCGCGTGCCCGCTCCGCCGCGACGGAGGAGATGCTCAGTGCGGGTCGCTGAGGGCTGCCCCCTGGACGCTTGGATCAGTCGTCCGTGTCGCCCGCCCAGATGCCGAACGGAGCGCCCTCGGGGTCGGCGAGGACGGCGATCTGGCCGTTCGGCATCTCCATCCGGAACAGCTCGGTGGCGCCCAGCCCGGTCGCCTTGTCCGCCGCCGCGTCGCGATCCTCGACGACGAAGTAGGGAAGCCAGTTCGGGGGCTCGCCCTCCTGGGCGTCCATGACGCCGCCGTTCGAGCGCTCGCCAACGCTGATCACGGTGTATGAGGGGGCGCCCTCGGGCGTGTCCATCTCCTGCGTCCCCCAGCCGAACAGCCCCGTGTAGAACTCGAGCGCCTTGGTCGGATCCCCCGTGTGGAGCTCGTTCCAGGTCAGGCAGCTGGGGTCGTTGACGCGGGTCGCGCCGATCGAGTCGCGAGGCTCCCACACGCACAGCGCCGCCCCGGTGGGGTCGGCGAGCACCGCCATCCGGCCCGCCTGCATGACGTCGAACGGCTCCATGATCAGGTTGGCGCCGAGGTCCTTCGCCTTCGCGGCGGCGTTGTCGGCGCTGGCGACCGTGACGTAGCTGTTCCAGTGCGACGGACCATCCTGGGTCGTAGGCGCAATCGCGGCGGCGGTCTCGTCGCCCACCTTGCACATCGTGTAGATGCCGCCACCGGCCTCCTCGGGGATCTCGTTGTCGTCGAACTCCCACCGGAACAGGGCGCCGTAGAACTGCTTCGCCGCCCGCCCGTCCTTGGTCGCCAGGTCGACCCAGCTGAAGGTTCCCGGTGCGTGCTCCGTCCTCGATCCCATCGGACTCTCCCTTCTCCGTTGCTGCTTTTCTCCGGCCGAAATCTATCCCGGCTGGGGGCTCGGCCGGCGGAGCCAGCGGCGCCAGCGTCGCCAGCGTCGCTGTCGGGCGTGATCGGCGCGTATGCCTCGACGAGTCCTGGCGAGGATTGGCGGTGGCGGGTGCCGCGGCCACAGCCGCCGCAAGCGCGAGCGCGACGAGGGAGACGACTGTCCGGGCCCGGCCAACCCCCTACCGCATCGGTAGGACCACGAACCTGTCCTCACCGTACGGAGACGGGGACCTCCTGCGCAAGGTTGTTCCCCATGCCCTGCACGTTCCATGGCTGCTCCAGCGGCTGGACGTCGCCGGTCGCGTCCGTCGCCCGGCACGACAGCACGTGGTCGCCGGGCGTCGCCTCCCACTCGTGCGTCCACCCGCGCCACGCCCACTCGCCGACCGGCTCGGCAAGCTCCGCCTCGAACCAGTCCGCGTCGATGCCGACCTCCACGCGCGAGATCGGCGCGCTGCCGCTCCACGCCCTTCCGCGGAGGGTCACCGGGCCGCTCTCGACGTAACGCTGACGCTCGGGGAAGTCGGGGAAGCCGGGCGGAATCATCAGGGCGCGCGGGCGGATGCGCGTCACCGGCTCGCCGGGCTCGTCCTCCGAGCGCTGGTAGTGGTACGCGACGGCCTGGTGGAACCCGCCGAACGGCTCGGTCACCGCCGTGATGCTCGTCAGCCACTTCACGCTCGTCATCCCGTACCAGCCGGGAACCAGCAGCCGCAGCGGGAACCCGTGCTGGGGCTCGAGCGGACGGCCGTTCATCTCGTAGGCGAGCAGGACCTCCGGGCGCATCGCCTCGCCGAGCGGGAGCGAGCGCGCGTAGTCGAGCTCCTCGCCGCCCTCGATCCCGTGATCGGCCCCGGTGAAGACGATCTCGACGGTATCCGGCCGCACGCCGGCCCGCTCGAGCACGCCGGCGAGGGACGTTCCCGTCCACGAGGCGGTGGCCACGGCCTCGTTCAGCCACGGCTGGGTCATCGGCCGCGGCTCCAGGCGCGCGCGGCCGTTGCCGGCGCACTCGAGCGTCACCGGGATCGTCGTCGCCGGCCGATCCCGGATCTCGTCGAGCGTCAGCTCCAGCTCCCGGCCGACGTTCCCGCCGACGCGCAGCCGCCACGACGCCGGGTCGAGCGGCGGGATGTCGAAGTGGACGAGGAGGTAGTGGAGGCCGGTCGGTGTCAGGTCGTGCTGGAGCGCCTCGAGGGGCATCCCGCGGTTGCGCGTCGCCTGCGCGAGCTCCATCTCCGTGACCCCCTGTCCCGCGGCGGCGATCTCCACCATCGTGGAGCAAGTATCACACGGGGGCGGAGCCGGATCTACCGTACGGTGTCGATATCGCTGGCCACCATTCGTGGTGAAGGTGAAGCGGGGGTGCCCGCGGCTACGAACAGGGAGCGCAATGGCTCAGTACCTACTTTCCGTCCACACCGTCGAGGGCCAGACCAGGGAGCCTCGGACCGACGACCAGACGCGGGAGTTCATGCTCAGGGTCGGAGAGCTCGAGGCCGAGATGAAGGCGAGCGATGTCCTCGTCTACTCGGGTCGCCTCACCGAGCCCGATGCCGCGAGGGTCGTGCGGGTCGAGGGCGGCGAGACGCTGACCACGGACGGGCCGTTCGCCGAGGCGAAGGAGCATCTCGGCGGCTTCTACATCATCGACTCGGCCGACCTCGACGAGGCGCTCTCATGGGCCTCGAAGACCTCGGACTGCGTCGAGGCGCCGATCGAGGTCCGGCCCTTCTTCGATATGCGCCGCGGGTAGCCGCGCTGCGGCGGCGGGGCTCGCCGAGCCTCGCCACCGGCTACCTCTTATCCCTCTTCTGCCGTAGAACTCCCGGCATGGCCACGTCCAGCGCCACGATCGTCGCCGCCGGCGGGCGCGACCTGCGGGTGTCCAACCCCGATCGCGTGATCTTTCCGAGGACCGAGCGTTCGCGCCCGATAACCAAGCTCGACGTCGTCAACTACTACCTCGCCGTCGGCGACGGCATCATGCGCGCGCTCGAGCGGCGCCCGACGACGCTCGAGCGGTGGCCGAAGGGTGTCCACCCGGGGATCGTCGTCTCGACGCGCGAGAAGGGTGGCGGCGACGCCTTCTACCAGAAGCGGGTACCGAGGGGAGCCCCCGACTATGTGCAGACGGCGCGGATCCAGTTCCCGTCGGGTCGCCACGCGGACGAGATCTGTCCCACGGAGGTGGCGGTCGTCGGCTGGGCGGCCCAGATGGGCACGATCACCTTTCATCCGTGGCCGGTTCGCAGCGGCGACGTCGGCCATCCTGACGAGCTGCGCATCGACCTGGACCCGCAGCCGGGGACGGACTTCGCCGACGCCGTGCGCGTCGCGGCCGAGGCACGTGCGCTCCTGGACGAGCTTGGCTACACAGGTTTCCCCAAGACCTCGGGGGGCCGGGGTGTTCACATATACGTCCGGATCGAGCGCCGGTGGACGTTCACCGACGTTCGCCACGCCGCGATCGCGTTCGGGCGTGAGCTCGAGCGACGTCTGCCGGGCGAGGTCACGACCAAGTGGTGGAAGGAGGAACGCGGCGAGCGCATCTTCATCGACTACAACCAGAACGCCCGCGATCGCACGATCGCCTCGGCCTACAGCGTGCGGCCGAAGCCGGGCGCCCCGGTCTCGGCACCGGTCACGTGGGACGAGCTTGCGGACGTCGAGCCCGAGGACTTCACGGTCGCGACGATGCCCGCGCGCTTCGCCGAGGTGGGCGATCGCCACGCCGCGATCGACGACGCCGCCCATTCGCTGCAGCCGCTGCTGGACATGTACGAGCGGGACGAGGAAGGAGACATGCCCTACCCGCCCGACTACCCCAAGATGCCGGGCGAGCCGAAGCGCGTTCAGCCCTCGCGCGATCGCGACCGCAAGCGGGGCTAGGGCGCCTGCGGCAGCTTCTTCGTGCCGCGCCTCGTCACCGGAGCGGACGGCGGCGGCACGGCCGGCCCGATGTCGCCGTCCGGCGCCTCGTCGAGGTCGACGATCACCGGCGCGTGGTCGCTCGGCCCGCTTCCCTTGCGTGCCTGCCGGTCCACCCATGCCGCCTGGACGCGGTCGGCAACCGGCTCGCCAGCGAGCACGAGATCGATCCTCATCCCGAGGTCCTGATGGAACATCCCCGCCCGGTAGTCCCAGTAGGTGAACACGCGCTCGCCCGGCCACCGATCGCGCACGACGTCACGCAGGCCGAGCTCCTGCAGCTCCGCCAGCGCCGCGCGCTCGGGCGCGGTCACGTGGGTCTGACCGACGTACGCATCGGCGTCGAACACGTCGTCGTCGGTCGGCGCGACGTTGATGTCGCCGCATACGACCGTCGCCTCCGGGCCGGCGGCGACCATCTCGTGCAGAGACGCCAGCCAGGCAAGCTTGTACCGGTAGTGGTCCGAGTCCGGCTCGCGCCCGTTCGGCACGTACACCGACACCATCCGGACCCCGCCACACGTGGCGGAGATTGCGCGCGACTCGGGACGCGGGAAGCCGGGCGCGCCGGGGATGCCAACCGCCACGTCATCCAGACCTACACGCGACAGGATCGCGACTCCGTTCCACGTCGCCTCCCCGTGAACCGCGACGGCATAGTCGCGGCCGCCGAGCTCGTCGCCGAGCAGGTCGAGGAATGCATCGTCCGTGAGCTTGGTTTCCTGCAGGCAGACGACGTCCGGTCGCCGCTCATCCAGCCACGGGAGCAGCCGCGGCACGCGCTGCTTGACCGAGTTCACGTTCCAGGTCGCGATCCGCACCGATCCCACCGTACCGGCACGTGTCAGATTCGATCACCAGCGCGAAAGCCGCCTGAGCGGCGCTACTCCAGAGGCACCGCTCCCGCGATTCAGGTTCGTCTCCCCCCTTGGGGGTAACGCGCGCGATACTCCGTTGAGCGATGTCGCGGGAGAACGTCGAGGTCGTGCGCCGGGTGATGACGGAGTTCACCGGAAGCCAGCGATTGACCGGGGAGGTCGCGCCGGACCTCATCTGGGACCTGAGCTCGTGGGATGCTTGGACAGGTCAACCCGAATATCACGGCCACGACGGGTTCTACGAGTTCTTCGCCGAATGGACGGATGCCTACGAGGAGTGGACACAGGAGCCACAAAGCTTCATCGACGCCGGCGCAGACAAGGTCGTGGTGGCGACGATTCAACGTGGGCGACTGCGCGGAAGCGACTCCTGGGCCGAGCTGCGGGCTGGGTTCCTCTACAGCGTCGATGATGGGTTGATCACGCATGGCTCCGTCTTCGCGAGCCCTGAGGAAGCCCTCGAAGCCGCCGGGCTGCGGGA
>DATHVJ010000180.1:0-5299 GCA_035461345.1 Solirubrobacterales bacterium | reverse complement strand
CAGCGCCGCGTACCACGCCTGGTCCTCGTTCCCCTCCCCGCGCTCGGCGGTGCCGGTCTTGCCGGCGACGTCCCGCTTCCAGTTCCCGAACACGCCGTACGACGTCCCGCCCGGCTCCATCGCGGCGGCGTGCAGGCCGTCGAGGATCGCCTGGCGGTGCTGCGGACGGATGTCGACGTGGCGCCGCGGCGAGGGCTGGATCTGCTGGATCACCTTTCCGCTCGGGTCCTCGACCTGCTCCGCGACGTGCGGGCGGATTACGTCGCCGCCGTTGGCGACAGTCGCGTACGCGACCGCGAGCTGGAGCGGGTCGACCTGGACGTCGCCCTGGCCAACCGAGAGGTTGACGCCGTCACCCGCCGACCACGGCCGGTCGACGGTCTCGCCCTTCTCGAGCAGGACCTCCTCGCCGCCGGGGGAAGACGGTGCGGTGTGCTCGTCGTAGAGCTCGTTTCGCCACTCGGGGGTCGGCACGAGGCCTTCGCCCTCCGCCGGCAGGTCGATGCCCGTCTGCTCGCCGAGGCCGAGCTGCTTCGCCCACGTCTGGATCGGGTTGCCGCCCTCCTGCTCGGCGTCGAGCCCGAGGTTGTAGAAGAAGACGTCGGAGGACACCTTGAGCGCCTCGCGCAGCGCGATCGGCCCGAACACCTGGTCGCCGGCGTTCTTGAACTCGACGGTGTCGAGCCTCAGCGAGCCCGTGTCGTTGATGATCGTGTCGGGGGTTATCAACCCTTCTTCGAGCGCGGCCGTGGCGGTGATCAGCTTGAACGTCGATCCCGTCGGGTACAGCCCCTGGATCGCCCGGTTGGAGAGCGGGTACTCGGCCTGTTCGGAGCCCAGCTGCTCGAGCAGCGACTGCGGAACGCTGGGGCGGGTGAAGATCGCGGGATCGTAGGCCGGGGCCGAGCCGAGCGCGAGCAGCTCGCCGGTGCGGATGTCCATCGCCACGAACGCCCCCGGCAGCCCGAACGAGCTCAGGGCCTGCTCGCCGGCCGCCTGGACGCCCGCGTCGATCGTGAGCTGGAGGTCGTTGCCGGCCGTCGCCTCCTCCGAGCTCAGCTCGCCACCCCGAGGACGGCCCAGCGCGTCGACCTGGATCCGGGTCGCGCCGGGCTGACCGCGCAGCACGTGGTCGTACTGGTACTCGACACCGGTCTGGCCGATCTGGTCGCCCGGCTCGAGCTGCTCGTAGCGCGGCTCGGCGAGCTGCTCGGCGGTGACCTCCCCGACCGTGCCGAGAAGATGGGCGGCGAGGGTTCGCTTCTTGTACGCGCGCACGAAGACGCGCTCGACGCTTACTCCGGGGAAGTCCTCCTGGTGCTCCTGGAGGAAGTAGACGAGCGGGTAGGCGACGTCGCGACGCAGGGTGACCGGGCTCGCCGGCAGCTCCTTGGTCTGCTTGCGGATCTCCTTCTTGATCTCGTCCGGCGACATGTCCGCGATCCGCGACAGGCGCTTGAGCATCTGCTTTCGCTCCGGGCGGGGGTGGGGCATCTCGTCCGGCTTGACCTGGAGCGCGAGCGCCGTGCGGTTGTCGACCAGGACCTTGCCGTTGCGATCGACGATCTCGCCGCGCGGCGCCTGCACCCTGATCTCCCGGACCTGGTTGTTCTGGGCCTCGGCGAGGTACTTGTCGCCCGACAGCACCTGCAGGTACCAGAGCCGCAGGAAGAAGACGACGAAGATCACGAGCGCGACCCCGCCGATCACCGCGACCCGGAACGAGAACTGGGACGTCGCCGGGGGTGCACCGTCGCCGCGCAGATACATCATCACGTCACCTGCGAGCGGGGGCCGAACGGCCGCTGGTGGCCGGAGCGCCGCTTCGGCGCGGCATCGATCAGCGCCGGCCGCAGCACCCGGCGCACGAACGGGAACACCGGGACCGCGAGCGCGAAGCTGAGCACGGCCTGGAGGATGATGTCGCGCACGACCAGCACGCTGACGGGCGCCTCGACCCCGAGCATGAGCTGGATCAACGCGAACGCGAACGACCCGAACAGCGTCAGCCCGGCGGCGAGCGCCGGCGGCACGAGGGGGCTCGTGATCTCGAAGCCCTCCCTGTAGCGGCCCGCCAGGTAGCCGACCGCGAGCAGCGTCAGCGCGAAGACCCCGAGCGTCTGGAGCAGGGCGGAGTCGAGCAACAGCCCGGCGGCGAACCCGCACACGGCGCCGATCACGGCGCCGCCCAGCAGGCCGAGGCAGACGACGACGACCGGCATCAGGTCCGGGGTGCCGCCGAAGAACGAGATCTCGGACAGGAACGAGAGCTGCAGCACGACCGCGCCGACCAGCAGCAGGGCGATGCGAACCACGATTGCTCTCGTGACGATCATCAGCCGCTCTCCGAACCGTCTGCCCGGCTCCCCTCGCCCTTGCTTCCCCCCTGTGTCAGCACCTCGACGATCTCGAGGTCCCGCAGGTCGGCGAACGGCTTCACGTGCACACGCTGGTAGGTCTGCTGCTCGTCGATCGTCGCCTCGGTCACCTTCCCGATCTCGATCCCGTACGGGAACAGGGAGGCCAGGTTTCCGGCCCGCCACCCGGCAGTCACGACCATCTGGCCCTCTTTCACCTCGCGGTCCTCCTCGATGAAGTCGAGCAGGAGCTCCTTCGGGTTGCCAACCTCGGGGGTGATCACCCCGGACGGCCCGTCCGGGAGCACCTTGGCGGACACCGCGCTGCGGTGATCCGTGATCAGGGTAACTCTGGCGGTGCCGCCGGTCGTCTCGCTGACGCGGCCGACGAGGCCGGCGCCGGTGATCACCGGATCGTCGACGTCGATTCCGGAGCTCGACCCGCGGTCGATCGTCACGGTCGAGTACCACACCGTGGGGGAGCGGCCGATCACCCGGGCCGCCACGGCCTCGCGTCCCTCGATCCCGCCGGAGGGGCCTAGCTTGACCAGGCCCCGGAGTTGCTTGTTCTCGCCCACCGCGGACTCCGCCTCGGCCACCCGCGAGCGCAGCTCCTCGACCTCCTCGCGCAGCTCCTCGTTCTCCCCCCGGGCCTCGAACGTCTCCCCGAACCAGTCGAACAGGTCGCGGACCGGCTTCAGCGCGCGGCCCGCCCCCTCCTCGAACGGCCCCAGGACGGTGGCCACAGCGCGCTGCAAGCCGTGCAGCGGGCCGCTCGAGCTCTCGGTGAAGCTGGTGCTGAGAAGGATCAGCGACACGGTGACGAGCAGCACCAGCACCGCGCGGCGGCGGCGGACCTGCTTGCGATACACGGCAATCCCCCAGCCGCTATCCGGCCGACACCATCGACCGCCGGCGCCCGGAGTTCCTGCTCGCGCGGTGCAAGGTCTCGAACTCCTCGAGCGATCGGCCCGAGCCGACCGCGACGCAGGTGAGTGGTGACTCGGCAAGTTGTGCGGGCATCTGACACTCGTCGCGGATCCGCTGCTCCATCCCGTGGAGCAGCGCGCCGCCACCCGCGAGGGTGACCCCGCGGTCCATGATGTCGCCGGCGAGCTCGGGCGGGGTGCGGTCGAGCGTGTCGCGGAGTGCCCCCAGTATCTGGCCCAGCGGATCCTCGAGCGCGCCCCGGATCGCCGCCGACCCGAGCTCGATCGTCTTCGGGAGCCCGGTGACGACGTCGCGCCCGCGGATCTCGGTCGCGATCTCCTCCGGGAGCTTCGAGGCCGACCCGATCTCGAGCTTGACCTCCTCGGCGGTCTGCTGCCCGATCAGCAGCTTGTGGTGCTGCTTGCAGTGGTTGACGATCGCCTCGTCCATCTCGTCGCCGCCGACGCGGATCGACTGCGAGACGACGATCCCGCCGAGCGAGATCACCGCGACTTCGCTCGTGCCGCCGCCGACGTCGACGACCATGCTGCCGGTCGGCTCTCCGACCGGGAGCCCGGCGCCGATCCCGGCCGCCATCGGCTCCTCGATCAGGTACGCCTGGCGCGCCCCCGCGGCGAGACACGCCTCCTCGACGGCGCGCTTCTCGACCCCGGTCACCCCCGATGGTACGCAGACGACGACCCGCGGGTGCGCGAAGCGGTTCTGGTGCACCTTCTCGATGAAGTGGCGCAGCATCCGCTCGGTGATGTCGAAGTCGGCGATCACGCCGTCCTTGAGCGGGCGGATCGCGGTGATCGTCCCCGGCGTGCGCCCGAGCATCCGCTTCGCGTCTGTGCCGACCGCATGGACCTCGCCGCTGTGCGAGTCGACCGCGACGACCGAGGGCTCCGAGAGCACGATCCCGCGCCCGCGAACGTAGACCAGCGTGTTCGCGGTCCCTAGATCGACGGCCATGTCCCGGCCGCCGAAGCCGGTCAGATAGCTCAAGAAACCCATGGTGAGGAAGGTAGGGCAGCCAGATAACGGACCCCCCACCCGTCGGCATGATGCCTTACGGCCCCGTCCTGGCAACGAGTCGACGGCAGTTTAGCTAACCCCCCTGCAGGCGAATTCCCAACCAATCGCGCACCGTGCTCCGCTCCCGCTCGCTCGCGACTCGAATCACCGGTCATCACGCTCGCTCGCTCTCGCGTCCGCCGCTGCGCGGTTTGCGCGGAGCTCGGGGGCCAGCTTCAGCAGCAGCGGCACCGGGAGGCCGACCACGTTGGAGAAGTCGCCCTCGAGGCGCGCGATCAGGATCGAGCCCAGTCCCTGGATCGCGTACGCGCCGGCTCGTCCTTGCCACTCACCGGAGTCGAGATACAGCCGCAGCGTCCCCTCGTCGAGGTCGCGGAACGTCACCTCCGAGCGGGCGACCCCCGACCGCTCGCCGTCCGATGTCGCGAGCACCACCCCGGTCAGCACCTCGTGGGTCTGGGCCGACAACGCCTCGAGGCTCGATCTTGCCTCGCGCTCGTCCGCCGGCTGTCCGAGCACCCGGCCGTCGAGGACGACCTCGGTGTCCGCACCGAGGACGAGCGGGCCATCCGCGGCTTCCGCGAGCCCGGCCCGCGCCTTGCGCCGCGCGTTCTCGACCACGACCTCCTCGGGGTCACCTTCCGAGATCTCCTCCACGTCGGGCTCCGCGATCGTGTGCTCCACGCCGAGCGCCGTCAGGATCTCGGCTCGGCGCGGTGACCCCGACGCGAGGACTAGCCGCACGTCGATCCGCGGGTGGCGCGCGACTCAGGCACCACGCAAGGCGTCCCCGCCTGCGCGGGGCCGGTCGAACGAAACGACCCGCGGCCACTTCACGTTCGCGCTAGAGCTCGGGGAACCAGAGCGCGATCTCGCGCTCGGCCGACTCGTCGGAGTCGGACCCGTGGACGAGGTTGAAGGTGACGTCGGTCGCGAACTCGCCGCGGATCGAGCCGGGCGCCGCCTCGAGCGGA
>DATHVJ010000179.1:0-3168 GCA_035461345.1 Solirubrobacterales bacterium | reverse complement strand
CCGGCGGCGGGCGCGAAGAAGAAGGGCAAGAAGCTGAAGAACCCGACCCCGGTGATCTTCGTTCACGGCGGGTCGGGGTCGGGGGCGCAGTTCGAGTCGCAGCAGATGCGGCTGACCAGCAACGGCTTTCCGCAGAACCGCATCTTCGTGATCGAGTACGACACGCTGACGCCGATCGAGGGCACGATCGACGACACCCACGCCAGGCTCGACGCGCTGATAGAGAGGATCAAGCAGAGGATCGGCAAGCCGAAGGTCGACGTGCTCGGCCACTCGCGCGGCACGACCGTGATGCACGAGTACCTCGCCAGCCCGGAGCGCGCCGCGAACGTGCGCCGCTACGTCAACATCGACGGGCGCACCTCCGACACGCCTCCGGGAGGCGTGCGGACGCTCGCGATCTGGGCCGAGGTGCGGACCCTCGGACCCGCCGACGGGGAAGAGCGGTCGATCGGCGGCGCCAGGAACGTCACGATCCCGAACCAGACCCACGTCCAGGTCGCGACGTCGAGGGAGTCGTTCGCCGAGATGTTCGAGTTCCTGATCGGGAAGGAGCCCCGGACGACGAAGATCAAGAATGGAAAGAAGAAGGTCACGGTTGCCGGCCGGGCGGTGATCTTTCCCCAGAACACGGGCGTCCCCGCCGGCACCGAGCTCGAGGTGTGGAAGCTGAACGGCGCCAGCGGCGAGCGCAAGGGCAACAGGCCCGTCGAGGAGCCCGACCTGTCGGCCAGCGGGGCGTGGGGACCGCTGAAGCTGAAGCGCGGCAAGCGCTACGAGTTCGCGCTGTACCGCGCGGACGGCTCGGTGCACCACCTGTACCCGGAGCCGTTCCTGCGCAACGACCGGCTCGTGCGGCTGCTGAGCTCGATCCCGGGTGAGGGAATCGAGGCGCTGCTGACGTCCAGCGACCAGAGCACCGTGATGGTGATCATCCGCTACAAGGAGCTGTGGGGGGACGCCGGCGCCCAGAGCGACGTGCTCAGGGTCAACGGGCTCAACATCCTCACGCCGGCGACGAGCCCGGTGTCGAACACTACCAACGGCGTGTTCGTCGAAGACTTCAACGAGAACGGCGCATCGGATTCGGCCGCGCCGCATCCGGTGCTGTCCGCCCTGCCGTTCCTGACCGGGGTCGACGTCTTCATCCCGGCCGCCTCGCCCCCGAACGACACGGTGGAGGTGAGCCTTGTCTCACGCGGCAAGGGGAGGCCGCGGTCGTTGAACGTCCCGAACTGGACGTCGTCCACGGATCGGGTCAGCGTGATCTTCAACGATCACGAGCAGCGGGCGAAGAAAAAGAAGAAGAATTAGTACCAGTCAGCGGCGGGCGCGCCGGCCCGCGGGACGGCGCGCCCGCGACTCCAGCCGCCCGCGGCTCGACTCCGCCGCGCTGACGCGCCGCACGCGGCGCAGCTCGCCAAGGAGAATCTCCTCGGCGCAGCGCCGGTGCCAGTGGTGGTGGTCGGAGCCGCCGGCGCGCCGCACGTAGTGGACGACCACGTGCTCGGTGCCGATCTCCACGTCGCCGTGGCATCCCGGGCAGCGGTACAGCTTGCGGGCGATGTCGCGGATCAGCCACGCCTCGTCGCCGTCCTCGGTCAAGCCGACGAGGCTGTGGCGGGTATTGGGGAGCCCCTCGAAGCTCACCCGGTCAGCTCGCCAGCGCGCACAGGGTTCGCCCGGGGACCTCGTAGCCGCCGCCGTCGACCGCGAACGGCGCAAAGCCCTCCTCGATCCGATCCACGATGGCGTTGCGCTCGTCGTCGGAGAGCTCCGCGAGGACGAGCGCGATCGGGCCGCCGGTGTCGTTCGTGACCGCCATGTACTCGTCGATGTCGCTGTAGCGGAACCGGACCGCGACCTCCTCGGTGCGAACCTCGCCGAACCCCGCCGCCGCGAGCATCCCCCGCAGGCGCTCCTCGCTCGCGAGCGCGAAGATCCCCGGGCCCTCGGGATCCGCGGGCGGCATGTGGCCGGCCTGGACGAGGGCCACTCCGAGCAGCGCGAAGTTCGGGTTGGCGTCCGGCGGCCCCCACACGGTGAGCGCAGCGCGACCACCGGGACGCAGCACGCGGCGGGTCTCCGACATCGCCGCCGCGGGGTCGGGCATCAGCATGAAGCCGAACCGGCACAGCACGCCATCGACGGTGTTCTCGTCGAGGTCGATCCGCTGGGCGTCGACGACCCGGTACTCGGCGTTGTCCACCCCTCGCTCCGCGCCGCGTCGGCGGCTTGCCTCAACCATCGAGGGTGAGAAGTCGGTCGAGATCAGTCGCCCGTTCGCGCCGACTACGGCCGCGGCATCGAACCCGGTGTCGCCCGCGCCGCAGGCCAGCTCGAGCACGGTATCTCCGGGCTGCGGCGCCAGCTCCCGCACCAGCCACTCGCGGGCCGGCGCGGTCACATCCTCGATGAACGCCCGGCGGCGCTCCCAGCCGGGCGCGACTGCCTCGGCAGTCTCGTATACGGCTCGGTTCTGCTCGTCGAAAGATTGCTCGCCCACGTCGATCTCCTCCCATCGCATGTCGATCGCGGCGCACCAACTCTAGGCTGCCTTGCATGCGCAGTGAGCCGGAGCGACTGCGGTTCGAGATCGCCGCGCGCGACGGCGCCGCCCGCGCGGGCCGGCTGCACACCGCGCACGGGCCGGTGTCGACGCCCGCCTTCATCCCCCTGGCGACGCGCGCGACCGTACGCTCGCTCGAGGCAAGCGAGGTCGAGCGGCTCGGATACGAGCTCGTGCTCGGCAACACCTTCCACCTGCTGCTGTCGCCGGGGCCGGAGCGAATCGCGGCGCTCGGCGGGCTGCACCAGTTCATGGGCTGGCGGCGCGCGATCGTCACCGACTCGGGCGGGTTCCAGATCTTCTCGCTCGCCCACGGCAGCGTCGCCGACGAGATCAAGGGCCGCCGTCGCCGGCCCGAGGGCGAGGGGAAGGTGCTCGAGGTGTCCGAGGATGGGGTCCGGTTTCGCTCCTACGTCGACGGCGCCGAGCGCATGCTCGGCCCCGAGGGATCGATGCAGGTTCAGGCGCAGCTCGGCTCCGACATCGCGCTGGTGCTCGACGAGTGCACGCCCTACTACGCCGACCGCGAGTACACGGCGCGCTCGACCGAGCGCACCCACCGGTGGCTCGACCGCTGCCTCGAGTGGCACGACGAGCAT
>DATHVJ010000178.1:0-3326 GCA_035461345.1 Solirubrobacterales bacterium | reverse complement strand
GTCGCCAAGGTCGAGTTCCTCAACCCCGGGGGATCGGTCAAGGACCGGCCCGCGCTGACGATGATCGAGGCGGCCGAGCGCGACGGCGTCCTGCGCCCGGGCGGAACGCTGGTCGAGCCCACGTCGGGGAACACCGGCCTCGGGCTCGCCATGGTCGCGGCGCTGCGCGGGTACAAGGTGATCGCCGTGATGCCGGACAAGATGAGCCGCGAGAAGATCGACACCCTGCGCGCGTTCGGCGCCGAGGTGGTGGTCTGCCCGACAGCCGTGCCGCCGGACTCGCAGCAGTCCTACTACCGGGTGGCAGACCGGCTCACCGAGGAGATCGACGGCGCGTTCCAGCCGAACCAGTACTTCAACGCGGCGAACCCCGAGGCGCATCGCCGCTCGACCGGGCCGGAGCTGTGGCGGCAGAGCGGCGGCGGCGTCACCCACCTGGTGGCCGGTGTGGGGACCGGAGGGACGATCAGCGGTGTGGGCGAGTACCTGAAGGAGCAGAACCCCTCGGTCGAGGTGGTCGGCGCCGACCCGGAGGGCTCGATCTACTCGGGCGGCGAGGCGCATCCCTATCGCGTCGAGGGGATCGGCGAGGACTTCTGGCCCGAGAGCCTGCACCGCGAGGTGATCGACCGCTACATCACGGTCTCAGACCGCGACTCGTTCCTGATGGCGCGGTGCCTGGTCGCCCGCGAGGGGCTGTTTGCCGGCGGTTCCACCGGCACGGCGCTGTGCGCGGCGGTCCACGTGGCCCACGAGCTCGACGACCCCGAGGCGATGGTGGCGACGATCGTCCCCGACGGCGGCCGTCCCTACGTCTCGAAGGTGTTCAACGACTCGTGGATGCGCGAGCACGGATACCTGGCCGACGCCGGCCGCCACAGCGTCGGCGAGCTGCTGCGGGAGAAGGGAACCCCGGGGCCGATCCTCACGGTCCGCAGCCACGACCAGGTGGGACGGGTGCTCGAGCTGATGCGCGAGCACGCCGTCTCGCAGGTACCGGTCGTGTCGTCCGAGGACGAGCGCGCATTCGTCGGAACGGTCAGCGAGCGTGGCCTGCTGTGGGCGTCCGCCGAGCACCCGGGGATCCTCGGCGAGGAGGTGACCGAGGTGCTGGAGGCGCCGCTGCCCGAGCTGTCGGTCGACGATCCCGCCGACGATGCGGTGCGGATGTTGCGAGGCGACGCCGGCGCGGTGATCGTGTTCGAGGACGGCCGCCCGCTGGGGATCCTGACCGCCGTGGACCTGGTCGAGGCATTGAATAGATGAGCCGCAGGATCGAGACGCGGGTCGTCCACGCCGGCCTCGACCCCGACCCGAGCTTCGGCTCGATCGTGCCGCCGATCCACCAGACCTCGACCTACGTCCAGCGCGGCCCCGGGGAGGTGGTGGAGGACTACGACTACGCACGCTCCGCGAACCCGACGCGCACTGCCCTGGAGCGCGCGCTGGGGGAGCTGGAAGGCGGCCACGCCACCGCGTTCGCGAGCGGGATGGCCGCCACGCATGCCGTCATCACCGCGACCCTGTCCGCGGGCGACCACCTGGTGCTGCCGCTCGACCTCTACGGGGGCACCTACCGGCTGGTCGACAAGGTCCTGACCCGGTTCGGCCTCGCCTACGACCTCGTCGACCAGCGCGACCTCGACGCGGTGCGTGGGGCCCTGCGCCCTGAAACTCGAATGGTGTGGGTCGAGACGCCGACCAACCCGCTGCTGAACGAGATCGACATCGCCGCGGTCGTCGACGCCGTCGGCGGGGCGAGCGTCGTGGTCGACAACACCTTCGCCACCCCGATCGTCCAGCGGCCGCTGGAGCTCGGCGCGACGGCCGTCGTCCACTCGACGACCAAGTACCTCGGCGGCCACTCCGACGTGGTCGGCGGGGCCGTGATCACGGCCGACGAGCAGCTACACGAGCGGATACGGTTCGTCCAGAACTCAGTCGGCGCGGTCCCCGGCCCCCTCGACTGCTTTCTCGTCCACCGTGGGCTGCGCACGCTCGCGCTGAGGGTCGCTCAGCACACCGCCAACGGCCGCGCCGTCAGCGCCTTTCTCGCCGAAGCCCCCGGTGTGGAGGACGTGCGGTGGCCCGGGTTCGGGGGAATGGTCTCGTTCCGCCATCCGGACGCCGCCGGGATCGTCGCCCGGACCGAGATCTTCTCGCTCGCGGAGTCCCTCGGCGGGGTCGAGTCGCTGATCGAGGTTCCACAGGCGATGACCCACCAGTCCGTGGAGGGCTCGGACGCGGCCGTGCCGGCGGACCTGGTCAGGCTGTCGTGCGGGATCGAGGCCGCGGAGGACCTCGTCGCCGACCTCGAGCGGGCGGTGGCCGCGCGGGCCTAGCGTCGGCCGGGCTCTGCGGTCTCGCGCCGCGCGCCGCGCCCGGCCTCGGCGCGCACGGCCGCCGGCGGCGTGACGACCCGGAAGCGCCCGCCGGGCGGGCAGTCGGGCATCGCGCGCGCCCCGGCGGGGTGGGGGCCGCGCCGCGGGCCGCGCGGGCGGCGCGGCTGCGGGCGCCAGCGCTTGAAGCCCTCCTCCCCCTCGTCGGGGAGCTCCTCGGCCGCGGGCTCGGCACGCACTGCGTACCAGATCAGGAACAACGCTGCCCCGATCGGGATCTTCAGCACGACGCCGAGGAAGAAGATCGGCAGGAACCCCTCCACTGTCAGGGAGTGTAACCGTCGTGCGCCCACGCGATCAGGGCCTCGGTCTGCGCCTCCTCGAGGCCGCGGCTGGGCTCGACCGGGACGAGCAGGGTCGGCCCGCCGCGCATCTGCGCCCAGAAGCGGCAGCTGTCGTCGAGGCAGTCGTCGACCCACGCCAGCGGCCGGTCGCCGGCGTAGTCGCCGATCGCGTCAAGCTTCCAGTGCGCGGACCCGAACCTGGCGCGCCCGTCGAAGGTCAGGTAGGGGAGCTCGCCCGGCAGCCCGAGCAGGGTTGGCAGATGGTCGTTGGCGCGCTGCTCCCAGCCGGTCGCCCACACGAGCTCGTACAAGTCCGACAGCCGCCGCAGCCGCTCTCCCGCGGCGCGCGAGATGCAGTGGGCCACGCCGTCGATCAGCTGGAACTCGCCCGGCGCCTGCGCGGGGTCGTCGAACCCGAACAGGCTGATGACTCCGTCGACGTCGACGGCGAGGACGGGCCGTTCATTGTCCGCGTCGACCCCGTCTGGAGGCATCGGATCCAGATTAGCCACTCGCACGACGCGCCCCCGCTACCATTCGCCGCCGTGCCGACGACCAACCAGCTGATCCGCAAGGGCCGCACGCGTCCCAAGAAGAAGACCACGACGCCCGGGCTCAAGTCCGGCCACGGCCGCAAGCGCCG
>DATHVJ010000177.1:0-2767 GCA_035461345.1 Solirubrobacterales bacterium | reverse complement strand
CCGCGGCTGCGGTAGCGCTCGATGCCGCGCACGACCTCGTCGGGGAAGTGGCCGGCGCCGACGAGGTCGAGGACCGTGGTCTGGGGGTGCGTCCCCGAGACGACGACCGGGGCCTCGAGCTCCTCGCCGGAGTCAAGGGTGACACCGGCCACCCGTCCGCCGAGGACGTCGATCGAGCGCACCTCGGCGTCGGCGCGGATCACCGCACCCGCCGCCCGCGCGCTGTCGGCGATTGCCCCGGAGATCGCGCCCATCCCGCCGCGCACGTGGCCCCACAGGCCGACGACGCCGTCGAGCTCGCCGAGCCAGTGGTGGAGCAGGTTGTACGCGGTGCCCGGTGTGCGCGGCCCGGCCCACACTCCGACGACGCCGGTCGACGCCATCGCGCCCTTGATCACGTCGGAGGTGAACCACTCCTCGAGCAGCTCGCCGACCGGCATCGTCATCACCCGGTAGAGGTCGTGGACCTCGCGCTGGCGGAGGCCGGCGATCCGCGCCGCCTCGCGCACCAGCTCGAACAGGTCGGCCGGGCGCCGCGAGCCGAGCTGGGGGGGAGGCTTCAGCAGCATCGGCTGGAAGAACCGCGCCAGGCGCTCGAACATCGCCTCGAACTCGGGGTAGGCGGCGGCGTCGTGGGGCGAGTGGCGCGCGATCGAGGCCTGGGTGCGGGCCGTGTCGTTGTAGAAGGCGATCGGTTCGCCGTCCTCGGTCATCGTCGCGAAGTTGGGATCGAGGGGGATCGGGTCGTAGCCGAACTCGCGCAGGCGCAGGTCGGAGACCACCTTTGGCTGCAGCAGCGAGACGACGTACGAGGCGCGCGACACCCGCTGCCCCGGCCACAGCTCCTCGGTCACGCACGCCCCGCCGAGCACCTCGCGCCGCTCCAGCACGCACACCGACAGCCCGGCGCGGGCGAGGTAGGCGGCGGCGGTGAGGCCGTTGTGGCCCGCGCCGACCACGATCGCGTCAAACCGCCGTGCCCCCGAGCCGCCGGTGCTGGAATCGACCCCGGTGCGCGCCGCCTGCGTCGCCATCGCGATACCATATCATGCGACTGACTACAAAGTCAGGCGCCACACGGCTTCGAAGCAGCTTGGAAAAGGAGACGCGGATGGCCTCAGGCACCGACACGACGACGGTCCCCGACTCGACCACCCTCTACTTCGGCCCCTGGTACGGGCGCTCGCCGTACTTCGAGGCCACGCTGCGCGCGGGGTGCTCGGCGTACGACGTCTACAACCACACCTACATCCCCGCGTACTACGACGACCCCGCGGTCGAGTACGACGCGCTGCTAAACGGCGTCACCCTATGGGACGTCGGGGTCGAGCACATCGTTCAGATCAAGGGGCCCGACGCGCTCGAGTTCACCAACCTGCTGACCTGCCGCGATCTGACCAAGTGCGAGGTGGGCCAGTGCAAGTACGCGCCACTGATCGATGCCGACGGCGGGATCGTCAACGACCCGGTGCTGCTGCGGCCATACGAGGACACGTTCTGGCTCGCTCTCGCCGACAGCGACGCGGGCCTGTGGGCGCGCGGCGTGGCGTGGGGGGCCGAGCTCGGCGTCGAGATCTCGGACCCGCCCACCTACCCGGTCCAGGTCCAGGGGCCGAAGGCCAAGGACGTGGTGAGCTCTCTGTTCGGCGACGAGGTGCTCGAGATGCGCTACTACCACTGCATGCACTCCGAGCTCGACGGGATCCCCGTCGTGCTCGGGCGCACGGGATGGACGGGCGAGATCGGGTACGAGATCTACCTCCGCGACCCCGAGCGCGGCGACGAGCTGTGGAACCGGGTCATGGAGGCGGGCGCTCCGCACGACATCCGCCCGATCGCGCCGTGCGAGGCGCGGCGGATCGAGGCCGGGATCTTCAACTACCGCTCCGACATGACGCTCGAGAACAACCCGTTCGAGGTCACGGGGCTCGAGCGCCTCGTCGAGGAGCAGGAGCGCAGCTACATCGGCAAGGACGCGCTGGAGCGGATCCGCGTCGAGGGCGTGAGCCGCAAGCTGGTCGGGGTGGAGATCAGAGGCGACCCGCTGGAGTGGGAGCTGACCCAGTTCTGGCCCGCGTACAGCAACGGCGAGCGCGTCGGCCGCGCGACGATCGCGATCCGCTCCCCGGGGCTGGACAAGAACATCGGCTACGTGTGGGTCCCGATCGAGCTCGCCGATCCCGGCAACGCGCTCGAGCTGGAGCTGCCGGACGGCTCACGCCGCGCCGCGACGACCGCGTCGCTGCCGTTCGTCGATCCGAAGAAGCGCAAGCCGGCGGCGTAGTCAGGCTGCCGGCCGCCCAGCCACTCCCGCACGTGCTCGTACACCTCGGGCTGGTTCAGGAGCAGTCGCTGACCACCGAGGAATTCGCCGAGCCGATGTGGTTCACGACCCCGCGGCTTCGCCGACGGCGTCGCGGCGGTCAGGACGGCGACGGAGAGCAAGGCATAACGCCGATGGGCGCGGCTGGGCTCGAACCAGCGACCTCTCCCGTGTGAGGGGAGCGCTCTCCCACTGAGCTACGCGCCCGCGCGTCAATCATAGGACGGCAGAATGTGCGCGTGGACTCGATTCGCGGCAGGCTGCTGATCGCTTCGCCGGCGCTCGAGGACTGGTTCCGGCGCACCGTGATCCTCGTCGTCGAGCACGCCGACGAGGGCGCGTTCGGCCTCGTGCTGAACCGGCGCTCCGAGGCGACGGTCGGCGAGGCGGTCCCCGTCCTCGCTCCGGTCGCGGGTGAGGACGCTGCGATTCACCTCGGGGGCC
>DATHVJ010000176.1:0-2071 GCA_035461345.1 Solirubrobacterales bacterium | reverse complement strand
TCGGGGGAGTTCGTCTGGTAGATCGGGACCACGGTGGCCCCCGCCGTCAGCGCGGCGAAGTCGAAGTAGCTCCACTCGGGTCGGGTGTTGGCGAGGATCGAGACCTTGTCGCCCTTCTCGATCCCGAGCTCCATCAGGCCGAGGGAGAGCTGGCGGACGGTCTCGCCGACCTCGTCGTACGTCTTCGATGCCCAGGTGCCCGAGGCGTCCTTGTAGCGCACGGCCGGCGCCGGCCCGAATTGCTCCACCGCGAGCGGCAGAAGGTCGGCGATCGTCCTGCTGGCGGTCGCCGGCTTGCTGCTGGTGACAGTGGCGGTCTCCATCTCTCTCCTCCTCTGCCCGCAGCCGGCCCGGACGATCTCCCCACGCCCGCGGCCGCAGGCCGGTCTGTGCCGGAGAGTCTATGTCAGCCGCGGCGCGTACGCCACGACCGTGATCTCTAGCGAGCCGTCCCGGTCAGGCCGTCGCCTGCTGCTTGCCCTGCCGCTGGAGCTGCCGGAGCGAGGAGACGAACAACGTCTTGTCGATTCGCCCGTTGAAGATGGGCACTCCCATCTCCATACACCTGGCGATCACCTCCCGCCGCTTCATGTTGACCTCGTCGGCGAGCTCGGTGGGCGTCAGGTGGTTCGCCACAGCTACCTCCTCCTCTGTCTCACGTTCAATGGATGTATACCGCCTCGGGTTGACGTGTCAACGCATTTGTCCGCTATTTGCGCCCCTCCGGGGCGCCCTGATGGTCGTGACTAGGATGTGCCGGTGAGCGAGCGCAGTGCCTTCCTCGAGTCGCTGACGGACACCGACCTCTACTCGATGGGGGCTTTCTTCTGCGACGAGCATCCCGACCTCGTCGACGAGGTGGTCGACCGCAGCGCCGCGATCGAACGCCACGGCCTCGAGGCGTACGCGAACGCCCACGGCGTCTCGGTCGAGGAGAGCTTCGGAACGCTGCTGACGGGGCTCGCGGTCCGCTACTACAAGGCAGTCGCGGGGTAGATGCCACGCAGGTGGGTGCCGATCCTGGCGCTGGGGGTGATCGGCGCCGCGATCCTCGCCGCGATCATCTCGATCTCGATCGGCGAGGAGGGCCCCGAGGCTCCGGTCGAGGGCTCGCAGGCGGCGCAGCGTCTGTTCGGGGGGATCGAGCAGGACGGCGACTCGCTCGGCTCGCCGGATGCCCCGGTGACGATCTCGATCTTCAACGACCTCCAGTGCACCGACTGCGCCGACTACCACCTGGAGGTGGTGCCGCGACTGGTCGAGGACGTGGTGCGCGACGGCGAGGCTCGGCTCGAGCTGCGCCACCGCCCGGTAGGGCAGACGCCGACCACCCTTGCGGCGGTCGCGGCCACGGCGGCGGGGGAGCAGGGGGTCGAGTGGCAGTACGCCCATCTCGCGTTCTTGAACATCGACCAGGCTGAGACGAGCGGGATCGACGACGAATTCCTCGAGCGCGTGGCCGGCTCGGTCCCGGGACCCGAGTTCGACGTCGAGCGATGGCAGCGGGATCGGAGCGACCCGGAGACCGTCGCGCGCGTCGAAGCGGACGACGAGCTCGGGGCGGAGCTGGGGCTCGCCGCGCCCTCGGTCGTCGTCGACGGCCCCGGCGGCACGAGAGAGCTCGCGGAGGCACCGCGGCCCGAGGAGATCGAGGCCGCCGTCGAGGAGGTACGGTAGGGGAGTCGATGGGGGACTACACGGTTGTCAACCTGATGGGGGTCGAGGACCAGGCGCCGAAGTTCGGCTACGCGCCGAACCTCGAGTCGCGGTTCGCGCGCAAGCCGCTGGGGCTCGAGAGCTCCGGGCTGAGCCACTTCAAGGTCGCCCCCGGCTACCGGATCCCGTTCGGGCACAGGCACGAGCGCCAGGAGGAGGTCTACGTGGTGGCAGCCGGGAGCGCGCGCGTGAAGCTCGACGACGACATCGTCGAGCTCGGCCGGTGGGATGCGGTGAGGATCCCGGTCGGGACGATGCGCGCCTTCGAGGCCGGCCCCGACGGCGCCGAGATCCTCGCTTTCGGCGCCCCCGACACCGACAACAAGGACATCGAGATGGTCCCGGACTGGTGGGA
>DATHVJ010000175.1:0-10236 GCA_035461345.1 Solirubrobacterales bacterium | reverse complement strand
GGCCAGCTCCTCGGCCTTCACCTGCGCCGCCTCCATCAGCCCGTCCGCCGGCACTACTGCCGAGACCAGCCCCATCTCGAGTGCGTCCCGCGGCGAGATCATCGGGTCCTCGAGCATCAGCTCCTTCGCCTTCGCCGGGCCGACGACGCGGGGGAGGAAGTACGTCATCCCCCCGTCCGGGGAGGCGCCGATCCGCCCGTAGGCGACGACGAAGAACGACGCTTCCGACGCGATCCGGAGGTCGCAGGCGAGCGCGAGCGAGAACCCGGCGCCCGCCGCGGCGCCGTTGACCGCCGCGATCACCGGATACGGGATGCGCTGGAAGTCGACGATCCCCTGGTGGAGAACCTCGGCCCCCCGGCGGACGCTCGAGGGAAGGTCGAGCTCGTCGTCCTCGACCCCGCGCTTGAACCAGTTCACGTCGCCGCCGGCGGAGAATGCCCGGTCGCCGGAGCCGGTCACGATCAGCGCCCGCAGCGGGGCGCGATCCGCGAGCCACGCCGCCGCGTCGGTGAACTCGGCGATCAGCTCCGGGCTCATCGCGTTCAGCGCGTCGGGGCGATCGAGGGTCAGCGTGCCGATCTCGCCCTCGATCTCAATCCGGAGCGTGTTCAGCTCCGGGGGGCTGACGGTCTCGGTGGCCATCCTCGGGGAGCCTAACCTTTTCGAGGATGGCGAAGATCGCAGACTCGCTCGACGAGCAGCGCCGCAAGCTGCCCGATCAGCCCGGTGTGTACGTGTTCAGCGACGCGCGCGGGCGGGTGATCTACGTCGGCAAGGCGCGCTCGATCCGCAAGCGCGTCGCGTCGCACTTCTCGAAGCAGCAGGTGACCGGATTCGGCGACCTGCGCCCCGAGATCGCGTCGATCGACTTCCTCGTCACCGAGACCGAGGCGGAGGCGCTGCTCGCGGAGCAGCAGTTCATCAAGCGCCACCGCCCGCGCTTCAACATCCGGCTGCGGGACGACAAGTCGTACCCGTACGTCGCGGTCAGCCTCGACGAGGAGTTCCCGCGGGTGTACTTCACCCGCGAGCGCCACAAGCCCGGGCGCGCGTACTTCGGCCCGTTCTCGAGCGCGAAGCGCGTGCGCGAGACGCTCGACGTGCTGGGGAAGCTGTTCCAGTACCGGACCTGCGAGGGACCCGAGCCGGGCCGGCGCTCCGGCGTGCCCTGCCTCGACTACTACATCAAGCGCTGCCAGGCCCCGTGCGTCGGATACATCGACCGCGAGGAGTACCGTCGCAACATCGAGGCGATCATGGACTTCCTCTCGGGACGCTACCGGGAGATCGAGCGCGAGCTGGAGCGCCAGATGTCCGAAGCCTCCGAGGCGCATGAGTTCGAACGCGCCGCGAACTACCGCGATCGGCTCGCGGCGGTGCGCTCGCTGATGCAGCGCCAGCGGATCGCGGGCGACGGGATCGGGACCGCCGACCTGGTCGGCGTCGCGGTCGATGGCCCCGACGCCCACGCGCAGGTGTTCCAGGTCCGCGACGGGGTGCTGGCCGGGCGCCAGGGCTTCTACCTCGACAACCGCGCCGAGCGCGACGAGGGCGAGGTCACGGAGCAGTTCCTGGCCCAGTACTACTCCGCGGCGCCGGCCGTGCCGAGACTGGTCGTCGTCGGCCCGGCGGTCGCCGACAGGACCGAGGTCCTCGCCGAGGCGCTCGAGGGCCGCCGCGACGGGAGCGTCGAGGTGCGGGTCGCGGAGCGCGGCGACAAGCGCCGCCTGCGCGAGCTCGCGGAGCGGAACGCGAAGCTCGCGCTCGCCCAGGACCAGCTCCGGCGCGAGCGCCGTCGCCAGCAGCGGGTCGACGCGCTCGCCGCGCTCGGCGACGCGCTGGGGCTCGACGAGCTGCCGATCCGGATCGAGGGCTTCGACGTTTCCAACCTCGGCCCCGAGCACACGGTGGCGTCGATGGTCGTGTTCGAGGGCGGCGCGCCGAAGAAGGCCCACTACCGCAAGTTCGGGATCCGGGGGGCGGGACCGGACGACGTCTCGTCGATCGCGGAGGTTCTCGAGCGTCGCATGGCCCGGTACCTCGACCAGGCCGACCTCTCTCCCCACGACGCCGAGCGCGACGGTAGCTTCGCGACGCTTCCGGGGCTGATCGTGATCGACGGCGGCAAGGGCCAGCTCGGGGCGGGGATCCGCGCTCTGGCCCCGCTCGCCGGCCGCGGGACGGCGGTGATCGGGCTCGCGAAGCGGATCGAGGAGGTCTACGTGCCCGGGCGCCCGGACCCGCTGCCGATCCCGCGCGACTCGGAGGCCCTGCGGCTGTTACAGAGGGTGCGCGACGAAGCGCACAGGTTCGCTGTCGAGTTCCACCGCGAGCGACGCGGGAAGGCGATGCGCCAATCGGTGTTCGACGAGCTGCACGGGATCGGCCCGGCCCGCAAGCGGGCCCTGCTCAGCCACTTCGGCTCCCCGGAGCGCTTCCTTCGCGCCAGCCGCGAGGAGCTCGAGGCGGTCCCCGGGATCCCGGACAAACTCGCGCGCGACATCCACAGGCAGCTCCACCGGGCGGGATGACGATGCGGGTCGAGCGAGCGAACGAGGAGAAGAAGACACCGGAGTCCGTCGACCTGGTGGTGATCACCGGGTACTCCGGGGCCGGGAAGACCGAGGCGATCGCCGCGTTCGAGGACGGCGGCTACTTCTGCGTCGACAACCTGCCGCCGCGGATGATCGGCTCCCTCGGCCAGCTCTTCCGCCGCGAGGGCAGCCAGGTTCGCCGCGCGGCGGTCGTCTCCGACGTGCGCGGCGGCGACTACTTCGAGGAGCTGACCGGTGTCCTTGACGCGCTCGAGGCCGAGGGCCTCGACCCTACCGTGCTGTTCCTCGAGGCGGACGAGCAGACGCTGGTCGACCGCTTCAAGGAGACGCGCCGACGCCACCCACTGGCGCCCGACGGTCGCGTCGTGGACGGGATCCGGGCCGAGCAGGCCGTGCTCGGGGCGCTGCGGGAGCGCGCCGACGTCGTCATGGACACCACCGACCTCACCGGCGCGATGCTGAGGCGCCGTCTCGCGACAGAGATGCTCGGGCGCGACGGCGCCGGGCGCCTCGCGCTGACCGTGCTCACGTTCGGGTTCAAGCACGGGCCGCCGCGCGAGGCCGACCTCGTGCTCGACGTGCGCTTCCTGCCCAACCCCCACTACCGCGAGGACCTCCGTCCGCTGACCGGGCGCGACCCCTCAGTCGTCGCCCACGTCGAGTCGGGCGAGCTCGCGGCCGGGTTCTACGACCGCCTGCTGCCGATGCTCGACTTCCTGCTCCCGGCCTACGTCGCGGAGGGGAAGACACACCTCACGTTCGCGATCGGATGCACGGGCGGCCGCCACCGCTCGGTGTGTGTTGCGGACCGCGTCGCGCGGCACCTGGAGGGCCGCGACGACGTCCGCCTCCGGGTCGTGCACCGCGACGTCGAGCTCGATTCGTAGGCGGCTGCGCCACCGGCCGCCTCGCGTGTGCTTGGGCCTAGCGAGCCACGACCTACAATCGCCGCGTGTCGGAGCCGGTCATCTCCGTTCGCGGCCTGCGGAAGTCCTACCGCGACGTCGACGCCGTGCGCGGGATCGACCTCGAGGTCGACCGGGGCGAGATCTTCGCCTTCGTCGGCCCCAACGGCGCCGGGAAGACGACCACGGTCGAGATCCTCGAGGGCTACCGGCGGCCGAGCGGCGGCGAGGCGACGGTGCTTGGGATCGACCCGGGCTCGGCCGGTCGCGAGTGGCGCCAGCGGGTGGGGATCGTGCTCCAGGAGTGCCGCATGCAACGCGAGCTGACGGTGCGGGAGACGCTGGAGCTGTACGCGGGCTACTACCGGTCCCCGCGCGCCGTCCCTGACACGATCGAGCTCGTCGACCTCACCGACAAGGCCGATGCGCGGACCGGGAGCCTGTCCGGCGGCCAGCGGCGCCGACTCGATGTCGGGTTGGCACTGATCGGGGACCCGGAGCTGGTCTTCCTCGACGAGCCGACGACGGGGTTCGACCCAACCGCGAGGCGCCAGGCGTGGGAGATGATCGAGAGCCTGCGGGCGCTGGGGAAGACCGTCTTCCTCACCACCCACTACATGGAGGAGGCCCAGCAGCTCGCCGATCGGGTGGCGATCATCGTCCGCGGCCGGATCGTCGCCGAGGGCCCGCCCGACCAGCTCGGCGGCCACGAGCGCGACACCGTCGAGATCAGCTTCCGGCTGCCCGCCGGGGTGGCGGTCGCGGAGCTCCCCGCCTCGGCGCGGGCGGCGGCACAGAAGGCGAACGGCGCCCTGGCGCTGCACACCGACAGGCCCGTCGAGGTCCTCAACGAGCTCACCGGATGGGCGCTGGAGCAGGGGTCGCCGCTTCCCGGGCTCAGGGTCACCAGGCCGAGCCTCGAGGACGTCTACCTGCGGCTCGCCGCCGAATCCGATGAAGGAGGATTGTGAGCGCGAGGCTCTGCAAGGGTGTGGGCGGGCGGGGAATTTGACCCTGGGCCGAGCGCGAGCAAATTGATGTTGCTGGTGTGGCACCAGTTCCGCTACGACCAGAGGACCTTCTGGCGCGACCCGGCGTCCGTCTTCTTCACCATCCTGCTCCCGGTGATCTTCATGTTCATCTTCGCGACGATCTTCGGCGACGACCCGATCGACGAGCTCGGGGGAGTGAAGACGACCACGTACTACGTGCCGGCGATCGTAACCCTGGCGGTGATCTCGGCGACGATGGTCAGCCCGGCGATCTCGATCACCCAGGACCGCGAGAGCGGGGTCTTGAAGCGGGTCCGCGGGACGCCTCTGCCTCCCCCGGTGTTCATCGCGGGGCGGGTCGGGAACGCGATCGTGATCTCGCTGCTGATGGTGGTGCTGGTGACGCTGATCGGTCGCGTCGTCTACGACGTCGAGGTCCCGGGAGCGACCGCTCCGGCTGTGCTGGTCACGCTCGCGGTCGGCGCCGCGGCGTTCTCCTGTCTCGGGATCGCGCTGACGACCGTGATCCCGTCCGAGGACGCCGCGCCGGCGGTCACGAACGTCGTCGCCCTGCCGCTGTACTTCATCTCCGGGATCTTCATCCCCGAGAGCGAGATCCCGGACGGGGTGCTCCACGTCGCCGACGTGTTCCCGTTCCGCCATTTCTTCGAGGCCTTCTTCGCCGCCTTCGACCCCAACACGACTGGAAGCGGGATCGAGCTCGGCAACCTCGCGGTCGTCGCCGCATGGGGGGCGGTGGGCCTGATCGTCGCGGCGCTGTGGTTCCGCTGGACGCCCCGCTCGGAGTGAGGGGGGCGGCGCCCCGGACGCGGCGCTGGGAGTAGATTGGACGCGTGATCCACCACGTCAGCATCGCCGTTTCCGACCTCGAGCGCAGCGCGGCGTTCTACGACGCCCTGTTCGCGGCGCTCGGATGGCGCCGCCACACGGATTCCGCCGAGCGCGTCGGGTGGGGAATCGCGAAGCCGTGGTTTTTCATCACCAACGGTGAGGGCGGGCCCGTCGCGGCCGGGAGCGGGCGCGTGTGCTTCTCCGCATCGGGCATGATCGCGGTCAGGGGCGCGTACGAGAGCGCGCTCCAGGCGGGCGGGACCGACGACGGCGAGCCCAGCCAGCGGCCGGAGCTCGGGACCAGCTACTACTCGGCGTACCTGCTCGACCCCGACGGCTACCGGCTCGAGGTCGCAGTCGAGACGTAGTCAGCTAGGTTCTGAGATATCGAGGGGCGTTTCGGCGCCGCAAGCTAAGGGCACACGGAGGATCGGATGGCTGTCAAGGTCGGAATCAACGGTTTCGGGCGCATCGGGCGCAATCTGTACCGCGCCGCCCACGAAGCTGGGACGGACCTCGAGTTCGTTGCCGTCAACGACCTCACGGACGCCGAGACGCTCGCCCATCTGCTCAAGTACGACTCGATCCTCGGCCGCTTCCCGGGCCGCGTCGAGGCGCAGGAAGACGCGGTCGTCGTCGACGGGCACCCGATCCGGGTGCTGTCGGAGACCGACCCGGGCGAGCTGCCGTGGGGGGACATGGGCGTCGAGGTCGTGATCGAGTCCACCGGTCTGTTCACGAAGCGCGACGACGCCGCCAAGCACCTCGACGCTGGCGCGAGCAAGGTGATCATCTCGGCGCCCGCCACCGACCCCGACGTGACCGTCGCCCTCGGCGTGAACTTCGAGTCGGACTACGACCCCGACAAGCACCACATCATCTCCAACGCCTCGTGCACCACCAACTGCCTCGCGCCCGTCGCCAAGGTGATCAACGACGCGGTCGGGATCGAACGCGGCCTGATGACGACGATCCACGCCTACACGGCGGACCAGCGCCTCCAGGACCTTCCGCACAAGGACCTGCGCCGAGCGCGGGCCGCCGCGATCAACCTGATTCCCACCACCACCGGCGCGGCCAAGGCGATCGGCCTCGTGCTCCCCGAGCTCGAAGGGAAGCTGAACGGGGTCGCCGTCCGCGCCCCCGTGGCCACCGGATCGGTCGTCGATCTCGTGTGCGAGATCGGCCGCGAGGCAAGCGCGGAGGAGATAAACGACGCCGCCCGCTCCGCCGCGGAAGGGCCGCTTCGGGGCATCCTGTCCTACACCGAAGATCCGATCGTGTCCACCGACATCGTCCAGGACCCGCATTCGTCGATCTTCGACGCCGGGCAGACGATGGTCCTCGACGGAAGGATGCTGAAGGCGGTCGCCTGGTACGACAACGAGTGGGGCTACTCGAACCGGTGCGTGGAGCTGGCGGAGAAGGTGCTCGAGTCGAAGCCGGCCGCCGTGGCGTGAGCCTCGCTACGTGAGCTTCACCAAGGCGAGCGTCCGGGACGCTTCCCTCGGCGGCCAGCGGGTGCTGGCGCGGGTGGACGTGAACGTGCCGCTCGAGGAGGGGGAGGTCGCCGACGACACCCGGATTCGCGCCGCGTTGCCGACGATCGAGCTGATGCGCGAGCGGGACGCGGCCGTGGTCCTTTGCTCCCACCTCGGACGGCCGCAGGGCCGCGACCCGGAGCTGTCGCTGGCGCCGGTCGCTACGCGGCTCGGCGAGCTGCTCAGCGCGGACGTCCCATTGGCCCCTGGGGTGGTCGGGGTCGACGTTGCGAGGGCTGCGGAGGACCTCACACCCGGCGGGGTGCTGATGCTCGAGAACACGCGCTTCGAGCCCGGTGAGACCAAGAACGACCCCGCGCTCGCCGAGGCCCTGGCGGGACTGGCGAACACCTACGTGGACGACGCGTTCGCCGCCGCGCACCGCGCCCATGCCAGCACCGAGGGGGTCGCGCATCACCTCCCGGGCTATGCGGGGCTGCTGCTGGAGCGCGAGGTGCGGGAGCTGACCGCGGTTCGCGACGACCCCGAGCCGGCGCTCGTGGTGCTGCTCGGCGGGGCGAAGGTGAGCGACAAGATCGGTGCGATCGAGCGCCTGATGGAGAGCGCCGAGCAGATCCTGATCGGCGGCGCGATGGCGTTCAGCTTCTTCCGCGCGCAGGAGCTTCCCACCGGCGACTCGCTCGTCGAGGCCGACGGGGTCGAGCTCGCCCGCCGGGCTCTCGACCGCGCCGCCGACTCGGAGTGCGAGCTGCGCCTCCCGGTCGACCTCGTGCTCGGGGACCGCTTCGACGCCGGCGCCGAGCGGCGCGAGATCGACGGCGTCGAGGTCCCGGACGGCTGGATGGGCCTCGACATCGGCCCCCGCACGGCATCCGGGTACGGCGCCGCCGTGTCGAGCGCGGGAACCGTGTTCTGGAACGGCCCCATGGGCGCCTTCGAGCTCGACCCGTTCGCCGCCGGGACGCGCTCGGTGGCGAAGTCGATCGCGGCGGCGGAGGGGCGCACGGTCGTCGGCGGCGGCGACTCGGCGGCGGCCCTGAACGAGTTCGGGCTCGCAGACGACGTCGACTGGCTGTCGACCGGCGGCGGCGCCTCGATCGAGCTGATGGAGGGCAAGGCGCTCCCGGGGGTCGAGGCCCTGCTCGACGCCGAAAAAGCCAGGAACCCCGCGAAAACGGACCCGAAGCGGAGCATTTCGCGGGAATGATGGGGGTGAAGGCATGAGCGAGCGGGTGCCGGTCGTCGCCGCGAACTGGAAGATGCACATGACGATCGCCGACGCGGAGCGCTTCCTGACGGCGTTCCTGCCGCGCGTCGGCGACGTGCGCGGGACCGAGATCGTGCTGTGCCCGCCGTACCTGGCGCTGAAGGCGGTCGTCGAGCTGTGCCTCCAGAGCCGGATCAAGGTAGCGGCCCAGAACATGCACGAGGAGCATCAGGGCGCGTTCACCGGCGAGGTGGCGGCGCCGATGCTGAACGAGATCGGGGTCCGCGGGGTGGTGCTCGGGCACTCGGAGCGCCGCACGTACTTCTGCGAGACCGACGAGGCGCTGGCGCGCAAGGTCCCGGCGGCGCTCGACGCGGGCCTGGAGCCGATCCTGTGCGTAGGCGAGACCGAGACACAGCGCGACGCCGACGCCACCGGGGAGGTGCTGCGCCGCCAGCTCGAGGCTGACCTCGCGGCGGTCCCCGACGAGCAGCTCGTCGAGGTCGTGATCGCGTACGAGCCCGTGTGGGCGATCGGCACCGGGCGGACGGCGACGCCCGAGCAGGCCGACGACGCGATCGGGTTCGCCCGCGCGGTCGTCGCCGAGCGCTCCAAGAGCGCGGCCGACGAGATCAGGATCCTGTACGGAGGCTCGGTCAAGCCAGACAACGCGGGCGAGCTGATGGGCCGCCCCCACATCGACGGGGCGCTGGTCGGCGGGGCGAGTCTCGACCCCGAGGCGTTCGTGGACATCGTCCTGGCGGCGTCGTGAACGGCCGTGGACGGGCGCCCTCCGTGGCGCTGGTGGTGCTCGACGGGTGGGGCCTCTCGTCCCCGGGCCCCGGAAACGCGATCAGCCAGGCGGAGACCCCCGTGTTCGACTCGCTGTGGGAGGACTTCCCGCACACGGAGTTGACCGCGTCCGGCCGGGCCGTCGGCCTTCCCGACGGGCAGATGGGCAACTCCGAGGTCGGCCACCTCAACCTCGGCGCCGGGACGGTGGTGAAGCAGGACCTGCTGCGGATCAACGACGCGATCGCGGACGGAAGCTTCTTCGAGAACGAGGTCCTGACGTGGATCTGCGAGCAGGCGCGGGAGGGGCCGCGGGGGCGGCTCCACCTCCTGGGGCTGGTGTCCGACGGCGGCGTTCACTCCGGCTGGGAGCACCTCGAGGCATGCATCGAGCTTGCCGCGCGCGAGGGTGTCCCCGATCTCGTCTTGCACGCGTTCACGGACGGCCGCGACACCCTGCCCGACTCCGCCGCCGGGTACCTGGAGGAGGTGCAGCGATGGCTGCGCCACGCCGGCACGGTGGGGACGGTCAGCGGGCGCTACTACGCGATGGACCGCGACCGTCGCTGGGAGCGCACCCGGCTCGCCTACGACGCCATCGTGCACGCGCAGGGGCTGTCCGCCGCCGACCCGCTCGAGGCCGTTCGCGGCTCGCACGAGCGGGGCGAGACGGACGAGTTCGTGCGCCCGGCGGTGATCGGGGACTACGACGGCGCCGCCGACGGCGACGCGGTGCTGTTCTTCAACTTCCGCCCCGACCGCGCCCGGCAGTTGGTTCGGGCGCTCGGGGAGCCGGACTTCGACGAGTTTCCGCGCGCGGTGGCCCCGCGGATGCCCGCGGCGACCATGACCCAGTACCGGGCGGGGTGGGAGTACCCGGTGGCGTTCCCGCCCACCGACCCGGAGGTCACGCTGGCGTCGCTACTGGCGGCTCGGGGCGAGCGCCAGCTCCACGTCGCCGAGACCGAGAAGTATGCCCACGTGACCTACTTCTTCAACGGCGGGCGTGAGTCCGAGTGGGACGGCGAGGAGCGCCGCCTGGTCGACTCTCCCCGCGACGTCCCGACCTACGATCAGCGTCCGGAGATGAGCGCCGTCGACGCGCAGCGGGCGTTCTGCGACGCGTGGACGAGCGACTCGTACCGGTTCGGGATCATCAACTTCGCCAATGCCGACATGGTCGGCCACACGGGCAGCATCCCGGCGGCGGTGGCCGCGGTCGAGGTGGTCGATCGCTGCCTCGGCGAGATCGTGGAGGCCGTTCGCGGCTCGGGTGGGGTGTGCGTGGTGACCGCCGATCATGGGAATGCGGACAACATGCTGGAGCCGGACGGCTCGCCGAACACCGCCCACTCCACGAATCCCGTGCCGCTGGTCGTCACCCTCGACGGACTCGAGCTGCGCGACGGAGGGGTGCTCGCCGACGTC
>DATHVJ010000174.1:0-8553 GCA_035461345.1 Solirubrobacterales bacterium | reverse complement strand
GTCGCGCGAGCCCACCCGCACCCACAGCCCGAGCGCCACCGAGCGCACGGCCGGGACCCGCTCGGTGACGACGTGGATTCCCGCCGGCAGCCTGGTCAGCTCGACGCCCGGGGGCAGCTGTTGGGGGCTCTCGCCACAGCTCATCTGCGTCCCTGGCGGCGCCGGCCGCTGTCGCTACCGCGCGAGCGACCGCGGCCGTCGCGCCCGCGCCCCCGCCCGTCGCCGCCGCCGCGACGCGGTCCCGGGTCCCCGGTGCCGACCTCCGTGAGCTCGGCACCGGCCTTCCCTTCAATCGCCGGGTCGTCGGTGAGACGCAGCCCAATCCGGCCGCGCTCGCGGTCGACCTCGACCACGGTGACGTCGATCTCGTCGCCCGACTTGAGCACGTCGTCGACCGCCTCGACCCGCTCGCCGGGCTTCACGTTCGAGATGTGCAGCAGGCCGTCGGTGCCCTTGGTCAGCTCGACGAAGGCGCCGAAGGCGGTCGTCTTCACCACCTTGCCGGTGAACCGATCGCCGACCTCGGCCTCCTTGGTCATCGACATAATCCGATCGACGCAGGCGTCGACCAGCTCGCCGGACTCGGCGTAGACGCGAACCGTCCCGTCGTCGTCGACATCGATCTCCGCCTCGAACTCCTCCGACAGGGCGCGGATCGTCTCGCCACCCTTGCCGATGAGCGCCCCGATCTTGTCGGGATCGATCTTGATCGACTCGATGCGCGGTGCGTGCGGCGCGAGCTGCTCGCGCGGCGCGTCGATCGCCTCGGCCATGCGCTCGAGGATGAACAGGCGGCCCTTGCGCGCCTGCTCCAGCGCCTCGCGCAGGATCTCGAACGTGACGCCGCTGATCTTGATGTCCATCTGCAGCGCCGTGATCCCGTCGCTGGTCCCGGCGACCTTGAAGTCCATGTCACCGAGGTGGTCCTCGACGCCGGCGATGTCGGTGAGGACGATGTGGTCGTCGCCCTCCTTGATCAAGCCCATCGCGACGCCTGCGACTGGCGCCGACACCGGCACGCCCGCCGCCATCAGCGCCATCGACGAGGCGCAGACCGATCCCATCGACGACGACCCGTTCGACTCCAGGGTGTCGGAGACGGCCCGGATCACGTACGGGAAATCCTCCTCGGGGGGGATGATCGGGACCAGGGCCCGCTCGGCGAGCGCGCCGTGGCCGATGTCGCGGCGCTTCGGGCCGCGCATGAAGCCTGCCTCCCCGACCGAGAACGGCGGGAAGTTGTAGTGGTGGAAGAAGCGCTTCGACTCGCGCAGGCTGAGGTCGTCGACGCGCATGTCCATCCGCGTCGTGCCGAGCGCAACGTTGGAGAGGATCTGGGTCTCCCCGCGGGTGAACAACGCCGAGCCGTGCACGCGCGGAAGCAGGTCGATCTCGCACTCGATCGGCCGGATCTCGTCCTGCGCGCGCCCGTCGGGTCGCTTCTTGTCGACCGCGATCCGCCGCCGGATCACGTCCTTCTCAAGGTGGTCGAAGGCCGTCCGGACGGCTGCCGCGCGGGCGGGATCCGCCTCCTCGCCATCCTGCGGCGCGGCGTACTGCTCGAGGACCTGCTCCTCGACCGCCTTGACCGCGTCCTGGCGCGCGAGCTTCTCCGGGGTCTGCGTCGCCTCGACCAGCGCCTCGCCGTGCGAGCCCTGGATCTCGGCGACGAGCGACTCGTCGAGCTCGGGCGCCTCTACCTCCTGCTTCGGCTTGCCCGCCTTCTGGCGCAGCTCCTCCATCGTCGCGCACAGCTTCTTGATCTCGCCGTGGGCGATGTCGAGCGCGTCGAGGATCTCGGCCTCGCCGACCCCGCCGGCGCCGCACTCGACCATCAGGATCGCCTCGTCCGTCCCAGCGACGACGAGGTCCATCTCCAGCTCGTCGTACGACTCCTCGCGCGGGTTGATCACGAAGTCGCCCTCGAGCTTGCCGATCCGCACCGCGCCGACGTGCTTGGCGACCGGGATGTGGGAGACCGCCAGCGCCGCGGAGGCGCCGTTCATCGCCAGGATGTCGTACGGGTGGTCGTGCTCGGCCGACAGCGGCTGGCACACGAGCTGGGTCTCGTAGTGCCACCCCTTGGGGAACAGTGGCCGGATCGGCCGATCGATCATCCGTGCGGTGAGGATCCCCTTCTCCCCCGGGCGCCCCTCACGGCGGAAGAACGACCCCGGGATCTTGCCGATCGCGTAGTGGCGCTCCTCCACGTCGACGGTCAGCGGCAGGAAGTCCACGTCCCGCAGCCCGCCGGCCGTCGCCGTGCACAGGACCATCGTGTCGCCGGCGCGGACGCCGACCGCTCCGCTCGCCTGCCTGGCGAGCTTGCCGGTCTCGAAGGAGATCTCCGTGCCGCTGATCTCCACCGAGACGCGGCTCACGTCAAACATGCTCATCTATTCGTCTTTTCCCTTCGGGCCGCCTTCGTTGCAGCCCCTCTTTTCACAGATTCCTCTGCCTAGATAGCGTCCGATGTTAGCGATGCGAGGGCGCGGTCGATCTCGCCTTCGATGCGCCGCCCGTCGACGAACGCCGCCGGCGTCGAGGCGACACCCGCCCTGATCCCGTCCTCGAAGTCCCGCCGCACCCGTGCCGACACCGCATCGGAGCGACGATCGCGCTCGAACCGGTCGAGGTCGAGCTCGAAGCGGCGCGCGCGCTCCCACAGGTGGGGGTCGTCCTGGTGGCCGTGGTCGCTGAGAAGCGAGTCGCACATCTCCCAGAAGCGCCCTTGGAGCCCCGCCGCCTCGGCGGCGGCGTGAAGCGCGCGCGCCCTCGGGTGCTTGGCGGCCATCGGGAAGTGGCGAACGACGAGCCGCAGCGGCTGGTCGCGAACGCGCCCCCACACGGCGGCGCAGTGAGGGCACGCCAGGTCGAGGTAGACGACCGCCTCCGGCCCCTCGCCGCGAACGTGATCGTCGGGGCCGACCGGCGGGATCTGCGCGCTGGTGAGATCGCTCAACTGTCGAGTCCGGCGGCGCGCCTGGCCTCGGGCAGGCTGTCGAACGGGCGCAGCCGCCACAGCTTCTCGTCGCGGATCTCGGCGACGTAGAACAGCGTCCGGTCGACTTCGATTCCGCTGCTGGCCCCCCGGCCCTTGAAGCGAGCCCTCGACACCACCGTGTTCTCGGCGTCGTCGAGCACCTCCTCGATGTCGACCCTGATCTCCTGCCACGCCGAGCCGAAGGCGTCCCACACGTGCCGCACTTCGTCGTGTCCGCGCGCGACGGTCATGTCCGGCGGCAGGTCGGGGAGTCGGAAGGCGATGTGCCATTCGATCTCCGGGTGCAGCCGAGCGATCGCCTCGTCCCAGTCCCCGCTGCTCCAGGCTCCGAACCCCTCGCGGGTCAGCTGCTCGTTGGCGCTCGTCAATCGCTCAGCCGGCGCGCTCCAGCGCGTCGAAGATCAGGTTGGCGCCTGGAATCTCCTTCCGCGACGGCGTCGCGTATGACCACCGCACGGTCCGGTCCTCGACGAGCACGAGCGAGCGGTTGTCGATCCCGAAGTCCTCCAGATACGCCCCGTACTCGCGCGACATCGCTCCCTTGGGATGGAAGTCGGCGAGCAACGGCATTGTCAGGTTCAGGTGCTTGCGGAAGGCGCGATGGCAGTACGCAGAGTCGACGCTGACGCCGACGAGGGCCGCGCCCTTGGCCTCGATCTCGCCCAGCACCTCCTGGTAGACGCTGAGCTGGTCGCTGCACCCGGGGCTGAAGTCGAGCGGGTAGAAGGCGAGGACCAGCCCGCGGTCGGCGAAGTCGCCGAGCGAGACCATGTTTCCGTCCTGGTCGGGGAGCGAGAAGTCGGGTGCCGGGCTGCCGGCCTCGATCATCTCCGGAGGCCGAGCTCGCCGACCAGCCTGCGGTAGCGGTCGAGATCGGTTGCCTCCATGTAGCGCAGCAGGCGGCGGCGCTTGCCGACCAGCATCAGGAGGCCACGGCGGGAATGGTGGTCCTTGCTGTGGTGGCGCAGATGCTCGGTCAGCTCGTTGATGCGCTCGGTGAGCAGCGCCACCTGCACCGCGGTCGACCCGGTGTCGGCATCGGAGCTGCCGAAGCGCCCGATCAGCTCCTGCTTTCTTTCCTTCGTAAGCGTCATGAGTCAGTACATCGACCTGCTACTCGCCTCGCAGTCGGGGCGCTTCGCCCCCGATGCTCGGCGCCATGATCACGAGGTGAAGCTAGCACAGAGGTCGCGCGCCTCCGCGACGTCGCGATGCATCTGCGCGATCAGCTCCTCGACGCTCGGGAACCGCCGCTCGCCCCGCAATCGGTGGATGAACGCGACCCGCAGCGACTGCCCGTAGAGGTCGCCGTCGTAGTCGATCAGGTACGGCTCGACGAGCAGCTCACGGCCGGTGTGGAACATCGGCCGGATGCCTACGTTGATCGCCGCCGGGTGCCCGTTCGCGAACCCGGCATAGACGCCGTGCCCGGGGACGGCCAGGGAGTCGTCGGGGACGATGTTGGCGGTCGGGAACCCCAGCGTCCTCCCGCGGCGATCGCCCTCGACGACCTCGCCCTCGAGCAGGAACGGCGCACCGAGGCAGCGCGCAGCCGCGTCCACCTCGCCCGCCGCGATCAGCGCCCGGATGCGCGTCGAGGAGACCGTCTCGCCGTCGACCTCGACCAGCGGCACCACCCTGGTCTCGAACTCGTCGTGGGCGGCGAGCATCTCGGGGTCGCCGCGCGCCTTGGCTCCGAAGCGGAAGTTCTCGCCCACGGACACCTCGCGGGCTCCCAGCCGCTCGAGCAGGACACCGCCGATGAACTCCTCGGCCTCGATCCTCGTGAACTCCTCGTCGAACGGGATCACGACAAGCTCGTCGACGCCGAGGCCGTCGATCACGTCGCGCTTGATCTCGAACGCCATGATCAGCTTAGGCGCCGCCTCCGGGTGCAGGATGCGCAGCGGATGCGGCTCGAAGGTCAGCACGGTGTCGGCACCCTCGATCACCGCCCGGTGGCCGACGTGGACGCCGTCGAAGGTCCCGATCGCGACGTGTCGCGGGCGGGGCTCGGCGTCGGGAAGGCTGGTGACCGCGATCGTCACGCCAGGACCACCTCGGGGCGCAGAGCGTCACCGCGCCGTCTCGCGACCGCGACCAGGCTCCCGCCGTGGGTCAGCCGGATCGGCTCGCCCTCCACGCCGCCCGACCCGTTGTCGGACATCGCATCGACGGCGACCCCGTTCGCGACCATCTCGGACTCGCCCGACGACAGCACGCGCTCGGGGAGGAAGGCAAGCGCCGCGGCAGCGGCGATCGGCTCGTCGCTCGCGTCGGCGACGCGCAACGGCCCGATCGCGGTGCGTCGCAGCCGCTCGCAGTACGCGTCCTCAAGCGTCGCGACCAGGGTCCGCACATAGGTGCCGGACGAGCACTCGATCTCGAACTCCGCGCGCTCGCCGTCGCTGCCGAGGAGCTCCGCGCGGTGAACCTCGACCTCGCGCACCGGCGTCTCGACCTCCTCGCCTCGATGCGCGCGCTTGTACAGGCGCTCGCCGCCGACGCGAACCGCCGAGGTCATCGGCACCCGCTGCTCGATCCGACCGACCGGCAGCTCGAGACGCTCCGGAACGCGGCCCGTGTGCGACAGCTCGCCGTCCGGGTCGCCGGTGCTGGAGCGCCATCCCAGCCGCGCGACAGCGCGATACGTCTTCGACAGGCCGAGCAGGTAGCGCTGCAAGCGGGTCGCGCGCCCCAGCAGCACCACCAGCAGCCCGGTTGCGAACGGGTCCAGCGTCCCCGCGTGCCCGGCCTTCGTCCCCCGTGAACGCCGTTCGCGCTCGACGACGTCATGCGACGTCACCCCGGCGGGCTTGTCGCACAGCAGCACCGCCGCGGGCTCGTTCCCTGTGCGGAGCCCGCCCGGCTCCGCGGCTTGCTCAGAGCTGCGCCTTGACCTGGGCACGGAGGAACTCGACGAGCTGCGGGTATTCGAGGTCGGTCGAGAACCCGGCGGCGCGCGCGTGCCCCCCGCCCCCCATCTCCCGGGCGATCCGCGACACGTCGACGCTGCCGTCGACCGAGCGCAGGCTGACCTTGCGCGACGGGCCTTCCGACTTCTCGCGGATCATCGCCGCCACGAGCGTTCCCTCCACCGCGCGCACGAAGTCGATGATCCCCTCGGTGAGCACCTCGCTCGCTCCGGTGGCGCGGTAGTCCTCGGCGGCGAGGTGGGTCAGGGTCAGCCTTCCGTCGTCCACCCGCTCGATCTTCTCGAGCGCCCGCGCGACCAGGCGCAGCTTCTCGATCGGGACGCGCTCGTACAGCCGCCGGTAGATGTCGTTGACGTCGACGCCGGCGTCGATCAGCGCCGCGGCCATCCGGTGCGCGCTCTCGTCGGTGTTCTCGTACATGAACCGGCCCGTATCGGTGACGAGCCCGACGTACAGCGCGGACGCGATCTCGGGCGTCAGCTCCACCCCCAGCTCCCCGGCCAGCCGGAAGACGATCTCTGCGGTCGACGACGCCTCCGTGTCGACCACGTTGACGTCCCCGAAACGGGTGTTGTCGTGGTGGTGGTCGACGTTGAGGATGCGCGAGTCGTCCCGCCGCAGCCAGTCGACCGGCATCCGGTCGATGTTGCCGCAGTCGAGGAACACGACGACGCGGTCGACGAGGTCCGCCGGCGGCTCGTGGAACACCTCCTCGAGCGGCAGGAAGCGGTACTCGACCGGGAGCGGGAACTCCTTCGCGGCGAGGAACATCACCGAGTCCTTGCCCAACCCTTTGAGGATGTGGTGGAGAGCGAGCATCGAGCCGAGCGCATCCCCGTCGGGGCCCTCGTGGGTCGTTAGCAGGAAGCGATCCGTGGTCCGGATCTCGTCGGCGAGCGTCTTCAGCGACTCCGCCGCGCCGCTCTCGGGCGTCAACACGTGGGGCGACTCTCTCACGAGTCGAGCAGGCGCGAGAGGCGGTCCGCGCGCTCCGCCGTGTCGTCGTAGTGGAAGCTGAGGATGGGCGTGCGCTTGATCCGCATCCGGCGGGCGACCGCCGACTGGAGCACGCCGTGCGAGGACCGCAGGCCCTCGAGCGTCGCCTCGCGCTCCTCAGCCGCGCCGAGCACGCTCACGTACACGCGCGCGGAGCGCAGGTCCGGGCTTGTCTCGACCGAAGTCACCGTGACGAATCCAATCCGCGGGTCCTGCAACTCGGACGAGATCGCTTCGCCGATCACCTCGCGCAGGGCCACGTTGATGCGCCGCATCCGGGCGGTGGGCATCTTGAGGCGACTATAGAGAACGCGCGACGTGCTCCGCTTCGCGTCCGCCGTCGCGCGGTCGGGCCAGGCCGATCAACCACGGACGTCTGTGAGGCTCAGCATGTCACGCTCGAACAGGCACCCGTCCGGACACCGCGAGCGGATGAAGCGCTCGATCTCGTTGCCGCGCGCCTCGGTTCCCGAGTCGCCGACGATCGCGCACAGAAGCGTCGACCGCTGCCACTTGTCGTGCCCGTCCACCTCGGCGACAGAGGCCCCGAAGCGCTGGCGCACCTGCGTCTTCAGCGAGTTGACGAGCTTGCGCTTCCCCTTCAGGTCGCGAACGTCCCCGAAGTGGAGCTGGGCCTCGATCAGGCACACGTACGCCGGCACGCCTACAACTGTACGCCGGAGGCGCGCGCCCGGCTCAGGCGCGGTCCTGGAGCTCCGCGACGCCGGACTCGCGCGCGCAGTGGGCGCAGCAGTACATCGACCCGTCGGCCTCCACCCCGTGCCCGATCACCTTGCACCCGCAGTGGGGGCACTCGGGCGCGAGCGCGTGGATCGCGCACTCGAAGGCGTCGAACACGTGCGTCTCGCCTCCGATCTTGACCTCGAACGCCTTGTCGTAGTCGTTCCCGCACACCTCGCACTGAGCCATCGGCCTACCTCCATCGTTCGCTCCGAGGATACATCCGCCCTTGTTCCCGGTTCCGGCGCGGCTGAATCCCTGCGGTCGCCGGGGGCGCCGCCGCCGCTCGCGACGACGCCCCCGATGCGGCCGGTAGGGCTCAGGCGCCCGCGCCCGAGTAGCGCAGCGATCCGGGCGTCGTGAGCGTCTCCCCGGTCTCCAGCAGCGTCTTGAGGCCGGACAGGATCTGCGGCCAGCCGCCGTAGATCTCGGGGTTCGCGCCCTCGCGGAGCTCGTCGTGGACGACGGTGAGCCGGCACGAGTCGTTGCCGACCGGCTCGATCTCCCACGTGACCCTCGACGCCCCCTCGCTCTTGACCTCGTCGCTCCACAGCGCGGTGAAGGTCTGGACGAGCCGCCGCGGCGGGTCGACCTCGACGTTCTCGCCCTCGGCGATGTCGATCACCCCGGGGACCGAGGCCTTGTACTCGGATCCGGGCGTCCAGTCGGAATGCGTCTCGACCCCGAAGCTGTACTTCGCCCTCTGCTCGGGGTCGGTGATCGCCTCCCAGAGGTGCTCCGGGGTCGTCTTGATGAAGATCTCGAACACCGCCCTCGTGTCGCCCTCGGCGAGGGTCAGGCCGGCGTCACCCGGGAATCTCTCCATGGTCGTGTCCTCCAATCGTCTCTTGAGCCCGCTGAGCCCGGCGGCCCAGG
>DATHVJ010000173.1:0-5545 GCA_035461345.1 Solirubrobacterales bacterium | reverse complement strand
GATCGACGAAACGATCGAGCGCCGGGCGGAATGCAGCAGGGAGGCGATCGAGAAGTACCTGACCACCGACCACGTCCTCGTCGAGGACGACTACTCGGACACCCAGCTGGCGGAGCTGTTCCTCCACCACCGCGTGCTCGTAATACCGATCGCGACCGAGGGACGCGTCCACGCGGTCGTCACCCGGAACGACTTCTTCCGGGCACTGACGAAGCGCCTCGACGAGCTGAGCGGCGAGTAGGGCCTAGGCGGCGCCGACCGGCTGCGGCGCGGCGCGGACGAGGCCGCGCTCGTGCAGGAGCTCCGCGATCTGGACCGCGTTCGTCGCCGCACCCTTGCGCAGATTGTCGCCTACGACCCACATGTTGAGGCAGCGCTCGTGCGAGGGGTCGCGGCGGACCCGCCCCACCAGCACCTCGTCGCGCCCCGCGGCGTCGATCGCGAGCGGGTAGATGCCCTCGTGGGGAGCGTCGACGACGAGGACCCCGGGGTGCGCGGCGAGCAGCTCGCGACAGTTCTCGGGCGACAGGGGCTCGCGCGTCTGGACGTTGACCGATTCGGAGTGCCCCGTGACCACCGGCACCCGCACGCACGTCGACGACACCCCGAGCTCCTCTCCGGCGCCGAGGATCTTGCGTGTCTCGTTCATCACCTTGCGCTCCTCGGTCGTGTAGTCGTCGCCGTCGGCGAACGTCTCCACCTGCGGGATGACGTTGAAGGCGACCTGGTGCGGGAACACCTCGGGGTCGTGACGCTCGCCCTCGAGCACCGCCCGCGACTGCGTCCGCAGCTCCTCGATCGCCAGGCGCCCGGTGCCGGACACCGACTGGTAGGTCGCCACAATGATGCGCTCGATCCCGGCGGCGTCCCAGATCGGCTTCAGCGCGACGACCATCTGCATCGTGGTGCAGTTCGGGTTGGCGACGATCCCGCGGTGGTCGTCCGCGGCGTCGTCGTTGACACCCGCGACGACCAGCGGAACTTCGTCGTGCATGCGCCAGTAGCTGGTGTTGTCGACCACGACCGCGCCGGCGTCAGCGAACCGCGGCGCCCACTCGGCGCTCACCGAGCCGCCCGCGGAGGACAGCACCAGGTCCACGTCCCCGATCGTCTCCGCCGCCAGCGGACGGATCTCGAGCTGTTGCCCATTGAACTCGACCTGCTTGCCGACCGAGCGCTCGGACGCGAACGGCACCACCTCGGAGGCGGGGAAGTCGCGCTCGGCGAGCACCTCGAGGATCGTCGAGCCGACGGCGCCGGTGGCGCCAACCACCCCGACCCTGTAATCGCGCTCGCTCATGAGGTCACCGTGGGACGGTGCTCGGCGCCGGCGGGCTCCTCACGGCGGACGGCGTCCTCGCCCAGCTCGAACGCCTCATGCAGCGCCTTGACCGACGCCGGGACCCGGTCCGCCGCCACAACGCACGAGATCTTGATCGGCGAGGTGGAGATCATCTCGATGTTGATCCGCTCGTCGCCCAGCACCCTGAACACCTTCGCCGCGACGCCGGGATGGCTGCGCATGCCGGCGCCCACGATCGAGACCTTGCCGATCCGCTCGTCTGTCTGGACATCGGTCGACAGGTCGAGCGGGCGGATGGCGCCCACCGCCGACTCGAGCTCGTCGGCGGAGACCGTGAACGAGAGATCGGCCCCGTGTTCCTCCTCCACCGGCTCGTTCTGGATGATCATGTCGACGTTCACGTTCGCGTCCGCGAGCGCGCCGAAGATCCGGCCCGCGACGCCGGGCTCGTCGCGGACGCCGGTCAGCGTCACCCGAGCCTCCTGCTCGGAATGGGTCACGGCTGTCACCAGGGGGCGTTCCATCGTCTCGTGCTCGGAGAGCACGAGGGTACCGGGGCCATCCTCGAACGAGCTGCGGCAGTGGAGCCGTATCGAGTGGTTGCGCGCGTACTCGACCGCGCGAAGCTGCAGCACCTTGGCGCCGGACGCGGCCATCTCGAGCATCTCCTCGAACGAGACCATCGCCAGCTTGCGGGCATCGGGCACCAGCCGCGGGTCGGCGCTGAACACGCCGCGCACGTCGGTGTAGATCTCGCACACCGACGCGCCGAGCGCGGCGGCAAGCGCGACCGCGGTCGTGTCGGACCCGCCGCGACCCAGCGTCGTCACGTCGCGGCTGTCGGTCGACACCCCCTGGAAGCCGGCGACGAGCACGATCCGGTCCTCTTCGAGCTTCTCCCGGATCCGATCGGCGCGCACGTCGAGGATCCGCGCCTTCGTGTGCGAGGAGTCGGTGACGATGCCCGCCTGCGAGCCGGTGAGCGAGATCGCGTGGTGGCCGAGATCGTTGATCGCCATCGCGCACAGCGAGCACGAGATCCGCTCCCCGACCGACAGCAGCATGTCCATCTCGCGCGGCTCGGGCCGGGGAGAGACCTCGCGCGCCATCGCCACCAGCTCGTCGGTGTGCGCCCCGCGCGCCGACAGCACCGCCACCACCCGGTTGCCGCGCTCGCGGGCGGCGACGATCCGCGCGGCCGCGCGACGGATGTCATCCGGCTCGGCGACCGACGTCCCGCCGAACTTCATCACGACGAGCTCCTGTTCTTCGACGGATGGCATGTCGGGCGAGGATAACCGTGTGCGCCGCGGCAAATCGCGTCGTGTGACTTCGCGCACACATCTATCTTTAAGATATATCGCCGTGATATATTGAGGCCCATGGAGCTCAGCAGCACCGCCTACGTGATCCTCGGCCTCCTGCGCAAGGGACCGAAGAGCGGCTACGAGATCAAGTCCGTCGTCGATCGCTCGACGCGGTTCTTCTGGGCCGCGAGCTACGGCCAGATCTATCCCGAGCTGCGCCGTCTCGCGGACGCCGGGCTGATCGAGGGTGAGGCCACCCCGCAAGGAGGCCGCAAGCGCACCGAGTACAAGCTCACCGCGGACGGCCGACGCGAGCTGCGTCGGTGGCTCGACGAACCGCCCGAGGTCTTCGAGATGCGCGACGAGGGGCTGCTGAAGCTGTTCTTCGCCGGCGCCAAGCCCAGCGCCGCTCGCAAGGCGCTCGAGGCAAGGCGCGCCTACTACGAGGACAAGCGCCGCCAGCTCCTCGAGATCGAGCCGCTCGCAAAGTCGGCGCCCGACGAGTTTCCCCACCTGGTGCTCCGCTGCGGACTGTCGCTCAGCGAGGCGTCGATCAAGTGGTGCGACGAAGCGCTGGCGGAGCTGGAAGGGGAGGAGGCCGCCTGATGTTCTCGTCGCTCGCCTCGCTCGCCACCCGGCGTGGGTGGACCGTGGTCGCACTGAGCCTGCTCGCCTTCGCTGCCGCGGGCGCGATCGGCGGCGGCGTCGCCGACCGCCTCGAGCCTTACGGCGCCGACGACCCGGACACCGAGAGCGTGCGCGCCGACGATCGCCTCGAGGACGCCGGCTACAACGAGACCGGTGCAGTCGTGCTGATCGAGGACGTCGACGTGGAGTCGCGCGAGGGGCGCCAACGGGTTGAGCACCTCGCGGACAAGATCGCGCGCGAGCCCGAGGTCGCCGAGGTGACGAGCTTCTACAGCACCGGGTCGCGCGACCTCGTCTCCCGCGACGGCGACTCCACCTATCTCGGCGTGCGCTTTGCGTCGATGGACGACGACGCCGAGCAGGACGCAGCGGTGCGGATCGTCGACGAGCTCGCGGGCGAGCCCGGGATCACCGTCGGCGGCGAGGCGGTCGCGCGCGAGCAGGTCAACACCCAGGTCGAGGAGGACCTCCGGACCGCCGAGCTGTACGCGTTTCCGATCCTGTTCCTGCTGTCGCTGCTGTTCTTCCGCACCTTCGTCGCGGCGCTGCTGCCGCTGCTCGTCGGCGCGCTCGCGATCGTCAGCACGTTCTTCATGCTGACGGTGGCAAGCGAGCTGACCGAGGTGTCGATCTTCGCTCTCAACCTCGTGACCGGGCTCGGGCTCGGGCTGGCGATCGACTACAGCCTGTTCATGGTCTCCCGCTACCGCGAGGAGATCGCTCGCTCGGGGCCCGGGCTCGCAGCGATGCGGCGCACGATGGCGACCGCGGGCCGGACGGTGCTGTTCTCGGCGCTGACCGTCGCCGCCGCGCTCGCCGGGCTGCTCGTCTTCCCGCAGCGCTTCCTGTACTCGATGGGCCTCGGCGGGTCGCTGGTGGCACTGATCGCCGCCGCGATCGCCCTGATCGTGCTGCCGGCGGTCCTGGCTTTGCTCGGCGCGCGGGTCAACGCGCTGGCGCCGCGGTTCCTGCAGCGCCGCGCGGAGAGCGACGCGAGGCCCGCGGAGCAGGGGTTCTGGTACCGGCTGTCGCGAACCGTGATGCGGTTCCCCGGACGGATAGCGACCGCGGCCGCCGTGCTGCTGATCGCGCTCGGGATCCCGTTCGCCTCGATCGAGTTCACTTCGGTCGACGCCCGGGTCCTGCCCACCTCGGCGAGCGCGTACCGCGTGGACGACGCCCTGCGCAACGAGTTTCCGCCGTTCCGCGACACCCCGATCCAGCTCGCGGTCGAGGGCGGCGACACAGAAGCGCAGCGGGTGGCGCGCGCGGCCGCTCGGGTGCCGGGGGTGGCCGCCGTCAACGAGCCCCGCGAGCTCGAAGGCCGCGTCTCGGTGGTCGAGGCGATCTCCACCGCGGGCGCGCTCACCGACCACAGCCAGGATCTGGTCGAGCGCCTGCGCGACGTCGACGGCGGCGTGCTCGTCACTGGGTCATCCGCCCACTTCGTCGACCTCCAGGACAGCCTCGTCGACCACATACCGCTCGTGCTGCTGATCGTCGCCGCCGCGACGATCGTCGTCCTGTTCCTGATGACGGGCTCGATCGTGCTCCCGATCAAGCAGCTGGCGATGAACGCGCTCGGGCTCAGCGCCGTGTTCGGGATCCTCGTGCTGATCTTCCAGGACGGGCGCTTCGAGGGACTGCTCGACTACACGAGCCAGGGGGCCCTGGAGCCGACCCAGCTGCTGCTGCTGTTCGCGGTCTCGTTCGGGCTGTCGACCGACTACGGCGTCTTCCTGCTGTCGCGGATCAAGGAGGCCCGAGACTCCGGCGCCTCGGACTCCGAAGCCGTCGCGATCGGCCTCGAGCGGACGGGGCGAATCGTCACCGCCGCCGCCGTGCTGTTCGCGATCGCGATCGGGGCCTTCGTCACCTCCGAGGTCGTGTTCATCAAGCAGCTCGGCCTGGGAACGGCGATCGCGGTCCTGATCGACGCGACGATCATCCGCGCGCTGCTCGTCCCGTCGCTGATGCAGCTCCTCGGGCGCTGGAACTGGTGGGCGCCACGGCCGTTGCGGCGGCTGCACGCGCGGATCGGGCTCAGCGAGGCGTAGCCGGCGGATGGGCGTGAAAGCCCGCTCGCAGCGACCGCCAGCTATCCTGGCCGCGCGTGTCAATTGGCGCTTCCATATTCCTGATCGCGGTCGGCGCGATCGTGCGCTACGCCTTCACCTTCAACATCGAGGGAGTCGACCGCGAGGCGCTGGGGCTGATCCTGATGATCGCCGGCTTCGCCGGACTCGCGATCTCGATCCTGTACATGCTGCTGTCGAGCGATCGGCAG
>DATHVJ010000172.1:0-2159 GCA_035461345.1 Solirubrobacterales bacterium | reverse complement strand
TACTGCGGGCAGTACTTGAGGGTCCGAAACAGCGCCTCGGAGAACGGGTTGTCGTCGGACACGCTGGGACGGCTGAACGACGGGACGACGCCCAGCCGCTGCAGCGTCGCGAGCATGGTCGCGCCCTTCATCGGCGCGCCGTTGTCCGAGTGCAACACCCAGCCCCGGAGATCGATATCGCCAGCGTCGCCGCGAATGCGCTCGACGAGCGCCGCCGCGAGCTCGGCCGACTCCTCCGCGTGGACCTCCCAGCCCAGGATCTTCCGGCTCCACACGTCCTCGACGAGGTACAGGTAGAAGAACTGGCCGCGGACGAGGCTGCGCAGGTACGTGATGTCCCACGACGCCACCTGCCACGGCGCGTTCGCCGTGTGCTCGTGCGGCCGCGCGACCGGCGGGCGCGAGCGCGCGCGGTGGTGCTGCATGTCCTCCGCGTGCAGCACGCGGTAGAACGTCGACTCCGACGCGAGGTACTCGCCGCGATCCGCGAGCCGCGGCACGATCTGCTTCGGCGACTGGTCGCGGAACTCCGGGCTCGTGGCGACCGTGATCAGCTTGCGGCGCTCGAGCTCGGACAGCTTGTTCGCCGGCACCGTGTTCGGCCCGCAGCGACGGTCGTCGTCGTGGTCGGCCCACCGCTCGACGGTGCGCGCGGTCAGCCCGAGGATCTCGCAGGCCGCCTTGCGGCGCGCCCCGGCCGCCACCGCCTCGTCGATGAGCTGCCGGATCATTCGTCGCTCTCCGGCGTCGTGTCGTCGTCCGCGTCCCCCCAGATCTCCTGGACTTTTTTTTTCAGTACCAGCAACGCCGCCGCCTCGGCGAGCGCCTTGTCCTTGCGCTGGAGCTCGCGCTCGAGCTTGCGCACCCGCTGCTTCTCGAGGTTCGCCGCCTTGCGCTCGCGCCGGCTCGGCCGCTGCAGCCCCGCCATCGCCGCCTCGCGCCACTCGACGAGCTGCGCCTCATGGACTCCCTTCCGCCGCAGGAACGCGCCGAGCTCGGCCTGGGGCACGGCGGCGGCCTCGAGGACCAGTGCCCACTTCTCCTCGGCGGTCCAGTCCTGGGGGCGCTTCGCCGGCGGCGAGGCCTTCTTGTCGTCGTCGGACGGCGGCATCGTTCGCTCCACCGTACCGGCACCTCTCAGCCAGCGCGAGAGGGTGGATTGCGAGACGCCGACCTCCGTCGACAGTGCCGTGGCGGTCATCGCATGCGGGCCGGTGAGTTTCTCGACCATTCGCTTCCGGAAGCTTTCGGAGTACTGAGCCACTGGGTCCTCGTGCCCCTTGTACTGGTTCGGTCCGACGTCGGCGTTCACGCCACCGTCAGGCGACAACTACCCTGGCACATGGGGCGCGTGTTGACCGAGAATTGCTCGGATGCATGGCCGATCGTAGCGGCCGGTCATGGCGCGACGACCTTACCGTCAGACCTGTCGGAGCCACGTGAAGCCAGGCTGCCAGCGTCCTCCGTTCTCGTCGTCGACATGGCACAGGATCAGTCCCTCGCCGAGCGGTCGCGCCTCGATGAACGTGGCACCGCAAACACTCTCGCACGTCGGGCACATAACCGGTCCGCTCTTGCTGATGAGCCGCTCGCGAGCGGTTTGGGACATCTTCACGCCCTTCGGCTCAGCGTCAGCGAATCGCGCGCACTTCACTAGGCCGTACGCATCGGTCTCGGGGATCTTGACGGTGCTCATTGCCGTCACTGTAGCGTTCCCCTCTGATCGCGGCTGTGGCCGCCTCGCTGCGAGATCTCCCTGGGGATCACTTCGCCGCTGCGGTTGGCGATCGTGGCACCCCGTCCGGCTGCCCCTTGCACGATGTCACGAGGCGGGTTGACGGATCCAGGGGCAGGCTGTGTGTGTCCGTGTGTGTGCAACCAGAGCGAGGCAGGACGGCGGATAGTCAATCGGATCGCGGGTAGGAGGGGCTGAGGGTCTGCTGGGCGCGGCGGGGTCGGCCAATCGAATCGCAGTGGGGGGGCGACCAACCGAATCGCTGCAGGGGGGCGACCAATTGGCGAGGTGCCGCTGGACCACCTCCTTGAGTTACGGCGAGCTCTAGGTAGCTCGTCGATGCCACCGCTCGAACGCCGTGGAAGTTAGCGAGAGTTCGAAGCGTTGCATCGGGAGTCGATGTCGGAGGCTCTCGACCGATCTA
>DATHVJ010000171.1:0-6104 GCA_035461345.1 Solirubrobacterales bacterium | reverse complement strand
TCCGCCTCCGCCTCCGGCACCAGCAGCGAGTCGAGCCCGACTACCGGCAGCATCTCCATCATCGCCGCGCGGGCCCCCGGCAGGGGGCGCTTGTTGCCCTCCGCGATCAGCTCGAACAGTGCCGCGAGCGCGCGAGGGGTGTTGAAGTCGTCGGCGAGCGCGGCGAAGAAGTCTTCGACAAAACCTGCCACGTCCTCCGCTTCGCGTTCGGGCGTGGCAGGGTCGCTGGCGGGCTGGGGTTTGCGGAGGAAATTCCGGATTCGCTCGACGCGGGCATCGGACTCGCGCAGCGCCTCGGTGCTGAACTCGAGCGGCTGGCGGTAGTGGCCCGAGATCAGATACGCGACGAGCGTCTCGGGCGCGAACCGGTCGAGCGCCTCGGAGAGCTGGAAGATGTTGCCGACCGACTTCGCCATCTTCTCCTCCGCCACTTGGACCATCCCGTTGTGCATCCACAGGCGCGCCAGCGGGACCCCCCGCGCCGCCTCGGTCTGGGCGATCTCGTTCTCGTGGTGGGGAAAGACGAGGTCGGCGCCGCCGCCGTGGACGGCGAAGTCGGGGCCGAGGTACTTCTCTGCCATCGCCGAGCACTCGATGTGCCATCCCGGCCGCCCCGGCCCCCACGGGGAGTCCCACGCGGTGTCCTCGTCGGGCTTTCTGGCCTTCCACAGCGCGAAGTCGAGCCGATCCTCCTTGAGGCTCTCGGTTCCTGCCTCCTCCCCCTGGTCCATGTCCCCGGGATCGCGGTTGGAGAGCTTTCCGTAGCCGTCGAAGCTGCGCACGCGGAAGTACACGTCGCCGTCGGCGCGGTACGCATGGCCGGAGGCGACCAGCTCCTCGATCAGCGCGACGATCTCGGGGATCGTCTCCGACGCCAGCGGCTCCTCGTCCGGACGGCCGAGCCCCAGCCGGTCGGTGTCCTCGAAGTACGCGCGGGTCATCTCCTCTGCGAGCCGCGCCGACGGCCGGCCCGCCTCGCGCGCGGCGGCGTAGATCTTGTCGTTGATGTCGGTGACGTTGATCACCAGCGTCACCTCGTGGCCCTCGTGCTCCAGGAAGCGCTTCAGGAGCATGAACACGACGTACGGCCGGGCGTTGCCGACGTGGAGGCGCGCGTACGTGGTCGGCCCGCACGCGTAGATCCCGACCCGCCCGCCCTCGCGCGGCTCGAGCGAGCGAAGCTCGCCGCTCAGCGTGTCACGGATTCGGACCTCGCGCACGGGACGATGCTATTCGCCGCCGTGCGCGAGGATCGCTACCCGCTCAGCTCTTCCCTGCGACGGCCGCCTGAAGCTGGCGCTTGCTCATCTTCGAGCGGCCTTCGATGTTGAGCCTCTTGGCGTCGTTGTAGAGCTGGTCGCGGGTGCGCCCGCCACCTCCGCTCCCCGAGCGCCGGCCACCGCGACGGCCGGACGAGATGTCGCGGGTGGATGTGCGCGAGCGCTGACGAGACTCGCCCGAGCGAGCACGCTCCTTCTGCACCGTCCGCGCGGCGATCTCACGCGCGCGCTTTGGCGACCGTCCTTGCTCGCGCTGGCTGCGCTTTACGTGCTCGTACTGGCGAGCACGCTTCGTTCCCCTCTTGATTCCTCTCGGTGGCATGCTCTCTCGCCTCCTTCGTGGAGATTCGAGTTCACCAGCCGTTTACCCCCGGCGGGTGATCTGAAACGGGCGTGGGATCGGCGCCAGGAGCGCCGGGCGCGGTCAGGCGAGCTCGCGCTTCAGCACCTTGCCGGTGGCGTTGCGGGGGAGCGAGTCGAGGAACTCCACCTCGCGCGGCACCTTGAACCGCGCCAGGTTCGCCTTCACGTGCCCCCTGACGTCCTCCGCGGTCAGCTCGGAGCCCTCGCGGGCGACGACGAACACCTTCAGGCGCTGGCCGAACTCGTCGTCCGGAACGCCGATCACCGCGACCTCGACGATCGCCTCGTGCCGGACGAGCAGGTCCTCGACCTCGCGCGGGAACACGTTCTCGCCCCCGGACACGATCATCTCGTCGTCGCGGCCGTCGATGAACAGCCTCCCGCCGGCGTCGAAGTGCCCCACGTCGCCGCTCGACAGCAGCCCGCCGAGCTCCTCCTTGCCGCCACCGCCGGTGTAGCCCTCGAAGTTCATGTCGTTGCCGACGAACACCCTCCCCGTCTTGCCCGGGGGGACATCGTTCCCGTCGTGGTCGACAATCCGCACCCGGGTCCCGCGCGGAGGCCTGCCGGCGGTCCCGGGGGCGGCGCGCAGGTCCTCGGGGGTGGCGATCGTCGCCCATGCCACCTCGGTCGAGCCGTAGAGGTTGTAGAGATTGTCGCCGAAGGTGTCCATCCACTCGGTCGCCAGCTCGCCCGGCAGCGCCGACCCGCTTGCGGCGGTGACGCGCAGGCGATTGACGTCGTAGCGGGCGATCACCTCGTCCGGGAGCTCGAGGATGCGCTGCATCATCACCGGGACGACAACGAGCGCGGTCGCCCCGCTGGTGGCGATCGCGCGCAGGGTCTCCTCGGGGTCGAACCGGCGGCGCAGGACGTAGGTGGAGTTGAGGGCGAGGCCGAGCAGGAAGTGCGCGAAGCCCCACGAGTGGAACATCGGCGCCGCGATCACGGTCTTCTCGCGCGCCCGGAGCGGGATCCGCGAGAACAGCGCCGCCAGCGGGCCGAGCGTGTCGGGCTGGGCGCGCTGGGCGCCCTTCGGCGTGCCGGTCGTCCCCGAGGTGAGGATCACGAACCGGCTCGACTCCTCCGGGACCTCGGACAGCCTCGAGCCGTCATGGGACGCAATCAGCTCGTCGAGCGTGGGGTCGGCCACAACCTCGTCGTCGGTCCAGGCGACGAACCGCCACACGTCGCGCCCCGCATCGGACAGCAGCTCGGCGAACTCGTGGTCGTAGACGAGCGCGACCGGGTCCTCGCGCTCGACGACCTCGGCGAGCTGCGGGCCGGCGAACGCGGTGTTCATGTACAGGGCGTCGGCGCCGAGCTTCGAGCACGCGAGCGTCACCTCGATGAAGCCGCGGTGGTTGCGGCACATGATCGCGACCCCGTCGCCGGGGCGCACCCCGGCGTCGCGCAGGCCGCGGGTCAGCGCGTTGCTGCGCCGGTGAAGCTTCGCGAACGTCAGCGAGCCGGCCTCGTCCTCGACCGCCGCCGAATCGGGGTCGGTGATCGCCGACGTCGCGATCCCGGCCGCCGGCGAAGCGCCCCAGCGGGCGAGCTCGCGCAGCGTTCGCGCGATGCGGTCGGGGCGCTGTGGGCCGAGGACGCCGGCGCCGACGAGGACGCGGAGGTTGAAGGCGGCGTCGTCGAGGGTCCCCAGCGGTCCGAGGCTCACCCGGCGGGTGAGCGACCCGAGCGGCAGCCTGCGCGCGATCGACGGCACCCGCATACCTTACGACCGCCGGGCCGGTGGGCGGCCCTATACCTCCACGAGCGCAACCGCCACGCACGCGATTCCCTCGCCGCGGCCGATCGCGCCCATGCCCTCGTTGGTCGTCGCCTTGACGCTGACCGGCGCCGACAGGACGCCCGACAGCCGCCGCTCCATCTCGGCGCGGTGCCGCTCGAGCCGCGGCTGCTCGCAGATGACGGTCGCGTCGACGTTCACCGGGCGGCCGGGGAGCTGGGCGGCCGCGACGCGCAGCATGTCGACCGAGTCGGCGTCCCGCCACCGCTCGTCGTCGTCGGGGAACAGCGTTCCCAGGTCGCCGAGGCCGGCGGCGCCGAGCAGGGCGTCGATCACCGCGTGGGTCACCACGTCGGCGTCAGAGTGGCCGGCCAGCCCCCGGTCGCTCGGGATCTCGACGCCGCCGAGGACCAGCCGGCGATCTTCGGCGAAGCGATGGCTGTCGTAGCCGATGCCGATCCGATAGCCCGCGGGCGTCGGGGCGACCGCGCTCACGGCAGCGGCTCCAGGCGGCGGCCGCGGCGCTCGAAGACGCAGATCTCCTCAACGCCGAGCCCGCGCAGCATCTCGGTCGCCCGCTGGTACTGGTACCCGACCTGCTCTGGAGTGTGCGCGTCCGAGGAGAGCGCAAAAGGCGCCCCGGCGTCGGCGCACATCTCGGCGAGCTCGCGCGACGGGTACATCTCCCCGATCGGCTTTCGAAGCCCCGCCGTGGACACCTCGACCGCCACGCCGGCGTCGCCTATCGCCTCGACCGCCGGCTCGTAGTGGAAGCGGAGATCGCGCTCCGGCCACGGGCGCTCGGGCCCCCACATCTTCACCAGGTCGGGGTGGGCGAGGACGTCGAACAGGCCCGATCGCGCGGCTAGACCGAGGAGGTCGAAGTAGCGCTCCCACACCTCGTCCGGGTCCGGGTCCCCATCCCAGACGTCGTATCCCGAATGGTCGACCATGCGGTCGCCGACCAGGTGCACGGACCCGATCACGTAATCGAAGTCGCGGCCCTCGAGCAGCGCCGCGATCCGGTCCTCCGCGCCGGCCACGTAGTCGGCCTCGATCCCGAGCCGCAGCGGGGTCGTGCGCACGAACTCGCAGTAGGCGTCGAGGTCGTCGGTCGCCTGCTCGACCCAGAACGAATGCCGGGTCACCCCGAGCGCCTGGCGGAAGCGGTAGACGTGCTCGGACACGCCCAGCTCCTCGATCCCGGCCTCGCGGGCGGCCCCCCGGTAGCGCTCCACGTTGTCCTGCGTGAAGTACCGCTCGGCCGTCGCGCCGGGGTCGTCGGGACGCAGGTGGAGGTGGTAGTCCGTGAGCACGGCTGTACGCTAACCGCCACGTGATCCACCTGCGGATCGTCGTGCCCAGCTATCAGTCCGAGCACGCGCTCGAGCTCCTGGACCACATCCCCTCGGTCTGCAACCTGGTCTATCTCGAACGCGCCGCCCGCAAGCCCGAGGGCGACGTGATCCTGTGCGACGTCGCGCGCGAGGACGCCAGCGTCGTGGTCAGCGACCTGCGCGAGCTCGACATCGACATCGAGGGATCGATCGCGATGGAGGAGATCGACTCGCAGATCTCGGCCGCGGCGCTGCGGGCCGAGAAGGCTGCGCCCGGAGCCCCCTCCGACGCGGTGGTGTGGGAGGAGGTCGAGGCGCGCACGTCGGAGAACGTCGAGCTGTCGGCGAGCTTCATCGCCTTCATGGCGCTCGCGATGATGATCGCAGCGGTGGGAATTATCACCGACCAGGTGGTGCTGATCATCGGCGCGATGGTCGTCGGGCCCGAGTTCGGCCCCCTGGCCGGGCTGTGCGTCGCGGCCGTCCAGCTGCGCGCCAACCTCCTGCGGCGCTCGCTGATCGCTCTGGTCGTCGGGTTCCCCGTCGGGATCACCGCGGCGTTCCTGCTCTCGCTGCTGCTCAACGTCACCGGGCTGGCGCCGGACGACTTCGCCCAGGAGGACCATCCGTTCACGGAGTTCATCTCCGACCCGGACTTCTTCTCCTTCCTCGTCGCCTACCTCGCCGGAACCGCGGGGGTGCTGTCGCTGACGGCGGCGAAGTCGGGGGCGCTGATCGGCGTCCTGATCTCGGTCGCCACGATCCCCGCCGCCGCGAACATCGGTGTCGCGGCGGCGTTCGGTGACTGGTCGGAGTGGGCGGGGGCGATGCTGCAGCTGTCGCTGAACCTCGGCGCGATAGTGCTCGCCGGAGTCGGGACGTTGTTCCTCCAGCGCCGGCTGTACAAGCGCCGGCGTCTCGACCACCTGCGGCAGGCGGGCGCCCGGGAGGCCGCGGGGCTGCCAGTGGGACGCAGCCGCCGCGACAGGGCCCGAGACGAGGAGCCGACCGCGAGCCCCTGAGATGATGCGCGCCCATGGCGCGCGACCTCGCCATCGTCATCGCAGCGTTCGCTGTCGTCACGGCGCTCGCCGCCGCCTTCGGCGCGGCCAACTTCGGCACCGCGCTCGCCTTCGGCCAGATCGGGTTCGCGGCGGCGCTGGTCTGGGTCCTGCTGCGGGACTAGCCCGCCGATGCCCGCTCCGCCAGCAGTAGCTCCGCGACGCGGAGGTCGGCCGGGGTCGTCACCTTGATGTTCTCGGGCGGCGACGGATGGATCAGGACGGTGCCGCCGGCCTGCTCGACGAGCCAGGCGTCGTCAGTCGCCTGCGCGACCCGACGCGGATCGGCGGCGAGGGCGTCGCGCAGCGCCGGCGT
>DATHVJ010000170.1:0-5765 GCA_035461345.1 Solirubrobacterales bacterium | reverse complement strand
GAGGAGCAGCCGACCTCACCGGCCGCCCCCGAGGCCCCGATCGCACCGTCGCAGGCGATGACCGACACCCCGCCGGTGATCCCCGCCAAGCTCGCCGGCGCCGACCTCGGCCCCGCGTGCGCCGAGTGCGGCGGCATGATGCAGCGCACCGGCTCCTGCTACACGTGCACGAGCTGTGGGAACAACACCGGGTGCGGGTAGCGGGCGTGCGGCTGGGCGCGGACCGGCGCGCGAGCGGCCGAGGGACGTCGAGGAGCTCCTGCGCGACGCACGCGCGGCGATCGAACGGCTGACGCCGGAGCGCGCTTACCAGGCGACCCGCGAGGGCGCCGCCCTGCTCGTCGACATACGAACGGACGCGCAGCGGCAACGGGACGGCGCGATTCCGGGCGCGGCGGTGGTCGAGCGCAACGTTCTCGAGTGGCGACTCGACCCGGCGTGCCCCGACTGCGATCCGGACCTGGCGCGGAGTGACCGCACGGTCATCGTGCTGTGCGACGAGGGCTACCAGTCCAGCCTTGCCGCCGCGACGCTCGCCGGCTTCGGGCGCCGGGCGGCCGACGTCATCGGCGGCATGCAGGGATGGCTCGCGGCGGATCTGCCGCGCACGGGCCGTTAGGCGAGCCGGCGCCTAGCGGGCCGAACTTGGCGCGAGCTACAGCCCCAGCCCGCGCACCCCGCGCTCGTCCCAGCCGAGGTGGTGGGCGATCTCGTGGCGGACGGTGCGCTCGACCTGGGCGCGCAGCAGCTCGGGGTCGCGGCCGAAGTCGCGCTCGAGCGTGTCCTGGTAGATGACGATGCGGTCGGGGTAGGTGTCGCGGGCGACGGTCCCGCCGACGTAGTAGCCGTAGGCGCGGACCTCGTGGCCACGGGATGAGACCACCACAGGAGTGTGCTCGAGCACATCCTGGAACTCGTCCGGCAGGTCGTCGAGCGCCTGCATCACGAGCTCGTCGAACTCGCTCGGGGGTGACTCCGGCGGCGGCAGCGCCGCGAGCGCCTCGCTGCGGTCGACCAGCCGCCGGAACTCGGGCTCGGGCATCTCGTTGCCGATCAGCGCCACGGTCGCCCACGCGGTGACCACCACGACCGCCACCGCGCCGGCCACCAGCGCCAGCAGCTCGCCCAGCCCGCCGAGCGACGGCGGGTTCATCACCATCAGGATCAGCCCGACGACGAAGGCGCTGATCGCCGCCGCCCGCAGGGGCGGCCCGAAGGTCTCCTTCATGGGATCGAGGTTAGGGACCGGTGCCCCCGTCGCGTGCTGCCAGATTGGCTTCTTATCCGGCCGCGGCATCTGATTGATTACGGCCCCGATGACGGAGACGCTGCTCTTCCTCCATGTCCTGACCGCGTTCTTCCTCGTCGCGGCGGTCGTGATCTACTCGGCGTTCGTCCTCGGGAGCCCCGTCAACCGGCCCACGCGGACGATCGCCGAAATCCTGTGGGGGATCGGAGGGCTCGGGACGCTCGTGCTCGGCATCTGGCTCGCGCTCGACATCGACGGGTACGGGCTGCTGGACGGGTGGATCATCGCCGCGATCGTGCTGTGGCTGCTCGCCACCGGGGCGGGCACGCCGGTCAGCCGCGGGATACAGCCCCGGGGAGACGACTCGGCTCTCGCGCTGCCCTCGAACGTGATCGGCGCGCACTGGGTGCGGACCGCGATCGTCGTCGCCCTGCTCGTCGTGATGATCTACAAGCCGGGGGCGTGATGGACCCGCTCGCCGTCGTCCGTCCCGACGAGTGGAACTTCCCACTGCTGCTGCACGTGTTCGGCGCGATGACCCTGGTGGGCGTGCTGGTGCTCGCGACCGCGTCGCTCGCAGCCGCGTGGAACAGCGGCTCGGGCTCCCTCACCCGGCTCGGCTTCCGCGCCCTGCTGTGGGCGGGACTCCCGGCGTGGATCCTCAACCGGGTCGGCGCCGAGTGGGTCGCGGACAAGGAGGGCCTCAACACGGACGATCCGCCGAACTGGATCGACATGGGCTACATGGTCTCCGACCCCGGCCTCCTGCTCCTGATCGCGGCCACGGTGCTCGCCGGCATCGGCGCGCGGCGCGCCGCTCGTGGCACGGGCTCGGCGGTGACCCTGGACCGGATCGCCGCGGTCCTGCTCGCGATCTCGGTCGTCGCCTACCTCGTCGTCGTGTGGGCGATGACGACGCAGCCGACCTAACGCCTAACGCCTATCCGGGCAGCGGGAAGAGGCCGAGGAAGCGCTTCGCGGCGCGGCGGTCCCCCTCGATGACGATCTCGCCGGCCCGCTCGGCGTCAGCCAGCTCGCGCCCGTGCCAAAGCACGGTGGCGAGCGTGGCGGGGTCGGTGCCAATCGTCGCATCCGGATCCTCGGCCGCGCCGCGCGCGAACTCGATCCGGCCGTCGCTGACCCGGGCCCGGAACGCGTGCTCGCCGAACCGCAACTCGTACGTCCCGGTGAGATCCCCGGCCGCCGACGGCTCGAACACGGTCAGCAGCGCGATCACGGCCGAGTCGGGCCCGAGTCGCGCGTCGCCGGGCGGGAACGGCGCGCCGCTGCCCCAGCGGCCAAGCTCGAGGACGACCGGCTCGAGGGCACGGCCGCGCTCGGTGAGCTCGTAGACGCGCGATCCGGCGGGCGGTGGGAGCTTCGTCCGCCGCACTATTCCGTCCTGCTCGAGCTCGCGCAGCCGTTGGGAGAGGACGTCGGGGCTGACGTGCGGCAACCCCTCGCGCAGGTCGGTGAAGCGCTTGGGCCCGAGCAGCAGCTCGCGTACGACCAGCAGTGCCCAGCGCTCGCCGACGAGGTCGAGAGCTCGGGCGATCCCGCAGCGGTCGCCGTATGTTCGCCTCTGGGCCATTAAGTTGGACATTCCTATGCTTTGCTAGGTTATCCCTACTACACGTCGGAAGGAGGATCGATGAGCGAGCGCGACCACTATCCGCCCGGCGTACCGTGCTGGGTGGCGACGATCCAGCCCGACCCGAAGGCCGCCGCGGTCTTCTACGGCGAGCTCTTCGGGTGGGAGTACGAGGACGGCGATCTCTTCGTCGCCCGCCTCCGCGGTAGGGACGTCGCGGCGGTTGCTCCGCTGCCTCCCAGCGTGGACCCGTCCCCGCCCGCCGCCTGGATCACGGACATCTGCGTCGGCAACGCCGACGAAACGGCGGCCAAGGCGCGCAGCGCCGGCGGCCGCGTGCTGGCCGAGCCCTTCGAGGGGCCCGCCGGCCGCGTTACCGTCATCGCGGATCCGTCGGGCGCAGTCTTCGGCGCTTCCGAGCGACGCCTGCACAAGGGCGCGCAGCTCGTCAACGAGCCGGGTGCGTGGAGCATGAGCGTCCTCCAGACGGCCGACGGCGAGGACGCGAAGCGGTTCTACGGCGCCGTGTTCGGGTGGACGGCCGAGGGTTTCGACCTCGGCGGCGTGGAGGTGTCGCTGTGGCGCCTGGATGGGTACGTGGGAGGGGAGCCAGAGCAGCCCGTGCCGCGGGACGTCGTCGCGACGATGACCCCCGCCGACGGCGGCACGCCGGCGCACTGGAGCGTCGACTTCTGGGTCGACGGGCTCGAGTCCGCGGCCGAGCGCGCCGAGCGGCTGGGAGGGGCGGTGACCGTGCCGCCGTACGAGATCCCGGGAGCGCCGATGAAGCAGGCGGTGCTCGCCGACCCGGCCGGCGCGACGTTCTCGGTCACGGAGATCACCGCGCCTCCATCCGGCTGAGTGCTACTGTTCACCTAATGGTTAATAGTACGGCCGAGCTCGACCACGCCTTCGCCGCCCTCTCGCACCCGGTCCGCAGACAGATCGTCGAACGGCTGGCCCGCGGCCCCGCCACGGTCGGCCAGGCGGCCGCAGGGACCGGGGTTTCCAAGCCCGCGATCAGCAAGCACCTGCGTGTGCTCGAGGAGGCCGACGTGATCGTCCGCGTCATCGACGGGAGGCAGCACCGGCTCAGCCTCAAGGCCGGCTCCCTCGGTGACGCTTCCGAATGGATCGAGCGCCAGCGCCATCTGTGGGAGCGCAAGTTCGACGTCGTCGAGCAGTACCTCGAGGAGCGAAAGGGCAAGTGAGCGAGCTCGAGCTGACGGTCCAGCGCACGTTCGACTCCCCGCGGGAGGACGTGTTCGAGGCGTGGACGAGCCCCGAGGTGATGCGGCGCTGGTTCGCCGCCGAGCCCGATTGGACGACGCCGACGGCCGAGGTCGACCTGCGGGCAGGCGGGCGCGTATGCGTGTCGATGGCGGAGACCGGTGGCGAGCCGGTGCACACCTTCGAGGGCATCTACCTCGAGGTCGAGCCACCGGAGCGGATCGTGTTCACGGTCGAGTGGCAGGGCGACGACGCCGACGGCGTCGTCAGCACGGTCACGGTCGAGTTCCGCGAGCACGACGGCCGCACGACGGTCGTCCTGACACAGACCGGCCTCGCAAGCGAAGAGTCGCGCGACGACCACGAGGACGGGTGGACGAAGTGCCTGGCGAACCTCGACGTCCGCGTTCTCTCCGCGCGGGCGCAATGACGGGAGAGGCAAGATGACGGACCACCACGTAGCAACACGAGAGGAGTGGCTCGCGGCGCGCCGCGAGCTGCTCGACGCCGAGAAGGAGCTGACCCGCCGCAGCGACGAGTTGGCTCGCAAGCGACAGGAGCTGCCGTGGCTGCGGATCGAGGAGGGCTACGAGTTCGAGACCGACGACGGCACCAAGACGCTCGCGGGGCTCTTCGACGGCCGCTCGCAGCTGCTCGTCTACCACTTCATGTTCGGCCCCGACTGGGACGAGGGCTGTCCGAGCTGCACGTCGATTGCGGAGGGCTTCGACCGCTACGTCGTCCACCTCAACCACCACGACGTGACGCTGGCGGCCGTCTCGCGGGCGCCGCTCGAGAAGCTGAACGCCTACAAGCGGCGGATGGGCTGGACCTTCCCGTGGGCCTCGTCGCTGGGCAGCGACTTCAACTTCGATTTCGGCGTCTCGTTCACCGAGGCGCAGCAGGCGGCGGGCGCGGAGTACAACTTCCGGCCCCTCGGGCCCGACCCGCGCTACCTCGCCGAGGAGCTGCCTGGGATGAGCGCCTTCGTCCTCGACGACGGTGCCGTCCACCACACGTACTCGACCTACGCGCGCGGGCTCGACGGGCTGTGGGGCATCTACCAGTGGCTCGACCGCGCGCCGAAGGGCCGCAAAGAGGCCGACGACCCGGAGTGGATGCGCCGCCGCGACCAGTACGAGGCGGCCGGCGCCGGGGCGCGCGCGTGAGCGATGAGATCGCGCTCGTGAGGCCGTCCTAGTGATGACAAGGAAATGAGCGTGCTCGGGCACATCTCAGGACTGCCGATCGAGGAGCTGCTGGTGCCGTTGCTGTCGGGCGGCACCGGGCTCGTCGTCGGCGCCCGCGCGCTGACGTTGAAGCTTCGAACACCCGGACGAAGGAGGACGCGATGACGACGCTGACCAACCATCCACGAGTGGTGCCGGCCGAGGAGTGGGCGGCAGCCCGCGAGGAGCTGCTGGTCAAGGAGAAGGAGCTGACCCGGGCCCGCGACGCCCTGGCCGCCGAGCGTCGGCGGATGCCATGGCTGGCGGTGGAGAAGGAGTACGAGTTCGACGGCCCCGAGGGCAAGGCGAGCCTCGCCGACCTGTTCGAGGGCCGCCGCCAGCTGATCGTCTACCGCGCCTTCTACGGGCCGGAGGTCACCACCTACGCGGAGGGCGGCGCGTACCCGGAGCGCGCCTGCGTGGGCTGCTCCTTCGTCGCCGACCAGGTCGCGCACCCCGCCCATCT